>CAKSZF010000008.1 GCA_934525405.1 uncultured Faecalibacterium sp.
TGACCTCAGAAGAAGCAAAACACACTTCAGACGGAGGAAAATACAATGGCAAACGGTGATTACGGCTATTTCGGCAAGGGCGACACGGGCTATGCCCAATACATGACGGCCTTCAACCGCAACTTCGGCGGCTCGTCCGGCGGTGGGAACCACAACAATGGCGGCGGTGGCGGGGGAGATGGCAGCGGCTGCGGCTGCCTCATCGCCATTGCGGTGGTGGTCGTGCTGGTGCTTATTGCCATGGGAAGCTGAGGGCATCCCCATGGTGCAGAGCTGCTTGTGGTAAACGGCGGAAAAAACTAAAAAAGCACTTGACCCTGACGTTGCGTCATACGCCCGCATGAGCTGGGGCATGAAGTTTGCGGGCGAGGTGTAAGCACACACCTTGCCGCAGGTATTTTTCATGCGAAAACCATGGTATACAGAGAACGACAACTCGGAAGTTGCAGGGGGTAACAGAGATGAAAAATAGGATAATCGGTGTTATCCAGTGGCTCTATGTGGAAACGGCGCAGGGCGGCCACATCCGTTATCTCCATCCGGGCGAGGCACCCAGAGCGGCTTTTGAGCTGGGCGACGAGACACCGGTGGCGGTCTATGCCTACTGCAATCTGCATGGCCTGTGGACGACAAAACTCTGATAAAACAATAAGTCCCCTCCGCGCAGATACCCGGAAAGCGAGATCCGGGTCTGCACGGAGGGGACGATTTTGTTATAGCAGAACTTCTTTGGTCTGTTCGATTTCAACAGGGCACTCTGCAAGCAGGCCGGAATGCTGCCGGTACGCATCCGGTTCCATCCGCCATGCGATCCCGCAGCCAGCAGAAAGTTCCCGCGGAACAGGGATCAGCCTGCCGGGAATCCCGTTCTGTTTGCAAAAGGCTTCCAGTTCCATGACCGCAGAAGTAGTGTAGAATGTCAAAACCTGATAGGGCTTTTTTGCTCTCATACGCTGCCGTTATGCCTGAAAGGTGATCTCAAAACAGCCATCCGCCCGCGTGGTCGTCTGACAGTCCTTGTGTTCATATTCCAGCATTTTTTCAATGTTTTTGCGGGTGTGCGCTTCATCACCGAGAACGCGGATCATCTCGCCCGGATGCTCTTCCATCGCATCCATCGTCAGCAACACCGGTTCAGGGCAGGAAAGGCCGCGAACGTCCACTTCAACAAATTTAGCCATTGTGCTTTCTCCTTTTTCAGATCACTTTGCCGCTTTTTTACGGCGCAGGTTGGTTGCTGCAATCACAAACAACAGTACAATGCAAACGATGACTGCAATCTTGCCGGGCATGGCCGGGCCGCCGGGAACAGCGGCATCGGTCGCTGTGGCAGCTTTGGCGGCGCTGCCGACCAGATTAAAATTGTGTGCAAAAGCGGCACCCAGAAGCATACCGAGGAACGTTACCGCGCTGTCGGAGGAACCCTGCCCTGCAAGGATCAGCTGACGCAGCGGGCAGCCACCGGCCAATACCGCTGCAAAACCGACAACGTACATGCCAAGGATGTTCCACAGATGCTGCGAATGTGCAATGGGCTGGCCGGAGAAGCTCAGATGGAAATTGCCGGTGGCAATGTTATAAATGGTCATGACCGCAAACAGCGCGGCAATAATGCTGAGCAGGTCGAAATTCTTCATCAGGATCACATCGCGGATGCTTCCGGCAAAGCACATACGGCTTTTCTGTGCGAGGGCACCGATGACCAATGCGACCACCAGTGCCAGCAGCAGCGGAGCGTGCTTGCTGCCGGGGCCTTCCGTGCTTGCCGCATAAGCACCCGTTGCCACACCAATCACCAGCAGAGCAGCCAGCAGAACCGGCAGCACCGCACCGCTGAGCGACTTGGTTTCATAGGCTCTTCCCAGAGAAAAGCCTTTTTTCAAGAAGCAGGAGCCAGTGGCGACACCGCCAGCAAAGCCGATGAGCGCCACATACGCATTCGGGTCACCGGCAGACATCCGTAGCACCATGCGCAGCGGGCAGCCCAGAAAGACCAGTGCACCGATCATCATAACGGCACCCAGCAGAAAACGCACCATCGGCGCAGAACCGGCGGTAGAGCGATACTCTTTGGTTGCCATGGAAATCAGGAACGAGCCGCAGACAAAGCCGACGATCTCAGGGCGGAAATACTGAACGGGTGCAGCGGTGTGCAGTTTGAGCGCGCCTGCCGCGTCGCGGATGAAACAGGCCACGCAGATTGCCATGTTGGCCGGGTTGCCAGACATGGCCAGAAGCATGACCAGAAGTCCGATGACCACACCGGACAAGGCCAGCTTCCATGTTTTGTCGAATAATTTCATGATTGCCTCCTTTTTTAGCGGGTGAACTTTACCAGTTCAGTATAACACACACGATTTTTCAGGGGAAATTGATTTTATTGATAATCCGTATGTACTTATTGATATAATCAATGAACGGAACTATAATAGAAGAAAAAGCCTTTTCAGCACAAAAAAGGAGCGCAGCATGGATATCCGCCAACTGGAAGCCTTTGTGTATACCGTAAAATACCAGAGTTTTTCCCTTGCGGCTCAAAAGCTTTATCTTTCGCAGCCGACCGTCAGTTCGCATATCAACAATCTGGAAAAAGAACTTCATACGCAGCTTTTGAAGCGAACGACCAAGAGTTTGTCGGTCACGCCCGCAGGGCAGACCCTTTACAACTACGCAGCTGAGATCCTGAATCTCCAGCAGAAAGCGATCCTGGAACTTTCCGATAAAAATCAGAAGCTGCTGCACATCGGTGTTTCCTCCGTTCCGTCCCTCTATCTTCTGCCGGAACTGCTGTCGGCGTACCATCAGGAAATGCCGGATGTCCGCTTCCGTACCAGCTGCTCGGACAGTCTGGATGTCATTCGGAAAGTAACAGATGGAACCTGCGATATTGGGCTGGTCGGCACGAAAATTTCGGATACACCCTGCCGCTTTCTGCCGGTCACTTCGGATGAACTTGTGATCGCGGCCCCGGCTACACCGCATTTTCAGGCTTGTCTGGAATTGAAAGATCCGGTTTCCATGCTGCTGAAAGAACCATTTCTCCTGCGGGAGGATACTTCGGGGACAAAACAGGAAACGCTCTATTATCTGAAAAACCGGGGGCTTTCGCTGGACGATCTGAATGTAATCGCTGTGATGGATGATGCCGCTTCGCTGATCCGCTGCATCACACTGGGGATGGGCATCTCCATCCTTTCCCGCGCAACGGTTCAGAACGATGCACAGCTTGGAAAGCTGTTGATCATTCCTCTGGAACAGTCGGCTTTCTTGCGGAAACTCTATATCGTGTATTTTTCCACACAGTTTATGTCGGAACCGACGGCGCACTTTTTTGCGTTTATGAAGCAGTTCTATGCCATTTCCTGAAAAAGGAACCGATGGCTCCCGGCCTGTGGATGACAAAACTCTGATAAAACGAAACGTCCCTTCCGCGCAGATACCCGGAACGTGAGATCCAGGCCTGCACGGAGGGAACGTGCGTTGTTTCAGAGCTGTCACAGGCATTTGCCGCAGCCGTGCCACGGATTCCAGATATCGTGCAGGATGACCACCTCCCATTAAAACACCGGGTGCCACTCGTCCCGGATGCCAATGTCGGCACAGACGATTTTGCCGCAGAGCGGTGCGGACGATACTGCCGTGTGCAGCGGCTTGTAACTGTCAAAGGTTACGGTCAGATCCGTATGGGCAGCACCCTCGGCAACCTCCCCGGTATCCGTGTTGATGCCGCTGGGCAGGTCTATCGCCAGAACAAATGCGCCGTTTTCATGCTGACGGTTCATCAGCGCACAGGCGGTAAGGCCGGACGGACGCAGACTGCCATGAAAGCCGGTGCCGTAGAGAGCATCCACGACAGCGGTAAATGGTTCATGCGAAAGCCCGGAGCCGTCGGAGCAAATTTCCACCGGCAGACCGTGCAGGCGTTCAAAATTGTGGATGGCATCGGGCGTTTTCGGCTCACCCTCGGCCAGAAGGACGGTCACCTTCCAGCCCTCTTTTGCGGCGGCGCGGGCGATGACAAAACCGTCCCCGCCGTTGTTGCCCTTTCCGCAGACCACCAGCAGAGAGCCGGGTTGCGGAAGGACGTTTTTCAGTTCGGCGTAGGCTGCAAGCCCGGCGTTCTCCATCATCTGCAGATAGGGCAGGCCGTGAGCATTTCCGGCCTGTTCGATGGCCTTCATTTGTGCGGCCGTGACAATACGATGTTTCATGTTGGCACCTTCTTTCTATCTCTATTATAATGGATGAGAATGTTTGGAACAAGATGAAAGATACCGGTGCATAGAATCTGTCCCCGGAGAGTTGGAACAAGCCCTCCGGGGGCATTTTTGTTTTTCACTATCTTTTCCGCAGGGGAAAACCATGGTATACTGAACGCAACGAATCCAAAGTAATAAACCGGGAGGTACCGTTATGAAGTGGGGAATTTTAGCGACCGGCACCATTGCCAAAAAGTTTGCATCTACGGTGGAACAGATGGGCGCAGAGGGGGAGCAGCTTGTTGCCGTGGGGTCACGGCATCTGGAAAGCGCACAGGCGTTTGCGCAGCAGTACGGCATCCCCCGCTGCTATGACTCCTACGAAGCCCTTGCCGCCGACCCGGAGGTGGAGGCCATCTATATCGCCACCCCCAACACCCTGCATTACGAAAACTGCAAGCTCTGCTTGGAGCAGGGCAAGCACGTTTTGTGCGAAAAGCCCTTTACCATCGACCCGGAACAGGCGCAGCAGCTGTACCGTCTGGCAGAGGAAAAGCACCTCTTTCTCATGGAGGCGTTCTGGATCTGGCTGCTGCCGCTGTACGACCGCCTGCGCGAGATCCTTGCGGCGGGCACCATCGGGGAACTGAAGCAGATCACCTGTCAGTACGGCTTTGTGGCCTCCGGTGCCCGGAAGGACCGCAAGTTTGATTCCGGTCTGGGCGGCGGTGCACTGCTGGATATCGGCATCTACAATCTGGGCTTTCTGCGCATCCTTACCGGACAGGACCCGGAGAAGGTGGAGACCAAAGAGGTGCACATCAACGAGTACGGCACCGATGATTACAGCCGCCTTGTGCTGACCTACCCCGGCGGCTGCAAGGCAGAGTCGGTCCAGACCATCGGGCAGGAGCTGGAGCGCAACGCCCGCATCCTTGGCACCAAGGGCAGCATTTTCCTGCCGGATTTCCAGCACGCCGAGACCATGACGCTGGAAGTGGAGGGCAAAGAGCCGGAGGTCATCCGTTGCCCGGTGGACATCAACGGCTTTGAGTATGAGATCCGGGAAGCAAGCCGCTGCGTGAAGCAGGGGCGTACCGGCAGCGACCGCTACACCCCGCAGGATAGCCTTGCCCTGACCCGTCTGATGTACGACACCCGCATGAGCTGGGGCATGAAGTTTGTGGGGGAGGTGTAAGCGCACACCCTGCCGCAAAGGGCTTTTTTGCGTGCGGAGACTATGGCATACGGAGAACGACAACTTGGAATTATGAAAGAAGGAAAAAGTAATGGATGAACAGAAAAAAATGTTTACGAATAAATCAGTTACACTTTTTTTAGTAATAGTCATTTCAGTTAGTGCAATATTCGAAACGATAGTTATTGCACTAAGAGCTATGGGGTTAGCTGTTTTTTTAATGTGGGTTCCCACAATAGCGGCAATAATTGCAGGATGTATATCGCAGAAAGAAAGTAACGGAAAAATATCATTCAAAAAATTACTTCAGAGTATTGGATTTCAGAAGACATCAATTAAATGGATACTATTATCTTGTTTAATTCCGGCAGTTTACATAGGAATACCATATGTGCTTTTTTGGATTGCTTTTCCAAATAGTTTAGATATGAGTAAAGCATCCGTCATTCAGTTGGTTCTTATGTCTGTTGTTGGGATTTTCATAGGCTTGATTACAGCTATCGGTGAGGAAATTGGGTGGAGAGGTTATTTAGTTCCAGCTACCTTAGAAAGAGTAGGAATAAAAAAGGCACTAATATATACTTCTATATTTTGGGGTGTATGGCACTTGCCTATTCTTATATCAGGTCTGTATATGCCGGGAACTCCCGCATGGTATTCTGTTCCGGCTTTTCTTTTTATGATTATACCTGTTGGAATGATTTACGGAATAATAACGATAAAAACAAAAAGTATTTGGCCTGCTATCTTTTTGCATGCAGCTCATAATACTTTTGACCAGTTGATTTTTGGAACAGTAACCGTTGCTAATAACAAAATGTTTTTTGTGAGTGAAACAGGTATATTTACTATTATTTTTGCATGGATCGTAGCTGTTTTTCTTTATAAAAAATGCAATGACTAAATGGTAATTTATAGATTATGATTACCCTATTACAAAGAATTTGACAATTTCCAGTTTGCCGGGCGGACAGGCAACTGAAAACCACACAAAAAACGAAGGAGCAGCCATGGTACTTTATTTTACGGGAACCGGAAACAGCCGGTATTTGGCGCGGCGCATTGCCGAAGGGTTGGAGATGCCGCTTTACGACCTGAACGCTTGCATCAAGGCAATGGATACTGCCCCGGTGCAAACCGGGCGGGACGTGGTGTTGGTGACACCTACCTACGCATGGCGCATCCCCCGGGTGGTGTCGGAGTGGCTGGGCAAGACCGCGCTGACCGGGGCAGAGCGCATCTGGTTTGTGATGGACTGCGGCAGCGAAATTGGCAATGCGGCAAAATACAACCGGCAACTTGCAGCGCAAAAACACCTGCATTATATGGGGACTATCCAGATCATCATGCCGGAAAACTACATTGCCATGTTCAATGCACCCCGGAATGAACAGGCACGGAGCATCGTGAAACAGGCAGAGCCTGCACTTCAGAAGGTGCTGACCCGGCTCAGAGCCGGGCAGGAGTTTCCCCTACCGAGAGAGACCCTCTACGACCGCCTTATGAGCGGCCCGGTAAACCCGGTGTTCTATCGCTTCTTTGTAAAAGCCGATGCCTTCCGGGCAACGGACGCCTGCATCGGCTGCGGTAAGTGCGTGGAGTTGTGCCCCCTGAACAATATCCATCTGGAAAACGGCAAACCGGTCTGGGGCATAAACTGCACCCATTGCATGGCCTGCATCTGCTATTGCCCTAAAGAAGCCATCGAGTACGGAAAAAAGAGCAAAGGCAAGCCCCGGTATCACTTTGAAGCGCTGGAAAGGAAGCAGCAGGACGTATGAAATTAAGGGGGCTCCGGCGGCAGGTAACCGGCTGATGATAAGGCAGATTTGTCTTTGAAAGAATAAACCTATTGACATGGTGCGAAAATGGGTTTATACTATCCCCAACACAAGGAAGGGAGCACAGGCAGATGAAACATACAGCAGATGCCCGGCACAGGCTGCCCGGGCGAATGCGCTGCTCCCAGACAAATTCCCGGCAGACAGACTGAGAAAAAACAGGAAGATGCCGTTGTCTGGGAGAAGTGCCCGAACATACATCGTCACAATAAAAGGAGAACCGACAATGGCTGATTATAAACTGTGGAACGCACTGAAGGATGCTAAAAAATATCGCTGGGTGGAACTTTCTCACTCGCTGAACAACGAAAGCCCCTACTGGTCCGGCATCCCGGAAGGCTCTGTGGAGCTGGCAAAGACCGTGTGGGACTGGGGCAAGCCGGAACTGGAATGCCTGATCCAGACCTTCAAATTCCCCGGACAGTTCGGTACCCATATCGACTTCCCGGGGCACTTCATCAAGGGCAAAGCACTGTCCGAAAAGTATGATGTGAACGACCTGATTTTCCCGCTGGTGGTCATTGATATTTCTGAGCAGGCCAAGAAAGACCCTCGCTACGCTGTGACGGTGGAGGACATCAAGGCCTATGAAGCAAAGTACGGTCCTATCCCGGATGGTGCGCTGGTGGCTCTGCGCAGCGACTGGTATAAGAAGTGGCCGGATATGGATGCGCTGTCCGGCATCGACGCAGAGGGCAAAGAAAATGCCCCCGGCTGGTCGCTGGAAGCATTGGAGTATATCTACAAGGTGCGCAACGCCGCCGCCAACGGCCACGAAACGCTGGATACCGATTCCTCTGCGGTGGCGGAGGAAAAGGGCGACCTTGCCTGCGAGCGCTATGTTCTGGACAACGACAAGCTGCAGGTGGAGGTGCTTGCAAATCTGGATAAAGTTCAGCCTGCCGGTGCGGTAGTCATCGTTTCTTATCCCCGCATTGAAGGTGCAACTGGTCTGCCCGCACGGGTCTGGGCCATTACCGAATAAGAGCGGAGAAGTGGGAAAATGTCCTTTGAAAAAGCAAAAGCAGACCTGGAGGAAAAAGGTCTGGGAGACCATGTCATTGTGCTGAACGAGTCCTCGGCAACCGTGGCAGAGGCAGCTCACGCACTGGGCGTAGAGCCTGCCAGCATTGCCAAAACGCTGTCGGTTCTGCAGGGCGAAAAGCCGGTGCTCATCGTCACCGAGGGCACGGCAAAGCTGGACAACCACAAGTACAAGAGCCTGTTCCACATCAAGGCCAAAATGATCCCCTACGATGAGGTGGAAGCCTATGTGGGTCATGCCCCCGGCGGCGTGTGCCCCTTTGGGGTGAACGAGGGCGTGGCGGTCTATCTGGACGAGAGCCTGCGCAAGTTTGATACCGTCTACCCGGCAGCGGGCAATGGTCACACCGCCGTCAAGCTGACCTTGCAGGAGCTGGAAGCAGCCGCCGGAGCCGAGGGCTGGGTGGATGTCTGCAAGGAGCCGGAAGGCGAGTAAGGTATCATAAGATAAACGCAAAGGGAGCTCTGCCCGGACCTTCGTCCGTGACAGAACTCCCTTTTTGCTTTGCAGAGTAATTCACAACACACCTCTATCTTTATTTCTAAAAGCATATAGTTAGCTTCTCCTAATGATGCGTGCAAAGAAAAACTGCGGGAGAAGAATCCCTCAGATGGTTAGATGAAGCTGATCGACTAAATCAGCACTCCCACAGAGCGTTGTCAAGCAGAAACCGGCAAGTTTGCAGAGGTGAATTTTTCGATGCAGGAAACGATCTGCATCCTCTATACCGCAAAGCCCTTGACCTTTTTGCCGGAGCGCAGTATACTGCTTGTGAGGTTAGTTATATTTAACCGCAAGGAGGTACTACATGATACAAGACGCATTCTGGGGGATTTTGATCCCCTTTCTGGGCACAAGTCTTGGGGCGGGCTGTGTGTTCTTTTTGAAAAACTCTCTGCGTGACGGCATCCAGCGCGCCCTCACCGGCTTTGCCGCCGGAGTGATGGTGGCGGCATCGGTATGGAGCTTGCTGATCCCGGCTATGGAGCAGGCCGCGGATCTGGGCAGGCTGGCATTTTTCCCGGCGGCGGTGGGTTTCTGGCTGGGTATCCTGTTTTTGCTGCTGCTGGACCATCTCATCCCGCATCTGCACCAGAACAGCTTGCAGGCCGAAGGGCCAAAAAGCCAGCTCCAGCGCACCACCATGATGGTTCTGGCGGTAACGCTGCACAACATCCCGGAGGGTATGGCAGTGGGCGTAGTCTATGCCGGATACCTTGCCGGAACTGCTCAAATCACCGCCGCCGGGGCGCTGGCACTTTCCCTTGGCATTGCTATCCAGAACTTCCCGGAGGGTGCCATCATCTCCATGCCCCTGCGGGCGGAAGGAATGAAAAAGGGCCGGGCGTTCTGGGGCGGCGTGCTGTCCGGCATCGTAGAGCCCATCGGGGCAGTGCTGACGATTCTGGCGGCAGGCATCGTGGTGCCCGCGTTGCCCTATCTGCTCAGCTTTGCCGCCGGAGCCATGCTGTATGTGGTGGTGGAGGAACTGATCCCGGAAATGTCGCAGGGGCAGCACTCCAACGTTGGCACGGTGTTTTTTGCGGTGGGCTTCAGCGTGATGATGGTGCTGGATGTGGCACTGGGGTGACGGTTGGGGGTTCCCGAAAGCGAAATCTCTTTCAAAATCTCCGAAAATGCCTAAACTTCTTGACAGAGGAGACGGCAGGGCGTATTATTTTGGCAGAAGGACCGCTGAGAAGCGGCTTTTTATAGAACAGAAAGTTAGCTTTACCTAACTTGCAGCACGAGGAATTGCTGGCCTGTCACCCGGAGCAGTGGGCGCATCTGGTAAAAAGTATTGCATTGTGAACGGTAAATAGAAAGAGGGTGGCGTTATGTCCTTTTTTGAAAACACCCGAAAGCCCGTAGGCTTTGGCGGGAAGATCATGGTTGCTATGATGAACTTTGGACACAGCGCAATGGCAGAATGGGGGCTGCGCTTTTTACAGCCTGCCCCGGATGCCATGGTGCTGGACTGCGGCTGCGGCGGTGGAGCGAACATTAAAACGCTGTTGAAACTGTGCCCCAACGGCAAGGTGCAGGGCATCGACTACTCAGCCGTCAGCGTGGAAAAAGCGCGAAAAGTCAATGCCAGAGCCATTGCGGCAGGACGGTGTACCGTGCAACAGGCAAGTGTGGCAGAACTGCCGTTTGAAGCGGAGCAGTTTGAGGTAGTGACCGCCTTTGAAACAGTCTACTTCTGGCCGGAACTTGCGCAGAATTTCAGAGAGGTTTATCGAGTACTGAAGCCCGGCGGAATCTTTTTCATCTGTAACGAAGCAAACGGCGAAACGACAAAAGACGACAGATGGACACAGATCATCGATGGCATGACCATCTATACAGATACTGCACTGAAAGAGTATCTGGAAAAAGCAGGATTTTGTCAGATCCAAAGCCACAAAAATAAAAAGGGCTGGCTTTGCGTTACGGCGCAAAAGTGGTGAAATAGTGTAAGGAGGACGGAGCATGGAACGAAAAGAAGCAATCCGCGGTGCCTATCGGCTGACAGGCGGCAACAATTTTTATGATGGTATGATCACCTGCTCCACCCTGAGCGGGAAAGCGGTGTGCCGTCTGGTGTGGGACATGAACAAGGCGGAAAACGACGCCTATCTGGAAAAGGCACTGTCCGGCATCCCGGAGCATTTTTCCGGCAAGCTGCTGGAGGTGCCGGTGGGCACCGGCATTCTGACCATGCCGCTTTACAAGACGCTGCCCAAAGCAGACATCACCTGTCTGGATTACTCGGCAGATATGATGGGGCAGGCGCAGGAAAAGGCGGACCGCCTGCACCTGAAGAATGTGACCTTTGCCGGAACGCATGATCTTGGCACATATGGCAAGCTGTATGACCTGATTAAGTACCCGGAGCCGACCAAAGCAAACGGGACAGTGTGAGGAGAGGCGGCGCAATGAAGAAAGAAGAAACGAAACTGTTTATCCACTGGTGCATACGATAAAACCAAAGGGAGTTCTGCCCGGACCTTCGTCCGTGACGGAACTCCCTTTTTTAGCTTTATAGAAAAACCATAAGTCATCTGCCACGCTCAGCGGAGCAAAAACCACACGCCCAGCAGGAGCGCAAGGAAGATCAGGTTGGATAGGGTGAACAGTCCAAAATACTGCTTCTTCCCCTGTGGCAGCTCCCGCGCGATCTGGCGGTAGGAAATCAGGCTGGCCATGGACGCGATCAGGGTGCCAAGGCCGCCGAGATTCGTGCCGATGATAAGCGCGGCGGTTTCATCCGTGAACCCGGACAGGAGCAGGGCAGCGGGAACATTGCTGGTGACCTGCGAAGCCAGAACTGCCACCAGAACTTCCCGGCCGGTCAGAAACTCCTGCAGCCAGCCGGAAAAGGCCGGAATGCGCCCCAGATTGCCAATGAAGATGAAAAAAGCCACAAAGGTCAAAAGCAGGGAATAGTCCACCGTCCGCAAGGTGCGTGGGTCTGCAAAAAGGGCGCAGACGAGTACAGCGGCAAAGGCAATGCCATAGGGCAGCACCCGGATCACGGACAGCAGGCAGACGGCAAACAGAACCAGATACAGCAGGATGATCTTCTGATCCCCCTGAGATGCAGAGGAAGAAACAAGCTCGTCCACGGAGAGGGCGGCAGAGGCTTTCCGGCAGACCATTGCTGCCCAAGCCAGCAGCAGGAGCAGAGAGACCAGTGTGTAGGGCAGCATAAGAAGCACAAATCCCCCGATGCTCATGCCGCTTTTTCCGTAAAGATAGAGGTTCTGCGGGTTGCCGATGGGGGTCAGCATACTGCCAAGGTTTGCCGCAATGGTCTGCATACAGACCACCGGGATCAGAAGGGAGCGGCGGACATCCGCTCCCAGACGGCTCAGGACCACGAACGTAAAGGGAACGAAGGTCAGCAGGGAAACATCGTTGGTGATGAACATGCTTCCGAAAAAGCACAGCCCGACCAGTACCAGCGTCAGCTGAAAGGTGCTGTGGGTACGGGACAGCAATGCCCGGCCCAGTCCATCAAAAAAGCCCTGCCGCCGCAGCCCGGCCATGACCGTCATCAGGGAAAACAGGATCGCCAGCGTGCGCAGGTCGATGTAGCCGAGATACTGCGCATCCGGCGGAACAAAGAAGGCGGAGACAACGGCCAGCACAGCGGCTGCGGTGAGGACCGTTTCCTGTTGAATGAATTGTTTGAGTAGTTTCATAGAGACACATCCTTGTAGTTGTAAAGGCAGCCCTGCGGCGATGCCGGGCGGCCTTTTTCCGTATTTCAGAGCAGCAGCTCAAACGACCCGATCATCAGCGGCATAGTCAGGATGGAAAGCAGCGTACTCAGGACATAGATTGCGCTGGAATGAGAAGCATCCCGGTCATAGAGCTGTGCCATGGAGGTGACTGTTGCACAGGCGGGGGTAATGGCAGAAAGGTAGACCGTCATCAGGATGGACTTGCCGTCCGGTATCCAAAGGGAGGCGTGAACTGCCCAAAGCAGCAGAACGATGACCAGCGGAACACCCAGCAGACGCAGAAATACCGGCAGATAGTTGCGCGGGGTGCAGAAAACCTTTTTAAGGGGCACTTCCGCAATGGCCATGCCTGCCAGCAGCATTCCCATGGGGCCGATCATATTGCCGACACTGCTCAGTGTGCTGGTGATCGGGGCAGGCAGCGAGACGTGCAGCAGGTACAGTACAGCACCGGCTGCAATGGCGATCAGGTTGACATTGGTAAGGAGCTTGCGCCATTCCAGCCGGGCAGACCCCTGCAGGCAGGCGCTTGCATGGGTCCAGAGCAGTACCAGCTGTACAATGACAAAGGCGCAGGAGTAGACAACATATTCCTCCCCCAGCAGGGCCTGCACAATGGGAATGACCAGCGCGGCGGCATTGCTGTAAATGATATTGACCTGCTCCACGGCGTCCAGCTTGAGAGCTTTGCGGAACAGCGCATTCAGAAGCAGAAATACAACGTGCATTCCTACGGCGATGCCCATGGAATAAAGCAGGCCGGTGCGGATCTCCGGTGTATCCTTGATCTGAAAGGCGTTCAGAACGACACAGGGCATGACCAGATAGACAAAGACCACAGACAGCACCTTACTGTCCGATGCCTTCAACAAGCCGGTTTTTACAACGGCATATCCCATCAGCAGAATCAGAAATAGCTGCGCGATCTGCTGCATCAATAAAAGGCTGATTTGCATTTAGAACTCCTCTTTTGCAATTCGTTTTTGCAGCACAATCCTACTCCATTAGCGGGGCATCGTCAAGAGAAAACAGAAAAAATGCAATCTGAATAAGAAAAAACGGATGGCTTCGCAGAACCAGCCGCTAAAATCTGAGATCCACCCGGCAGCGAAAGGATACACCACAGATAAAATAAGAACAAAGAGCGGAGAGCGGTATAAAAGCCGCTCTCCGCTTTGCTGAATGGAGACGTGCAGTTGGAGCAAGAGGACAATTCCTTGCTTTTCTTGTAAGAGCACGGGATTCATGGTATCATAGAGACAATGAAAAGTCCGTGCATGGCTACGAGAAAGAAGCAGCAGAGATGAAAGAAATGAACATTCCCGTTGGAGTTTCGGACTTTGATATGTACCCCCAATACTGGACACCCGGTATTGGGGGTACATATCAGAAGAAACCTTCTTCTGTCAAGGACGAATAAAGCTTAGCCTTTGATCCGCGGTGTCACCCTGACTTCATGGGAACGACCCCATGCACTTGGCGGGATGCCAACACATCCCCGGCAACTGACGGATGCCCTGCGTTGCAGAATACTGTGCGGCGCGTTCAGCGCACCGCAGTTCCCTGCACCCTCAGCGGTCCATTTCGGGGAAAAGAGACGCAACGCCGCCTTTTCCTTGATGAACTGTTTCCGGTCTGCTTCTCAGCTGCGCAGGCTCTCTGTACGGGCATGGTTCACCGTTATCTCCGATTCAACGGTTTAGTGTATTGAATTTGCCTTTATTAAAGCACGGATTTTGTTTTTGGAAAGGTTTTACCTACATTTGCAGTTGGCTTTGACTTTACAAGGTGTGAAGTGTAATTATTGACACATACTTTCGGAAGGCCGGAGAAGCATAAAGGACTTTCTCTGTTGTCATTCTGCCTGTATCTCTTCCACCAGCGGCAGATAGTCGGCACAGTATTTCCGGTACAGCGGCTGTACCAGCTGCCGGAAGTTCTGCATTTCTTCTTCGAGCAGCGGCAGCTCAAAGCAGCCGCCTGCAAGGGCTGCTTTGCGGGCGGCTGTTTCTTCCTGTGCCCAGAGCTGGCGCTCGTACTGCGCCGATGCCCGGGCGCACGCTTGCAAGGTCTGCCGGTATTCCCCCGGCAGTGCATCCCATGTGCGGCCGGAAGCCAGCTGTACCTCCGGTACGCGGCTGTGCTCATCGGCCATGTAGTACCGCGCCACCTTGTAGTGCTCCATGGAATAGTAGGCCGGCCAGTTGTTCTCGGCGGCATCGATCTGTCCGGTCTCAAGCGCCGAGTACACATCGCTGTACGCCGTGGTCTCCGGCACTGCACCCAGCAGACGGATCATGTCGATCACGATCTGCGAATCCTGCACGCGGATGGTCTTGCCCTGCAGATCGTTCAGGCTGCGCACCGGCTGACGGGCATAGAACGACCGGGCACCCGCGTCGTACCAGCTCAGACCAACGCATCCCTGTGCGGTAAAGTCCTGCAAAAACTCTGCCCCGATGCTGCCATCCAGCACGCGCCACATGTGGTCGGCATCCCGGTAGAGATACGGCAGCAGCAGCACGTTGAGCCGGGGCAGGTCGTCCGTAGCCACCGAGAGCGACACACGCGCAAAATCTACGCCGCCAATGGCAAGCTGCTCCCACACCTGCTGTTCTGTGCCGTACTCGCCGTTTGCTTTGACCTGAATGACCACCTTGCCTCCGGTCTGCTGCTGCACAAGATCCGCAAAATATTGCGCGCCCTGCGTGGTGGGGTACCCGGCGGGCTGGTTGTCGGCATAGGTCAGCACGTAGTCCGGTGCGGTCTGCGGCTTTGCGGCACAGCCTGCCAGCTGCAAGGCCGCAAAGCCCAGCCCGGCTAAAAAAGTTCGTCTGCGCATGATGTCTCCCTCCCTTTGCAGATAGTATAGCGCAC
This sequence comes from uncultured Faecalibacterium sp., assembly GCA_934525405.1. GTDB lineage: Bacteria > Bacillota > Clostridia > Oscillospirales > Ruminococcaceae > Faecalibacterium. Next base: position 15,390 of record CAKSZF010000008.1, read on the forward strand.
ATGACTGCTTTTGTGCAAGAGATAGGAAAAGGCGGTGCCCGCTGCAAAGCAGGTACCGCCTTTTTAGGAGAAGAAGGGAATGTTTCAGTTACATCAGGCCCATTGCCTGCGGCAGTGCGGTAGACACTGCCGGGATAAAGGTGACCAGCAGCAGGCCGCCGATGATGGCCACATAGTACATAAGCATGTACGGCATGACCTTGGAAAGCGAGGTGCGGCCCACCTTGATGCCAACGAACAGTGCGTTGCCCACAGGCGGGGTGATGTTGCCGATGCACAGGTTATACACGAGGATCAGACCGAACTGGATGGTGCTCATGCCAAAGCTCTGGCAGATGGGCAGGAACAGCGGGGTGAAGATGAGGATGGCCGGGGTCACATCCATGAAGGTGCCGGACACCAGCAGGATCACGTTCATGATGAGCAGGATGATGTACTTGTTGCTGGTCAGGCTCAGCAGGGCTGCCGCCACAGCATCCGGGATCTGCAAAAAGGCCATGACCCAGCCCAGAATGTTGGAAACACCCACAAGGAACACCACCATGCCGGACATCTTGGCAGAGTCCACGATGATCTTCCACAGGCTCTTCAGGTTGATGGAGCGGTAGCAGAAGGCAAGCACCAGTGCATAGACAACGGCAATGGCAGAGCCTTCGGTGGCAGAGAACACACCGCCGATGATGCCGCCGATGACCACGATGATCAGGGAAAGCGAAGGCAGGGCGCGCAGGGTGCAGACGCCGAGGTTTTTCCAGTCAAATTTGCCGGGTGTGCCCTTGTACCCCAGCTTAATCGCCAGCAGCACGCCCACCACGCAGCAGCACAGCGCCCAGATGATGCCGGGAATGTAACCAGCCATGAACAGCGCAGCCACAGAGGTGCCGCCGGACGCCAGAGAGTAGGTGATCAGGGCGTTGGACGGTGGGATCAGCAAACCGGAGCAGGAGGAAGCGGCGTTGGTGGCAGCGGTCACGGCGGGGTCGTAGCCCTGCTCGTCGGCACCGTCGCGGATCATGGAGCCAACGGCAGCCGCCGCAGCGGAAGCAGAGCCGGAGATGGCGCCGAACAGGGCGTTGGTGCCGATGTTGGTCACCAGCAGTGCGCCGGGCAGCTTGCCCAGAATGGCCATGACGAAATCCACCAGACGCTTGGCGATGCCGCCCTGATTCATGATGTTGCCGGCCAGAATAAAGAACGGGATGGCGGTCAGGCTGAACTTGCTCATGCCCACAAAGGTGCGCTGGGCAGCGGTCAGCACGGCTACGTTCAGATCGATGGAAGAAAGGATGGCAGTCAGAGAAGAGACTGCAATGGCGTACGAGATGGGCACGCCGAGGAACAGCAGCACCAGCAGCACTGCCAGAATTACGAGTAACGCTTGAATTGCCACAGCTTAGTCCTCCTTGTTTTCCTTGTCAGCATCGGCAGCCATTTCGGCTTCCACCTTTGCAAAGTCTGCATCTTCCGGGGTATCCAGACAGATGGAGCCGTTGGCGATACCGATAATGTTCAGCACGGAATACACCAGAATGATCACGCCGCAGATGGGCATGACCCAGTAGAACACGCCCACGGCTACGCCCAGCGAGGAGGTCTGCTGTCCCATAGCCAGCTGGGACACCTGAAAACCGCCGAACACCAGAATGGTCGCAGAGAAGAGGAAGGCGATGACCTCGGCAAAGATGTGGAACGCCTTGCGCATGGTGGGGTTGAACCGATCCACCAGCACGGGGATGTTCATGTGGCCGCGCTCGCCGGAGACGATGGTGGCACCCAGCATGGTGCTCCAGCCGAACAGATAACCCACCAGCTCTTCCGACCATGTGGAGGGAGAGTTGAAGATGTAACGCACGATGACCTGATAGGTGGTCAGCACCACCATGACCGTCATGCTCAGACCTGCCAGCAGGTTGAGCACCTTGTTCAGGGTATTTCTCAGTTTTTCCATGATGCTCCTCCTCAGTCCGCAGTATGGGCAGCGTTGTGCTGCTGGATCAGGTCATAAATGGGCTGCAATTCCGGGTTTGTTGCCAGCACGGAATCGTGCAGGGGAGCCATAGCCTCCTGAAACGGTGCAGTGTCCGGGTAAATAAAGTTGACGTGCTGCTCATTCTCGGCCTTATCTTTCGCCTCAGCCACAGCATCCTCCCAGGCGTCCTGCTCGGTGCGCTTCACGATCTGGAAGCCTTCTTCAAAGATCGCGCGCTCCTCGTCGTTGAGCTCGTTCAGGAAAGCGTAGTTTGCCACCAGCAGGTCCGGCACCATCTGGTGCATGTCGTAGGAGTAATACTTGCAGATATCGCCGTGACCGTTATCGGTCAGAGCCAGCTCGTTGTTCTCGGCACCATCCAGAATACCGGCCTGCAGTGCGGTGTACACATCGCCGAAGCCCATGGGAGTAGCGGTGCCGCCCAGCAGACGCATCATTTCCACATTGGTGGGCGACTGCTGTACGCGGATCTTCAGACCCTTCAGGTCGGAGGGCTGGTTGATAGGGGTCTTGATGGTGTAGAAGTTGCGGGTACCGGCATCCAGCCACGCCACCGTTTCCAGACCGGCCTTGGAAGTGGTCTTGAAAATGGGGTCCGTCACCTCGGGGTCATCCATGGCCTCGTGGTAGGCTTCCACGCTGGAGAACAGGTAAGGCAGGTTGAAGATCTGATATTTGGCGCTGAAGGTCTCCATGATGGCATTGGACGCCACCACAAAGTCGATGGCACCGGTCTGGGTCAGCTGCACCATTTCGGTCTGGGAGCCCAGCAGCTCGCTGGGGTACACCTCCACGCGGTACTTGTCACCCAGCTTCTCGTTGATGTAGTTGGCAAAGGCTTCCAGTCCCAGATGATCCGGGTGGGTCTGGGACTGCACATGGCCGATGCGCACGATCTTGCGGTCGTCATCGGAGCCGGCGCCGCAGCCGGTAAGCATCATGCTGCTGGTCAGTGCCGCTGCGCCCATCAACGACAGAAACGTTCTTCTCTTCATGAATTGCATCCTCTCTTTTCGCGCTTTTTCTATGATTTTATTTTAACAACTCGTTCATTTTTGCGAAATCGGATTATTTTGTGAAACGCAGCACGATTTTGTCTTTGTTGTATCCAAGTACAATTTTTGTGTTTTTTGGACGAAAGAAACTGGCAAAAATAAAAAAGCACTCGTTCCTCTCCTGCTGACAGGCAGGAAAGAACAAGTGCTTCTTTTGTGTCGGATTTATCCTTGTACCGCTTTTTCCGCTGCGGCTATGCGGTATTCCGAAGGGGTCTGACCGGTCAGACGCTTGAATACCCTTGTAAAGTAGTTGGCATCGCTGTAACCCACAGCAGCGCCGATATCCTTCAGGCTCAGGCGCGGGTCCAAAATCAGCTGGCGCGCCCTGTTCACCCGATATTCGTTCAGATAGGCCGAAAAGTTTATCTTAAAGCACTGCTTGAACAGCTTGCAGAAATAGGCATCGGAGTAGCGCAGCGCAGCGGCGGCATCCTGCATGGAGATATCCTCCCCATAGTGGGCGTCGATAAAGCGGCTGATTTCCACCCGGATGATGGCGGTGCGCATATCCTCGTCCTCTTCCCGGCAGACAGGCTGCGCAGGCGCAGGGGGCTGTGCCGGGCGGGAGGGCAGCTGCACCGACACCTGCCGGATGGCATCCTCCACCGCAAATACCAGCTCCTGCTCGTTGTAGGGTTTGAGCAGATAGTCCATCGCCCGCACAGAGATCGCCTGCCGTGCATAGTCGAACTTGTCAAAGCCGGTCAGGAACAGGATGGCGCAGTTTTTGTCTGTTTCGCGGATCTTGCGCGCCACCTCCAGCCCGGTGAGGCCCGGCATTTCAATATCCAGCACAGCCACCTGCGGCGCTTCGCGGGTGAAAATTTCCAGCGCCTCTCTGCCGTTTTTGGCTTCATACAGGGTGAGCAGATCTCCCAGATACTTCTGCAAGGTCCTGCACAGCACTTTGCGCTCGATCAATTCATCCTCTGCCACCAGCAATTTGCACTTCACGAAAGCGTCGCCTCCTTTTCTTCCGGCTGCTGCGTTTGCGGCAGCTCAAACCGCACCACAGTGCCATGACCTGCGCGGCTGTACACCTGCATTTTACCGCCCGGATACAGCATCCCGATGCGGCGGGAAATATTGCCAAGGCCGATGTTACGGCCGGTCTGCTCGCTCTGGGCAATTTTTGCTTGCACGGCGTCCAGCTCCTCTGGGGTCATCCCCTTGCCGTTGTCCGCGACCGTGAGCACCAGCACCTTGCCCTGCATCCATGCCCGCAGCAGGATGCGCCCGCCTTCCTCGCGGGACTTGAGCCCATGCGAGTAAGCGTTTTCCACCACCGGCTGCAGCATAAAGGACGGCACTAAAACCGCCGCAGGCTGCACTTGAATGCTTTTTTCTACGGTAATGCGTCCGTCAAACCGCATCTGCTGCAAATAAATGTAGTCCTCCAGCCCGTCCAGCTCCTCCTCCAGCGTGATCTGCTGGCGCTTGGTGCGCAGGTTGTGCCGGAACAAACTGCCCAGATGCACGATCATCTGGTCGGTGGTGGAAGCATCCTCCAGCCGCGCCATGCAGGAGATCATGTTCAGGGTGTTGAATAAAAAATGCGGATTCACCTGACTTTTGAGCACCTCCAGCCGGGTGTGCTCCAGATCCTTTTCCAGTGCAAGGTTCCGCACCTCTTCCCGGTGCAAGGCCTGCTGGGTGGTCAGCTGCTGCGCCATGGCGTGCTTCATCTGGTTGAAGGTGCCCGTCAGCCGCCCCACCTCATCGCTGCTTTTCACCGGTAGGTCCGGGCTGGAAAAATCGCCCTCGGCAATGCTGTGGGAAGCCTGCGCCAACCGCAGCAGCGGACGCACCACAGCGCGGCTCAGCACCCGGATGAGCAGCAGCATCAGCACGGCCGCCGTCAGAAACAGCCCCAGATACAGCCACGGCAGATGCCGGAGGTAGGTCGCTGTGTTGCTGTAAAGGGCGTTTTCCTGTTCCAGTGTGGCCTGTGTCAGCCGCAGCGCATACTCGGCAAGGTAGTCTTGCAGTGTCATCACATGGTACATTTGTTCAATATAGGTGTCTGCCGAGGGCGAAAGCTGCAAAAAGGCATCCCGCTCCTGCCGATAGCCCGCGTACCCCTGTAAAAGGTTCCAGGTGCGGGCATAGCGCTCCTCGCCGATACGGGCATAATCGGAGGGCAGGGCCGCAAGGCTCTGCTCGGCAGCAGCGCAGGCGGCAGTATAGGCCTGCTCGGTTTCAGAAGTAGGCTGGCGTACATAGCGTGCAAAGGCCTGTGCTTCGTCCTTGAGGGCGTTCTGCACCGTGTAGCAGAGGGCGTTGTCGGCCAGCAGCGTATCAAAGGAGTGCACCGTCCACTGCCCCGCCATGGTAGCGATGCCGGTGGAAAGCATTGTGACCAGCAAAATCGCGGCAAGCCATGCCGTGACTCTGCTGCGCAGGGAGATACCGTCCTGCGTGGTTTTGTTCCGTGACATACGCTTTCCTTCCTGCCTTTTATCGCATATTTTCAAATCTGAACGGCCTGCCTGCACATAAAAATACAGACTGATGAACAATTATAAGTATAATAATTTCCTGAAAAAAGTGCAACTGCAAAAAAGCACCGTTTTCCGCAAAGAAGCCGGTGCCTGCGGCACGATCCACTGCGATGTCACGCAGAAGCCCGGCGAAAAAGAGGGCTGGTGCAATACGGTGATCACGGTTGCCGATAACCGCAAAGGGAGCTTTGCCCGGACGTTTGCCCGTGCCAAGGCTCTCTTTTTGTTTGCCTTTTGCAAAAAGGCGCATCCGCTGCCGCAAAGAAATCGGATGCGCGTGTTTTTTGCGAATAAATATGTGAAAATTGATTGAAAAAACTTCCTGATAATGGTAAAATATTTTTATGTCTCTATTGTGCTGTGCCTTTTCGCGGGAAGGGGAGCATACAAAACAGGAAGCACGCAAAAAATTGCGGCATCATTTCCGTGGGCGGGTTCTGCAACGCACACTCTTGCGGGCGGTGATGTATAGTTGATAAGCCAAGACAGCCTTGCCGCAAAGCGGAGCTGCCCGAGAGTTGTGAGGAGAACGATTTGATGAACAAAAGAACATTGCACCGCCTTGTTTCCGTGCTTGCGGTACTGGCGCTGGGGTTGTCCCTGCTGACCGGATGCGGCACAAAGAGCGTGGAGCAGGTACAGGAGCAGGAGGATGCCCAGACCATTCAGGTGTATCTGTGGACCAATAGCCTGTACGAAATCTATGCGCCCTATGTCCAGTCCCAGCTGCCGGACGTGAACATTGAGTTCATCGTGGGCAACAACGATCTGGATTTTTATAAGTTTTTGCAGCAGAACGGCGGTCTGCCGGATATCATCACCTGCTGCCGGTTCTCGCTGCACGATGCTGCCCCGCTGAAGGACAGCCTGATGAACCTTGCCATGACCAACGAGGCAGGCGCGGTGTACAACGCCTACCTTAACAGCTTTAAAAACGAGGATGGCAGCGTGAGCTGGCTACCGGTCTGCGCGGATGCCCACGGCTTTGTGGTCAACCGCAGCCTTTTTGAGCAGTACGATATCCCCCTGCCCACCGATTACGCAAGCTTTGTGGCGGCCTGTCAGGCGTTTGAAGAGGCAGGCATCCGCGGCTTTACCGCCGATTATGCCTACGACTACACCTGCATGGAAACGCTGCAGGGGCTTTCCGCTGCCGAGCTTACCACGACGGAAGGGCGCAAGTGGCGCACCGCTTACAGCGACCCTGCCAGCACTGTGCGGGTGGGTCTGGACGATGCCGTGTGGCCGGGTGCCTTTGAGCGGATGGAGCAGTTCATTCAGGATACGCACCTCACAGCAGACGACCTTGCACAGACTTACGATGACGTGATGAATCTGTTCCGGAACGGGGAGGTTGCCATGTACTTTGGCAGCTCTGCCGGGGTGAAGATGTTTCAGGACGAGGGCATCGACACGACCTTTTTGCCCTTCTTCAGCCAGAACGGCGAAAAGTGGATTATGACCACCCCGTATTTCCAAGTCGCCCTGAACCGTGACCTCGAGCAGGACACCGCGCGCCGCGAAAAAGCCATGAAGGTGCTCAACGTCATGCTCTCCGAGGAGGCGCAGAACCGCATTATCTCCGACGGACAGGACGTGCTGAGCTACAGCCAGAACGTCCCCCTGCGCCTGACCGAGTACATGAAGGACGTGCGCGATGTGGTGGAAGAAAACCACATGTATATCCGCATTGCCTCCAACGATTTCTTTGCCATCTCTAAGGATGTTGTCTCCAAAATGATCGCGGGCGAGCTTAACGCCCGGCAGGCGTATCAGGCGTTCAACGCCCAGCTTCTCGCCGAGGAAGCGCCCGCTGCGGACGAGACCGTGCTGACCAGCGGGCAGAGCTATTCCAATGTGTTCCACGCAAACGGCGGCAATGCTGCCTTCTCCGTTATGGCAAACACGCTGCGCGGCGTTTACGGCACGGATGTGCTGCTTGCCACCGCAAACAGCTTCACCGGCAGTGTGCTGAAGGCAGATTATAACCAGAAAATGGCGGCTTCTATGATCATGCCCAACGGTCTGATGTCCCGCCAGCGCACCATGACCGGCGCCGAGTTGAAGGAAGTTGTCCGCGCCTTTGTGGAAGGCTGCGAGGGCGGCTTTGTGCCCTTCAACCGCGGTTCTCTGCCGGTGGTCAGCGGCATTGCCGTGGAGGTAAAAGAGGCAAGCGGCAGCTATACCCTGACCGGCATCACCCGCAACGGGCAGCCGCTGAAGGACGACGACACCGTTACCGTGACCTGCCTTGCACCGGAAAAGCAGATGGAAGCCATGCTTGCCAGCGAATGCGGCACGTCTGCGGGCGAAGATACATGGGTGAAAAACACATGGCGCGATTATGCTTCCGGCGGCGCAGCGCTTGCAGAGCCTGAAAACTATATGACACTGAGGTGAACGGAATGGCAGACGAAAAGCACGAACCCAAGCGCAGCCGCCATCCCCGGCAAAAATGGCTGCCTGCCGCCTGTGCCATCCTTCTGCTGATTTTGCTGGCAGTCTGGCTCAGCGTGCGGTACATCTCGTTTGTGTCGCAGACTATTTATCAGGAAAGCACTACGCATCTGGAAGAGGTGCTGCATAAATCCAACAATATGCTCAGCGAGATGGTGCGCAAAAATGTGACCTATCTGCATCTGTACAACGGCTTTTTGAAAAATACCTCGGACGAGGACAAAATTCAGACGTATATCGAGGCAGCGCAGCAGAATACCGGATTTGCCGACTTTTACTTTCTTACCTACGACGGCAACTACATGACCGTGACCGGGGAGACCGGCTATCTTGGCCTGCAGACCAATCTGGACGAAAAGCTCGCCCATGATGAGGATGTCGTTGTGAACACGGCGCTGCCCGGCAAGCCCCAGATGCTTGCGTTCATCTGTCCCGAAACGCAGGGCAGCTACCGGGGCTTTGCCTACGATGCCATCGCCATCTCTTATTATAATGATGCGGTGCTGACGCTGCTGGACAACTCTGCCTTTGAGGGCAATGCCAGCAACTATGTGCTCTACCCGGATGGGCGGGTGGTCATCGATAATTCCGTAAACCGCAAGGAGACCGTTTACAACTTTATTGCGATGCTGCGTGACCATTCCAATCTTTCCGAGGAACAGATCACGGAGTTGTCCAATGCCTTTGCGCAGGGCAGCAGCGGAAACCTGAGGGTAAAGCTGGGCGACACCAGCTATTATCTGGTCTACGAGGGCACAGCGGTCCAGAACTGGACGATGCTGGGGCTTGTCCCGGTCAGCATTGTCAATGCCAATCTGGACGAGCTGTGGTTCCGCACGGCGCAGATCGTGGCGGGCATCGCCGCCGGTCTTGCGCTGCTGATCATTCTGCTCATCGTGCGCAGAAGCCATGTCACCCTGCGCCGGAAGAATACCGAGATCTTGTACCGGGACGAGCTGTTCCAAAAGCTCTCGCTGAACGTGGACGATGTTTTCCTGATGGTGGACGTAAAGACCATCAAGGCGGATTATGTCAGTCCGAATATCGAGCGTCTGTTGGGTGTGCCGGAGGATGAAGCTCGGCGGGATATCCATACTCTGGATAGGCTGCACCCGAAAGACGCTCCGGGACATGGCAAAAACCTTCTGGAAGGGCTTCTCAGCGGGGAACAGCGCGAATGGGATACGGAGTATGAGCATCTGGAGACTAAGGAACGGCGCTGGTTCCACATCATTGCCATAGGCAGCGAGGTGGAGGGCAGAGCCAAGTATATCCTTGTTATGTCCGACCGCACCGCCGATAAGCAGGTGAATCAGGCGCTTTCCGATGCCGTTGCTGCTGCCGAGACAGCCAACCGCGCCAAGAGCACCTTCCTTTCCAATATGTCCCACGATATCCGCACCCCCATGAACGCCATCATCGGCTTTACCACGCTGGCGCTCAGTAATATCGACGATACAGAGCGGGTGAAGGATTATCTTGGCAAGACCCTTGCATCCAGCAACCATCTGCTCTCCCTCATCAACGATGTGCTGGATATGAGCCGCATTGAAAGCGGAAAGATCCATCTGGAAGAGGTGGAAGTCAACCTTTCGGATGTGCTGCACGATCTAAAAACCATCGTCAGCGGGCAAATTTACGCAAAGCAGCTGGAGCTTTACATGGACGTCATGGACGTGACCGACGAGGACGTCTATTGCGACAAGACCCGGCTGAACCAGATCTTGCTGAACCTGCTGTCCAACGCCATCAAGTTCACCCCGGCGGGCGGCACGGTTTCGATGCGGGTGCGGCAGCTTGCCGGTAAGGTGCATGGCTGCGGACAGTACGAGTTCCGCATCAAGGATAACGGCATCGGTATGAGCCCGGAGTTTGCCCAAAGGATCTTTGAGCCCTTCGAGCGGGAGCGCACCTCCACGGTAAGCCGTATTCAGGGCACCGGACTTGGCATGGCCATCACCAAAAACATCGTGGATATGATGGGCGGCACCATCAAGGTGCAGACGGCGCAGGGCAAGGGCACCGAGTTTATCGTTTGCGTGCCCATGCGCGCACAGACCGAGCAGCGCCCAGTGGAAAAGATCACCGAGCTGGAAGGCCTGAAGGCGCTGGTGGTGGACGACGACTTCAACACCTGCGACAGCGTGACGAAGATGCTGGTCAAGGTGGGTATGCGCGCCGAGTGGACGCTTTCCGGCAAGGAGGCGGTGCTGCGTGCGCGGCAGGCCCTTGAGATGAGCGATGTCTACCACGCCTATATCATCGACTGGCGTCTGCCGGATATGAACGGCATCGAGGTCACGCGTCAGATCCGCAGCCTGCACGATGATACGCCTATTATCATCCTGACCGCCTACGACTGGTCTGATATTGAGGTGGAGGCAAAGGCTGCCGGTGTGACCGCCTTCTGCTCCAAGCCCATGTTCATGTCCGACCTGCGCGAGACCCTGATGAGCGCCCTCGGGCAGAAGCAGACGGATGCGGCGCAGGGGCTTTTGCCGGAAAAGAACGCCGATTTCAAGGGTAAGCAGATCCTGTTGGTGGAGGACAACGAGCTGAACCGCGAGATCGCGCAGGAAATTCTGCGTGAGTACGGCTTCCATGTCGATTCGGCTGAAAATGGCGCAGTGGCGGTGGAAAAGGTGAGCACTGCCGCGCCGGGCAGCTATGATCTGGTGCTGATGGACGTGCAGATGCCGATCATGGATGGCTATACCGCCACTCGGCAGATCCGCGCACTGGACGACCCGGCCCGGGCTAAGCTCCCGATCATTGCTATGACTGCCAATGCATTCGACGAGGATCGCCGCAACGCCTTGGATAGCGGCATGAATGGCTTTTTGTCTAAGCCCATCGTGATCGGCGACCTTGTGCAGGAGCTGCACAAAATTTTGTGAACCAACCGCCGGTCAGGTGAATAAAAAAGAATGCACCCGCAGCATTTGCGCCTGGAGCCCAAAACCTCTGAAAAGCCTGCTGCGGGTGCTTTTTTGTTTCCATTGTCTTTAAAAAATGCTTGACAACGGGAATCTTTTTGATTATAGTGTAACTAACAAATATTAGTTAGCAAAGGGCGAAGGAAAATGGAAGATACCAAGCAGCGCATTCTGGAAAAATCTCTGGAACTGTTTTCGACCAAAGGGTATGACGCGGTCAGTGTTGGCGAAATTGCAAAGGCGGTCGGCATCAAGGCGCCCTCGCTGTACAATCATTTCCCCAGCAAGCAGGCCATTTTTGATGCGATTTTGAAAATAACTTCGGCGCACTACCAAAAAGACACCGCTGAGATCTCGGTCCATGTACAGGATTCCCAAAAGGATATTCCGGTGTTCTCTCACATCTCGGAAGAATTGTTGGTAGAGAAAGTCCGGCAGATTTTCCTCTATTCGCTGCACGATAAAACCATCAGCCAGTTCCGCCGGATGATGACGCTTGAGCAGTTCCGCTCCCCCAAATTTGCCGAACTGCTTTCTAAACGCTATGTGGATTGGATGATCTCCTACCATGCAGGCATCTTCCGTGTGCTGGTTGCAAACGGCGAACTGCGAAACGAAGACCCGGATACGCTGGCGTGGATGTATGTTTCACCCATCATTGTCCTGCTGAGTGTCTGCGACCGTCAGCCGGAACGGGAAGCCGAAAGCCTTGCAAAGCTGGATGCTCATGTAAGGCTATTCTTCCGTACCTTTAACATCGAGGGAGGTGAAAAATAAAGGAATTTTATATTGAAGTAGAAAAACGCCATAAATGCTATAATCAAAGGAGAACTTTTTGAAACATACAACATTTGCACTGGGACTTGTGGGCTGACCGGGAGGTCTGGCAATACCACAAGCCACGCCTCCCGAGGACGAACAGACACAAATCTTCAGGAGGACGATACCATGAATCGTGAAAATAAACGTAAGACCTTTGAAAAAGGTTACTATAAGACCCACGCCTGCAACGATACCTTTACCTGCAAAGTCTGCGGACGGGTCTGCACCCCGCAAAATGCCGGGAGCGACCACCGCAACCATTGCCCCAACTGCCTGTCCAGCCTTCATGTGGACGAAGAACCCGGCGACCGTGCCTCCGACTGCGGCGGCATCATGGAGCCGGTGGCCGTCTGGGTACGCAAGGGCGGCGAGTGGGCCATCATCCACCGCTGCAAACGCTGCGGAAAACTCAGCTCCAACCGGGTGGCGGCAGACGACAACCCCATGAAGCTCATGAGCATTGCCATGAAGCCGCTGTGCTCTCCGCCGTTCCCGCTGGACTATATTGAGGAAATGACCGCCTTGATGGGCGGCGATGGACGGATGCGGTAAGCCGCAGGAGGAACCACAAGATGGACTATATCAGAGTTACCAAAGAAAACATCGACAGGGAACACATCTGCTGTGCCATGTCCGGCAAACAGAGCCTTGCCAAGAAGGAATGGCTCAAGCAGCGCTTTGAGGAGGGGCTTGTTTTTTACCGCAGTGCAGAGCGCGGCAAGTGCTTTATCGAGTACATCCCGGCAGAAAACGCATGGGTGCCCATTGATGCGGCAGGCTGGCTTTATATCAACTGTCTGTGGGTCTCCGGCTCCATGAAGGGGCACGGCTATTCCGGCGAACTGCTGGAAGAATGCCTTCGGGATGCCAAGGCGCAGGGCAAAAACGGCGTTTGCATTCTGTGTGCAGAGGGACGCAAACGGGAGTTTCTCGCTGACCCCAAGTTTTTGACCCATAAGGGCTTTAAGGTCTCGGACATCTCCGATTGCGGGATCAACCTCATGTACTTTCCCCTTGCAGAGAGTGCCCAGCCGCCAAAATTCAAGGCCTGCGCCAAGCATCCAAAGGTGGAGAAAAACGGCTTTGTCCTTTATTATACTGACCAGTGCCCCTACACCTATTATTGGGTGCCAAAGGTGCTGGAAACTGCAAAGGAACATGGGATTCCGTTCAAAGCCATCCACATCACCGAGAAAGAGACGGCGCAGAATGTGCCTGCACCCGTTACAACATACGCATTGTTCCGGGACGGAAAGTTTGTGACCCAGGGCATCCAGTCGGACAAGAAATTTTTGAAATTAGCAGGCGCAGCGGATTGAAGGATTCAGGAGGAAAAAATGAAATACGATCAAACGATTATCACTCCAAAAGGACTGGAAGTCCACATTCGAAACGGCGTGGCATCCGATGGAAGCGCTGTGCTTGAAAACTTTAATTTGACACACGCAGAAACAGATTATCTGCTGAGTTATCCCGATGAAAATCACTTTGGTGCAGAACAGGAAAGCTGCTACTTGGAGAAAAAGGCAACCAGCCCGAATGAGATCGAACTGATCGCCTTTGTGGACGGTAAAGTGGCAGGAACTGCTGGGATCGATGCCATCGGAGCGCAGTATAAAGTGGCGCATCGTGCCGAATTTGGCGTCAGCATCCTAAAAGAGTATTGGGGTCTGGGTATCGGGCGAGCCTTGATGGAAGCCTGTATCCATTGCGCTAAAACCGCCGGATACGCTCAGTTGGAGCTGGAGGTAGTGGCGGAAAACACTAGAGCGATCTCCATGTACCAGACGGCAGGATTTGTGGAATATGGCAGAAACCCAAAAGGTTTTCGCTCTCGGAACGCAGGATATCAGGAACTGATCTCCATGCGGCTGGAATTGTAAATTCCAACACAATCCAACATAAAAGCAAAAAGGGGCTGTTACACAAGCTCCAACAAAAAACCAGAGTTATTTAGCCAAAAGGCTTTACAACTCTGGTCTTTTGCTTTAACGTTAACAGTGTAACATGAAACGAATAAAGCAAGAACAGCATATCGAAATTCAGGAGAAAAGTCAACCGTTAAAATTTTGAATGCGGACAGAAATTCAAATCGACAAATATCATGCGCTCTGTCAGGCAAGCGTACAGTGTTCCTTGCCTCCCTCGTGTCTCCTGTAAAATCGAACTGAACCTTGAAAACAAAATATGGACGAAACACGTTTGATTTTTCCTTTCTCACTCAAAGAAAGAGAGATTGAAATGAAAAAACGCGTTTATACATTATACCGTGTTTCGACCAAAGGACAGGTCGAAAAGGATGACATCCCCATGCAGAAAGAAGCCTGCCGCAACTTTGCAGAAAGTCAGGGCTGGGAAATCGTCAAGGAATTTTCCGAAAAAGGAGTTTCCGGCTTTAAGAAGTCTGCCAAAGACCGTGATGAACTCCAGAAAATCCAACAGGCCGCAATGGAAGGCAAGTTTGACATTCTGCTGGTGTTCATGTTTGACCGTCTCGGCCGCCGTGACGATGAAACGCCCTTTATCGTAGAGTGGTTCACGAAGCAGGGTATCGAGGTCTGGAGCGTGAACGAGGGACAGCAGCGATTTGACACCCATGTGGACAAGCTAATGAACTACATCCGCTACTGGCAGGCATCCGGCGAAAGTCTGAAAACCTCTGTCCGTACCCGGACAAGGCTGGAACAGCTCACCGGGGAAGGCCACTATACAGGCGGCACCGTGGCTTTTGGCTACAAGCGTGTCCGCCTTGGTCGGGTGAACAAGAAGAATCAGGAAGTCTGCGACCTTGTGATTGATGAAGCGGAAGCTGAGATCGTCCGGCTGATTTTCCACAAGTACGTTTACGAGGGCTACGGCGCACAGAAGTTGAGCCACTATCTTTATGAACAGGGAGTCGTAGGACGGAACAACAAAAACATTCCCAACACCAGCATCGTTCGGATGATCAAGAATAAAGGATACACGGGATACCTCATCAACGGTGCGGTGGAAACCGAGTGCCCACAGCTCCGCATTATCGAACCAGAGCTGTTTGAGCAGGCACAGGAACTGCGGCAGGCACGCACTTGTGAGCGTGGCGGTACTTCACTGGGCACCAGCTCCAAAGCTCTGTTGACCGGGCTGGTTTACTGCGGTCACTGCGGCAACCGCTTGAGCCTGACCAGCAGCGGACGGACGCACACCTATGCCGATGGGCATACGGTGAAAGAAGTCCGGCCCCGGTATAGCTGCTTTTATAAGATCCGGCATCCGGGTGACTGCGATGGGCAGTCTGGCTACGGCGTTTCTAAGCTGGATTCCATCGTGGAAGAAGTTGTCCGGCAGATCTTCGCGCAGTTCCGGGAGGTTTCCCGGAAGAAGCTGCTGGAATCGGTCAAGACCAACGATGCCACCCGCATCCAGAAGAAAATCAAGAAATTTCAGAAGGACTTGGAAGCCAAGCAGAAAGAGCTGGACGACCTGAAAGCCGAAACCATTCTGGTCATCCGGGGCGTAAGTGCTTTGGACAAAGAACTGCTCGGCACACTGGTGGCCGAAGCAAAAGACGCACTGGAAACTCTGGAAAAGCAGCTTGTTCAGGCACAGGAAGAATACGATGAAGCTACCAAGACGGCAAAGCGCAGTAACTACGTCTGCAACGAGCTGTTCACATGGGCGGATGTGTACGATACAGCCAACCACGATGAACGGCGCGCCATCTTGCAGCAGTTCATTAAGGAGATTCGCGTCCGAAAAGACTATGAAATCTCGATCACCCTGAACGCCAGCTTCAACCAAGTGGAACAGCTCAAGGCTGTGTCATCCTACGATGGTGCGGAAATTTTTGAAGGAATTTCCGAGAAGGAGGCATAAAAGCGATGCGCTTGCCCGCAGCACTCTGCAAAATGCAAAGAAAGAGACGTGAAAGCGATGGATTTTCAAAAAGTACATTGATGACCCCACCCGGTTCGCATCCGACTTCAGGGCTCGGTGCCCGGCACGGTCCGCCAAAGTTTTTTGGGCATAAAAAACGCCGCATCGTACAAAACGATGCGGCAGATTGGTGGACCTAGAGGGATTCGAACCCTTGACCTCTCGGATGCGAACCGAACGCTCTCCCAGCAGTCTCGCTTTTGTGCACACCTTATGCACTGCGAGAAAAGAAAAATCAACGTATATTCGTCCATATAAAACGACCTGCCATCCCAACGGCCTTTCTTGGTCGCAAGTATGGTCTCCAAGCCGCTGATTTTCAAGATGATGCAGTTTGGGGCGTAATATGGTTGGCGGACAAGTGAGCTACAGGCCCTTGAGATGTAACTCACATGGGGTTCAGATGTATCGCATCCTAATTTGCAATAAAATACGATGTACCGTAAAAGCACAGCTTTCACTCGGAAGGAATGGAAGCTGCGCTTTTTACATTTGACAACAAGTTATAGATTGACAATAGGACACATACACGATAAACTTTATATAGTATTATGTAAATCAGAAGGAGGCCAAACCATGAGCATTAAGTACACTACCCCTGCCCAGCATAAGAGCAACCTCCGCAATGTATATGGCACCTTTGCCATTGAGGGTATGACCATCAGCAAAGATACGCGCAGCAACCTTGACCGCATTGGCAACGGTCAAGCCAGCTATCAGCAAATCGTGAATGAACTGCGTGCAAAGTACGTGAAGAAGGGCTGATTATGTTCTCAAAGTATGATGTCTACACCACAGTGCAGTCCATGTACTGCTACCCGGATACGGATGTTCTGATCAACAAGCTGGACATCCGTGACAAGACAGAACTTAAACAGGCTGAAGAAGAATTTACGGCGGTAAAACAGATGGCTCTGTTGCAAGAGCCGATCAAAGGACGTTTTACCAAAACGCACCTGTTTCGAATTCATCGCTTCCTTTTTGAAGATGTGTACCCCTTTGCTGGGCACATCCGCAAAGAACAAATCAGCAAGGGAGATACGATGTTCTACCCACCAGACCTGATTGACCGAGAATTAGAGCGAGTGTTCAAAAACATCCACTCTAAGAAGCTGCTTACCGAGCAAGATGAAGAAAAGCGGATTCAGAATCTGTCACAAACGATGGCAGAACTGAACATCATTCATCCCTTCCGCGAGGGAAATGGCCGCAGCACCCGTGAATTGATTCGCTGCATGGCATTAGAATATGGACTGCACATCAACTGGGGCAACACCGACCGAGAAACTTTGATTAACGCTGCAATCGCTGCCGTAGATGATGATATGGCATTCTGCGATGTTCTAAGGAAGTGCATCGAAGCAGAAAAATAAATAGTGATGGTCTGACGCACAAATTAGAAGCAAAGCGCAACTTCTACTCTGAATGAATAGAAGCTGCGCTTTTATTTTTACCCACAAAACATTTCAAAAGGAGGATGCCTATGGATAAAGACTTTATGCTGAACTACTACGACAAAATGGTACGTCCTATATGGACGGAACTGATGAAAACACCTCGCTACCAGCGGGCTGCCTGTGAGCGCGACAAAATTGAACGTGAGTTCCGGCGGCTGTTGGATGAAAAGCTGGGGCGGAAGTATCTTGAACTGGATGATGCACTGTTCCGGGTGATGGATGACATCGCAGAAGCCATGTATATGAAAGGTGCCGCAGACCGTGAGATGATGATCCGTTAATGAAGCAATTCCAGCAAAGCGGGCACGACTGCTATCTGGTTATGCAGCTGCATCAGGATGCAGACCCTGCGCTCCGATTTGCTGCCATGCGCTATCTGAATAAGCAGAACACGGCTCCGTCCGTTGAGAATTACGAGATCCTGTACCGGGGCAATCTCCCGGAAGGAAAGCGCAGCGTTCCGCAAGCAGAACTGCTGGAACAACTGTACCAGAAATTCAACTTCGCCCGCCCGACGGATTACCATGGGCACAGCCTGTCGGTCAGCGATGTGATCATGCTGAATCAGGATGGGAAAATCTCGGCGCATTATGTGGACAGCATCGGCTTCAAGGAACTGCCGGGGTTTCTGGATAAAAAGCAGGAGCGCTCTTCTGTTCTGCAAACTCTCAAGGAGAAGTGCGATGCCCCGGAGTGCAATCCCACCGTCTGCCGGAAAGTGAGGGCTGAACATGAACTTTAACCATGAGGAACTGATGCTGATGATGCTCTACAACACCGGCACCCGGCTGGGGCTTATCCACGAACTGCGGCTGATGCAGTGCTACCTGATGCCGGACGAAACTGCCCTGCGGGAGTTGTCGGAGAGTGTTATCGAAAAGCTGAAACTGCTGACCGATGCCGAGTTTGCCGAACTGGAATTTCCCCCGGACTGATCTTTGCTGCCTGCGGGCGGCGTACATAAGCTCTTTTACAATGCCGTTCAGTGTGGTATACTGAACTCGACAACTCGGAATTGTATCAGCGTAAGGAGAACAATATCATGCTCAGAACAATTCGTAAAAAGAAAAATGAAATCAGCACCGACGCAGCAAAGACTCTTTTGCAGTCCAGCCGACGTGGCGTTCTTGCCGTAAATGGAAATGACGGATATCCCTATGCAATTCCTATCAACTATGTCTACGATGACGATGCACAGAAAATTTATTTTCATGGAGCACGTGCAGGCCATAAAGTAGATGCACTGCGTGCCTGTGACAAAGTATGTTTCACGGTATATGGAAATGAAACCATCAAAGAAGAAGATTGGGCACCGTTTGTGCAGAGCGTTGTGGTATTCGGCAGATGTCACCTCGTAGAATCTGGTGCAAGAGCAACAACTCTGTTAAAACGATTTGCAATGAAATACTATCCCAGCGAACAGTTAGTTGATGAGGAAATTGCCCATGCAGGAAAGGCTGTGCAAATTTTTGAAATAGAAATGGAGTACCTCAGCGGCAAGGAAATACAGGAACGATAAATTCTCGTTTGTGGAGAAGGAACACCTATATGTCAAAACCCAAAATCGCCTTTATCTGTGTCCATAATTCCTGCCGCAGTCAGATTGCCGAAGCCTTTGGCAAGGTACTGGCCGCAGATGTGTTTGAAAGCTACTCGGCTGGAACCGAAACCAAACCGCAGATCAATCAGGATGCTGTGCGCCTGATGAAAGAACTATATGGCATCGACATGGAAAAGACACAGTATTCCAAGCTGATTTCTGCAATTCCAAAGCCGGATATCGCTATTTCCATGGGCTGCAATGTCAGCTGCCCGTTCATTGGCAGACCTTTTGATGAGAATTGGGGTCTGGATGACCCTACCGGAAAAAGCGATGATGAATTCAAAGCAGTCATAGAGCAGATTCGTCAGAACGTTCTTGCTTTGAAATCGAAACTTTACGATGGTTCCAGTTTTTGAAACCCTCAAAAATATGGTCTTGATTCCATAAGCGAGTGACCTGAAAAGGCCGCTCGCTTTTTTGTTTACCACGAACTTGAAGGGGGGAACGCTATGACAAACAAAACTGAAGAATACCTTGCCCTTGCCCAGCGCACAGCCAACGGTTTGACCCGGTACTGGGAAAGCTGGACGGACTACCTGACAACCGCATCCCGGCTGTACAAGTACCCTTTTGCAGACCAGCTGATGATCTACGCCCAGCGCCCGGATGCCACCGCCTGCGCCGACTACGATGTTTGGAACAACCGGATGAACCGCTATGTGCGCCGGGGTGCCAAGGGCATCGCCCTGCTGGACGAATCCAGCGGATTTCCTCGGCTGCACTATGTCTTTGATGTGAGCGATACCGGGGTTCGGCGCAATTCCCGTGACCCGGAGGTGTGGCAGCTCAACGATGACCTGTTCCTGCCGGTATCGGAAATGCTGGCGCAGGAATACGGCATTCACCATGAACGGCTCAGCCAGCAGATTGCGGACATTGCCGGAAAGCTGGCAGAATCCTACTGGGACAACAACAGCACAGACATCCTCGCCATCGTTGACGGTTCGTTCCTGATGGATTATGATGATGCCGGACAGGAACTCCAGTTCAAGAGTGCCGCCGTAATCAGCATCATGTACACCATTTTGGAACGGTGCGGTTTTGAACCAGAGGGTTATTTTGACCGGGACGATTTTCAGGCAATTTACGATTTTTCGACCCCGGATGCTATCTATGCACTGGGTATGGCGGTCAGCGATTGCAGCCGTGATGTGCTGCGGAATATCGAGCGTACCGTCAAAACCACCATCCGTCGCCGCAATGTAGAAAGGAGCCAGCATGAATATGAAAAACAGGAACGTGACCTACTCGACCATCGGGGATTACCAGCTCCCGAACCTGACCCTCAGCCAGCCGAAGATTCCGTTGGGCAAGTACGGCAGGATGCGCCGGAACTATCTGAAGCAGCATCACCCGGTGCTGTACAACTCGATGCTCCTGAACGGAACGCTGTACCCGCATCTGATGGAGCTGGAGCAGACGGCAGAGAGCCGGATGCAGCAGATGATGACCGAACTGCTGAAGCAGAACCCAGCCCCGGACAAGGAGAAGAACCAGATGAGCTGGGTGAGGCACATGAACAGTCTGAAAGCGCAGGCAGAGGAACTGGTGATGACGGAGCTGATCTACAGCTAAGTTTTCTGGATGCGAACATCCCCACCGAAGCCCAGCAAATCGAAAAAATCGACCAAGCGGAGAGCAAAAAATGCCCTCCGCTTTTGTTTTGTCGCAGGCTGAAATCGAGAACGAACTGCGTAAGCATGGTTCTGGGTTTGCAGGTGGCAAGCAACGCATTATGGCACTGTACCAGACCCAGCCAGACCGAAAACTCCGTGCCAAGGCGTTGGCAAAGGAGTACGGCATTGGTAGGCATTCCCACGATTTTCTGGACGGAAGCCGGGGCTTTGTGAATCACGACTGGAAGGGTCTGGAATTTGACCATTACCCCGACCACCAGAAAATCACCCTGAAATGGGCGCAGGTGGAAAAGTATATCGACCTGATGATCCAGTCCGACCGCTACCTGACGGATGAAGACAAGGAGCAGTGTACCACTGTACAGGAAGAAAACGGCTACAAAGTCGGTGACGATGTAATGGTTGATTTGCCCACTGGAACCATCGAGGGCACCATTGGCTATATCGGCGAAACGGATGTTCGCATCGACACCAGCGCACACGGACAGTCGTGGGATAACGAAGTTATCAACAAACGACAATTCGAGGACGGTCTGCGGCAGAATGAACCTAGCCAGCGTGTGGATGAAATGCTGGCGCAGGCAGAAACCATCTACAAGGAATCCGAGGTGCCGGAATATGAGCGTTTTTCTGTCCGCGAAGTGGTCGGAGGTACGTCCCCACTTTTTGCTATCTGGGATGATCTCAATGAGGGCTACTATGCAAATGACAACGGAATGGCGCAATTTCCAGACAAGGAGCAGGCCGAATCCTATTGCACCGCTTTGAAAAAAGAGACGGATGAACGAACCGCCGCCGATTGGCTTGCAGTGGAAAAGGCAAAGTTTTTGGCGGAAAATGAACCTGTTCTCGCTCTCCCAAAAGAGCGTGATTACCGTGTGGGCGATACAATCCGTCTGGACGGTAAGGATTTTACGGTCGAAACTGTCGGAACTCTGAACATCCAGCTTCGTGACCTGGATGAGGTCTATCCGGTTGCCCGCTCGGAAAGCAAGGAAAATCTGGAACGGCTGCTGCGCCAGCCGGGCAACATCCATCTGCACAACCTGACTGTCAATCTCACTCCTACGCCGGAGCCTGCCGGAAATTTCCACATCACGGACGACCATCTGGGTGAGGGCGGCGCAAAGCTGAAATATGCGAGAAATATCGAAGCCATCCGTACCCTGTTCAAGCTGGAAGAGGAGCACCGGGGTGCCACCGCCGAGGAGCAACAGGTGCTTTCCCAGTATGTGGGCTGGGGCGGTCTGGCAGACGCTTTTGACCCCAACAAGGACGGCTGGGCAAAAGAGTACACCGAACTGAAAGGGCTGCTCTCCGAGGATGAGTATGC
>CAKSZF010000009.1 GCA_934525405.1 uncultured Faecalibacterium sp.
TGGGGCAGGATGTACTGGTACAGAAACTCCCGGAAGTTCGGGATCTCGTCCATGCTGGTGCCCATCTGGAACACCTCATTGAACTTTTTACCCAGCGGGCTGGCTGCGCGCCCGATGCCCAGTGCGCGGCAGATGCGGTCACGCGCTTCGCTGGGGCTGCGGGTGTAGGAAAGCCGCCCCTCGGCGGGCTTGAAGTCCTCCTTGGCGCTGGGCGCACCGGTGCGCGGGTCAATAAAGGGCAGCTGTTCCAGCGTGATGCCGTCCTCCGAGATATACCATGTCTGGTCGCCGGGGTGCAGTTCCTGCATGGGGCCTTCGGACTCCACCCGCACCGCGATGACAAAGCTGGTGTGTTTTACGCTGTCCCAGAACTCCGCCCCGATATACGCCACGGTATGCCCCGGGCGGCGGTAGGCGTTTTCGCCGCGCTGCTTAGCGTGGACAGAGCCTTGCAGGGTGCGTCCGCTCTTTTTATTGCCCAGCGCATTGAAGTTGCGGTTGGTGGTCAGGCAGTAGCGGATGGCGTCCAGAATGGTGGTCTTGCCCACGGCGTTCACGCCGATCATATAGGTCAGGCGGGCGCAGTCGAAGGTGGTATTTTCAAAGTTGTGCCAGTTGATCAGTTTCAGGCGTTTGAGTTCGATCATGCTTCACCCTCCCCTGCTTCGGTGTCTGCGCCCTCCGGGCGCTCGTACAGGCCAAGCTCGGTGCGGGTGCGGGCGCTCTCGGCGGCGGCATCCGCAAGGTCGGCATCCGGCAGCGCCAGCAGCACCGTGGGGAACACCTCGATGCGGCTGTCCAGCCCGGACAGCCGTCCCACCGGACGCGCCAGATTGTACCGGCGCAGGGTGCGCATGAGCTTTTCCAGCGTTTGCTGATCCAGCTTGCGGGGCAGGTTCATCTTTTGCAGTTCTGCCTGCACCTCCTCTACGGTCACCAACACCTCGTCCGCGCTGGCGGCAAGGCTTTCCCGCTTTTGCAGGTACAAAAGCCGCAGCACCAGCAGCAAAATGCTTTCGTACTTGAGCAGCCGTGCCTGACTGCCCTCGTGCTCGTTGACCAGCGCCGCCGCCTGCATGGGTGCGGGGTACAAAAGCACCGCGTAGCCCAAGGGCTTGAACACCGCACGCACCTCGTTGAGGTGATCCTGAATATACAGATATTTTGCCCGCTGTTCCTCTACGCAGCCCAGCACGAAGCAGTGGTTGAGCAGATAGTTTGCGGTCTCTTCCAGCAGATCAATGGTTGCCATCCGTGTTTACCTCCTTGCGGCGGGTCAGGACAAAATCCTGAAACCGGAAGCCGCCGCGCTCCACCCAGTTTCCGGTCATGGTGATATCATACTCCCGGTGCGGCGACTGGGAATAGGTGTGCAGGCCGATGATGCCTGTAAAGTCGTTGGGGTATTCCTCCACAAGGGTGGAGGCGTTCACCTGCGGGCGGGCAGCCAGCGCCTGCTGCGCCAACAGCGCCACGTTTTCCTCGGTGACGGCAAGGCGGGCGTAGTCCAAAAGCAGCTGCTGCTCCTGCCGCAGCCGTTCAGGGTCAAGAGGTTCGGTGCGCACCGGGGCAAGGGGTGCTTCGGTGCGGGGCGCGGCGGGGGGATACAGCGGCTTTGCACCGAACACTGCCGCCGGGTACAGGTGCAGCCGCGCTGCCACCGGGCCATCGTCCGGTTCAAACAGCTGCTCCGGGCTGCGGATCTCCTCCGCATAGCGGCGCAGCAGGGCGGTGACGCTGCCCTGCGCCGAGCGGTCGCTCAGCAGCAAAAACTGTGCCCGCTGCACCGCACGCTTGCGGTAGCGGATGTGGCTGGCGTCAATTTCCTTCATCAGGGTGCTCATCTCTTCCAGCGCGTCCCGCTGCTGCTGGATGAGGGCACGCACCCGGGGTGCAGCTTCGCCGGGGGCGCAGCGCTCCACCCGGGCGTAATCCAGCGCTAAGCGGGGCAGCTGGTTCTGCTCGCAGTCGTCCAGTTCTTCTTCCAGATAGGCGCGATAATTGAACAGGTTATCGCTGGTTTTAAAGCGATGGTAGGCCGCCGCCACCACCTTTTCCTCGTACTGGTCGAACAGTTCCAGCACCTCCTGCGGGGTGCGGTTATGGGTCAGGCGGTCGATATAATGCCCGATGGAAGCGTTGAGGGCGCGCAGAGACTTGTTCAACGTCTCAAGGTCTGCCGCCACCTCCCGCAGCACGTTCTCGTAGGGGCTTTTTTCCTGCCCGATGCTGCCCAGCAGCTGCCACGCCTTGTACAGCTTGCCGGTGTAGGTGACCACCCGGGGGTTCAATATCTCTTCCAGCGCGTCCAGCAGCGGGGTGACCTCCGGCATAAAGGCAAGGGTGGGCTCACTTTCGTAGCTGCCGGGCTGCTCTTCCAGCCAGCCGGTGCGGCGCAGACGCAGCAAAAAGCCCACCGCCAGCGTGTGGGGGTCGCGGGTGGGCTGCTCGTCCTCATCGCCCGCGCCGTCGGCGTCCAGCGCCAGCGGCTTTGCCAGCGCGGCAAAATAATCCTCGGCGCGGGAGACGGCCTCGGCGCGGGAAATGCTGTAATCTGCCGTATGGCGGCACTCCTCCCAGAGCAGCAGCAAAAGCTCTGCATAAAACGCCCGGTTGGGCCCCGCCAGCGGGCGGAACAGCCGTGGGCTGACCAGTTCAAACAGCTGCATGGAAACGTCCTTTCTGTCTTGGTTCGATACCCTTTTATTGTACCACAGCGGGCGGGATTTGTCACAAAAAGGCGCAAAAAAGCCCCGGAGGGCGGGTGCTCTCCGGGGCGGGGTGCAGTTTTAAGAAGGTGTGCTTATTCGCTGACCATAACGAGGATCAGGGTGTAGTCCTTCTGCTTGGTAACGGTAACGCCGAACTTAGCCGGTTTCGTAACACCAAAACTCTTCAAAATCGTGTTAAGATTGGCCGCGCCGGAATTGACGACATTGAACAGATTCTCTTTATTGATTTCCATAGTGTTCGGGATGCGGATATCCACAGGTGCAACCTTTTTGCCGTTTGCAGCGGACTCAAGTTCAGCCAACAGCTCTTTTTGTGCAGCTAAGTAAGCGTTCTTATCCATTACAGTTATGGCATCATGCGCCTTGACAGCAGCAGGCAGGCACTTAGCGCTGATCGCAGTCAGATCGGCTTCCTCAGTCATCTCCAGCTTTGCGCTCTTGCCCCACTCCACAGCCCACGCGGCAACGTTCTTCTCCAGTGCTTCATCACGGGTCACAGTGGTGCCGCCGCCGCAAGCGGTGAGCATTGCCAGTGCCATGATACCGGCCAGAAGAACAGCCACAAGACGTTTCATCTTTTTCATGTTAGATTCCTCCAAATAAAAAATTTTACAGAAACTTTCCGTGCTCCAAAAGCCCGGACGATCTATGCTCATTTTACAACACCCGCCCCGCCGCGTCAATGTACAGACTGCCTAGATTTTCCAATTGTTTTTGAGCAGATACGCCAGCCTGTTGGATACAAAAAAGCCCCGGAGGGCGGGTGCTCTCCGGGGAAAGATGTTGAAATTATCAGGTCTTGGGGTATGCGAGGTTCAGAACACGAATGCCAACTGCCATGTAGGTGCCCTTTGCATCGCTCTCAACAACGACACCAACGCCTGCCCACTTGCTATCCAGCTTCACGTTTGCATTGCCGCCAACCTTACCGAACGCCTTGCTGAGCTCGCTCATCACGTTCGTCAGAATGGTACCGAACCGGTAGTCCATGGTCACAACAAAGGTGACATACTCCTTTGCAGGGTCAATGCCATCATGGTGAATATCTCCCTTGAAATAGGCAGAACCATAACTGGCGCGAATATCTGCATCCAGAGCTTCTTTGGCAAATCTGTAGACATCGCGGTCATTTTTGAGTTCGCCATCCTTGACCAGACTTGCGGCCTCGGTGCGGCTGCTGAGATTCTTCAGAACTTCAGCTTCGGCATCCTTCTTCACGCTACCGCCGCCACCGCCGCCACAGGCAGTGAGCATCACCATAGCCATCACACCTGCCAGCAGCAGGGCCACGAATTTTTTCAGGTTCTTCATAAGGGTATCCCTCCAATCAGCTTGTTTGTGGATATGTTTCTTTTTCTCGAAAAGCTTTCGCAACCATCGTTGCCTTTCTGCCCTGATTATATCCGACTAGTGACGGTTTTGTCAATCGTAATTATAGCTAAACTTCTTGAAACGGTTTCGTGAAAAAGGATGAAAATAAGTCTGATTTGTTGCAGTTTTGGTATATTCCAGAATCAGTTTTGTCGACAGTCTACGGAATCTCCGTTTTCCTGCCCCGGCGGCGCGGTTTTGGCGGGTGCGGGGTTACTTAAATTTGGACATATGATGTGTTAGTGTGTGCAAACTCCCTCAGACGCGGCTGGCGCCGCGCCAGCTCCCTCTGGGAGGGAGCCTCTGGCGCGCCCGGAAGCTTTGCACTTTAGCCGGAAACTTTGCCGCCATGCCAAAGGCCCCATCCCAGAGGGGGCTGTCTGCGACCAACGGGAGCAGACTGGGGGAGTTCAGGCGAGCCATTTCCTTCTTATTTTGCTTTTTTACACATTTTTACCACGTTTTAGTGGTAAAATCATGTCCGAATTGAAACGAACTCGGAGGAAGTACCCATGCAACACTGTCCCGCCCGCGCGGCACAGCGGCTGGCGGCGGCAGTTCTGGCGCTGGTTTTGCTGCTGTGCGCCTTTTTGCCCCGTGCCCACGCCGCCGAACTGAAAGAGAAAAACGGCATCCGGCTGCTCAGCTTTGACACCAGCCACATCCTTTCCATCGGCAACCAGACCTCCGGCAAGTGCAGCCTGTACGCGCTGCGCTACGCCCGCACCATTCTGGACGGCAAGGTGTGCTCCGGCAGCGGGATGTGGTCGAACGGGGCGGTGTGGTCGGCTGCGGGCTACACGGGGTACTCCGGCACCCGCGCCGAATGCCTGAAAAAACTGTACAGCGAGCTTTCCGCCGGGCGTCCGGTGATCGTACACCTGAAAAATACCACGGTCAGTGGTGTAAAAAAGCACACCAACCGCACCTCTACTTATGAATATCACCTGACCGGCTCCGGCTGGAGCGAGGTGAACTACCCCCACATTGCCACCAGCAGCACCTACGGACACTGGGTATGCGTGGCGGGCATCTCCCCCACCGCCGACCCGGAAAACCTGACCGAGAGCGACTTCTACGCCCTCGACCCCGCCCGGGTAACGGCAAATGGACGCCTTGCCGTCACCCGCCTGCTGGACGATACCCTGTGGGTGGAAAACTCCCCCCTCAAGGTGCTGGGGTGAAAACGGAATTACTCTTTATATAGAACAAAATCGGGCAGTCTGTGGACTGTCCGATTTTGTATTTTTACGGAGGGAAAGCTTTTTATTACATTTAATACTTTAAAACAGGACTGACAGCGTGCGCCCTCTCAGTCAAAGCCTCCGGCTTTGCCAGCTCTCCCAAAGGGAGAGCCAAGAGCACTGCCAGAAACTTTCTCATTGCACCTAATACTTTAGCATCGGGGCTAACGGCTTGGCTCTCCCTGAAAGGAAAGACTTCCCCCGCTCCGGGGGAAGATGTCACCGCAGGTGACAAAAAGGGGAATCTGGCGCGGGAGCGCCTGAGAGGGCGCACGCCGGTGTCAGGCGCTCTGTTTCTATTCAGTTCCTTAATATCCCTTCACCGAGAACCCGCGCTCCCACGGGTCGGGCGGGATGTCCTTGCTGCGGATGCCGGTGATCTGGATATAATCGCTTTTCTGGATCATGGCGAACAGAGACATGAACTTATCCGGGTCGCCCTGCACCTCCAGCGTCACGCTGCCATCGTCTTCGTTCTGCGCCCAACCGGTCAGGTCAAGGGTCTGCGCGGCGTACCGCGCCCGGTAGCGGAAACCTACCCCCTGCACCTGCCCGGTGATGGTGTAGCGCCGCCGCTCCGTGCCCTCCGGCAGCGCGGGCGGGGTGCGGTCTTTTTTGGAAAGAAAATCAAACACGGTGGTATCCCTTTACAGCTCCTGATAAGCGGTCATCAGGGCGGGGATGAACTGCTTTTTGCGGCTCACCACGCCCGGCAGCGTCCAGCTGGCATCGGCGGCGGGCTGGGTGTCGAAGCCATCCGTCAGCACCTCGGCGGCATAGCGCCCGTTGCAGATGACCACGCTCTCCTCCTTGGGCACGTCGGTCAGCAGCATATAGATATCCTCCACGTTCTGCTTGTTGCGTGCTTCCTCGAGATACGGCTTCAGCAGCGCCTCGGCGGCGGTCAGGTTCTTGCGGGTCATGTAGCTGCCCTGCGCCACGCCAAAGCGGATATCGCCGCACATGAACACCTTGAAGTCCTGCAAGAACACTTCCTCGGCGGTCTTGCCGTCCAGCTTTTCGCCGGCTTCGAACATCTCGTTGGCAAACTCGTTGATGTCCACCCCGGCGATCTTTGCCAGACGGTTGGCGGCGTTTACGTCGATGGGGGTGCAGGTGGGGCTGCGGAACACCAGCGTATCCGACAGGATGGCAGCCAGCAGCAGACCGGCGGTCTTTTGCGGGATGGTCACGCCGTTTTCATCGTACATCTGGGTGACGATGGTGGCGGTGCAGCCCACCGGCTGGTTGCGGAAGTACACCGGGCCGCTGGTCTCCAGACTGCCGATGCGGTGGTGGTCGATGATCTCCAGAATCTCGGCCTGATCAAAGCCCTCCACCGCCTGTGTGGCCTCGTTGTGGTCCACCAGAATGATGCGGCGCTTGCGCAGGTTGATGATGTTGCGGCGGCTGATCATACCGCAATACTTGCCGTCTGCATCCAGAATGGGGAAATACCGGTGGCGCACCTTTGCCATCACGCGGGTGACGTCTGCCACCGGGGTGACGAGGGTGAACTTCATGATATCGTCCCGGGTCATGTAATAGGAGATGGGCGCGCACTGGCTGATGAGCTTTGCCGCCGCGTAGGTATCGCAGGGGGCGCTCATGATGGCTACGCCGGTCTCGGCGGCGATATGCTGAATGGTGCGCCCCACCTTTGCGCCGTTGCAGATGATGATGAGAGAAGCTTCCTTCTCGATGGCGCAGAGCTGGCTTTCGTAGCGGTTGGTCAGGATGACGATGTCACCCTTTTCCATGCTGCTTTCCAGCATTTCCGGGGTGGCTGTGCCAATGCGGATGTGGCCGGTGGTGCACTCCGCGTCCTCGCTGCCCACTACCATGGTAGCGCCCAGCGTTTCCAGAATATTGCGGTAGCTGGTGCGGCTCTTGGCAAGGATGCCGGTGTCGAACAGGTCCATGTTGGCGGTGGCGATATCCTTCACCGTGATGACACCCTGCAATTCGTTATCCTCGCTGGTCACGGGGAGGGTGTCGATCTTCTGGTCGCGCATGATCTCCCACGCCTTGCGCAGACTGGTGGAGCCGGGGATGCCGGGCACCTGCCGGTAATCCACATCTCGAATTTTAGGGTTGACATCGGTGCACATCCGGGGCGGCGTGACCCCGAACTTTTTCAGCACGAATTCAGTTTCCTGATTCATCTTGCCCGCACGCCGGGCTTCGCAGACCAGATCGCTGGTCTTGTTTTTCAGCTCTGCATAGGCAATGGCAGAGCAGATGGAGTCGGTGTCCGGGTTGCGGTGCCCGATGACAACGACCTTATGCGCAGTTTGCTGCATACTGTACCCCCTTATGGGTCTTTACCTTCTTATCATATAACTTATCATTTACCAAAGGCAGCGCCCCTCTCCTGCACAGCGGGGCGGGCTGCAACCTTATTTTAACACAACTGTGCCCATGGGTAAAGGGCACGAAACGCGGCAGACTGTTGCTTTTCCGTACAGAACGCTGATTTTTACTTTACGCCGCAAATGCTTGACCTGACCGGCAGAATGCTTTAAGCTTATAATAGAAAAATATTGCTGATACGGAGGAACCATCCATGAAAAAGCTTTCCCGCCTGCTGCTTGCCCTCGGTCTTATGCTGTGCATAAGCCTTACCGCCTATGCCGAGGACGCGCCCGCCGCCCAGCCCACCACCAAGGAGCCCCGCACCCTGACCGCTCGCACCGGAACCGAGACTTCCCTGTGGAACGCCTACGCCTTCCTTTCCCAGCACGGCACAGCCTACCGCTTTGCTCCCTGCGCGGTGCAGACCCCGGCAGACGTCGCCGGTGCCGCCCCTGCCGAGGATGCCGTGGCGGTGCTGCGGCTTTACACCACCTATGTGGAGAATGACGCGCCCGTCAACATCGATGGTCACGTATTTCTTGCCGTGACCAACAACACCGATGCCGACCTTGTGGTGGGCGGGCTTTCCATTGCGCCGGGCACCAGCATTACCATGGGCACCCGGGGCAACAACCGGGAGCACGCCGGGCTGTGGTATAACATCGAAAGCTATAATACGCACTATCTCCCGGATTTTTATGTCAACCTGACCTGTTTGCAGCTGTCCATGAACACGGAGCAGCTGGCAGCCGTGAACGCCGCCCTTGCCGAAGCGGACAAGTGGTCGGCATGGTACAACTGCGCCGCCTTTGGCGCAGCGGTATGGAATACCGTGTGCACCGACAAGGTAGACCCCGGCACCCCGCCCACCCCTGCCAACCTTGCCGCCAGCGTGCGCAGCTGCACCGGCAAGTGGAACGCTGACCCTGTAGTGCCCTTTGACTACATCGTTTACTATGGCTACCCCGCCGTGCCCAGCAAAGAATTTGCCTGAGCCGGGAAATTATTGTATACAACACTTGCATTTTGACAGCATCCGCTGTATGATAGGAGCATTCGAGCTTTTTGTCATTTACAACGGAGGACAGCATGAAATCGTCCAAATTCACATCCACTCCCCTGTTTCCACGGCAGGCGCTGGTGGCACTGCTGCTGCCGCTGATTGCGGAGCAGGCATTAAGCGTGACCATCGGTCTGGCTGATACTTTAATGGTATCCTCGGTGGGCGAAGCCGCCGTGTCCGGCGTGAGCCTTGTGGACAGCTTTAACACCCTGATGATCCAGATCATGAGCGCGCTGGCGACCGGCGGCGCGGTGGTCACCAGCCAGTACATCGGCCATCAGGAGCCGAAAAACGCCAAAGCTGCGGCGGCGCAGATTTTATTCGTGCTGTCCAGCTTCAGTGTGCTGGTGGCGGCGGTGGTCATCGGCGGGCGGCACGCCATCCTGCGGGGCATCTTCGGCTCCATTAACGCGGACGTGATGCACTACGCCGAGACCTACTTTCTGCTTTCGGCGCTGAGCTACCCCTTCATCGGCCTGTACAACGCCGGTGCGGCGCTGTTCCGGGCGCAGGGCAACAGCAAGATCAGTATGCTGTCCAGTCTGGTGATGAACGTGGTGAACATCGGCGGCAACGCGGTGCTGATCTACGGCTTCGGCATGGGGGTCATGGGCGCGGCGCTGGCAAGCCTTGTGTCCCGCGCCATTGCCTGCGCGGTGGTGCTGTATCTGCTGCAAAAGCCGGGCTGCGCCCTGCGGGTGGACAGCCTGCGGGCGATGGCACCGAACGGCGGGCTGATCCGGCGCATCCTGCGGGTGGGTATCCCCGCCGGCATTGAGAACGGCATGTTCCAGATCGGCAAGCTGTCGGTCTCCAGCCTGACTTCCACCCTTGGCACGGCAGCCATTGCCGCCAACGCGGTAGCGAATACCACCACCACCTTTTTGAACATCCCCGCCAACGCCGTGGGTATGGCCGCCCTGACCGTGGTGGGGCAGTGTCTGGGCGCGGGCGAAAAGGAGCAGGCAGTGTACTACTCCCGCCGCCTGATGCTGACCGCCTACTGCGGCGCGTGGGTGATGAACCTGTCGGCCTTCTTCTTTGCCAACCGGTTCGCGGTGTCCCTGTTCAACCTCTCGCCGGAGGCACAGGCCATGGCGCTGGATATTATGGTGTGGTTCAACATCGTTTCCCTGTTCGTGTGGCCGTCCAGCTTTACCCTGCCCAACATCCTGCGCGCCGCCGGTGACGCCCGGTTTACCATGACCGTGAGCATCGTGTCCATGTGGGCGTTCCGGGTAGGCTTCTGCTATCTGGCAGTGCTGTGCTTCGGCGGCGGGCTGCTGAGCATCTGGATGGGTATGTATCTGGACTGGGTGTTCCGCTCGCTGTGCTTCTATCTGCGTTTCCGCCGGGGCAGCTGGCTGGAGCAGAGTGTGATTTAAACTTTTAGCATCCACCCCTTTACCGGCCTATGAAAGATCGGCAAAGGGGTGGATGTTTTTCTTTTTTTGCAGGAAACTGCTTTTCTGATTCGTATTATCAACAGAAGAGCGATGGTATTTTTTTACAGGTTCCACAAATTATTCGCGCCGCGTTTGACAAAGTTTTCACCTTTCGTTCTTGCAATCTTCATCGTTCGGGCGTATAATTTCTCAATGCTATCAGGTTCTGCTCTTCTGCAAAAGGAGGCTATTCTATGAAACGCAGCTGGCTTGCGCGCCACCCTGTGGGGTTCATGGCGCTATATTTTATATTTTATCTTTCCGCTTTTCATTATCTGGAGGCAAACGTCCCTTCGCGCAGCATTCTGGTGCACTGCCGTCTGGACGATGTGATCCCCTTCTGCAAATACGCGGTGATCCCCTATTTTGCATGGTTTGTGTGGATTCCCTTCACCCTGTTCTATCTGCTGTGGAAAGCCCCGCGTGAGGACTTCTGGCGGCTGTGCCTGCCGCTGTTCTCCGGCATGACCATTGCACTGGCGTGCTACGCGGTGCTGCCCACGTCGTTGGACCTGCGCCCTTACTGGGTGCCGGGCAGCGACATCTTTGCGCGGGTGGTGCGCTTTTTGTACCGCACCGACACCGCCACCAACGTCTGCCCCTCCATCCATGTGTTCAACTCGGTCACGCTGCTGCTGGCGTACTACCGCAGCCGCATCTTTGAGGCACCCCGCCGCCGCTGGATGCGTCCCGCCGCCGCTGTGCTGTGCGTTTCCATCGTCTGCTCCACCGTGCTGCTGAAACAGCACAGCAGCATTGACGTGGCCTTGGGTGCACTGCTGGCACTGGCGCTGGACAGCGCCTTTACCGCCGCCGAGCGCAATCAAATGCCGCAGGTGCGGAGAGCATAAGAAAGAAAGAAAAAGCGACCCCTGTCAGCGCCTTTGGCGCTGGCAGGGGTCGTTTTTTCATTTCCTTTTTTAAAACAGCCCCTCGGGCAGGCAGATATCCTGCTTGGGGACTTTTGTCCACACAAAGTCCGGCACAAGGCTTTCCGGGGTGCGGGGAGCAGGCTCCGGCTGCAAGCCGTAGGCATAGGCAAGCTTGCCGATAATTTCCGGGGCGGTGTATTTTGCCCGCAGGTTTTCAAGGCTCTGGTCGCCGTCCCGCTTGGACAGCCGCCGCCCGTCCGCCGCCAGCAGCAGCGGGCAGTGGGCGAAGCGGGGCGGCTGCAAGCCCAGCAGACGGTACAGGTACAGCTGCCGCGCCGTGGAGGAAAGCAGGTCTGCCCCGCGCACCACCTCGGTAACGCCCATACGGGCATCGTCCACCACCACCGCCAGCTGATAGGCAAACACTCCGTCTGCCCGACGCAGATAGAAGTCGCCGCAGTCCCGCAGCAGGTTTTCCGTGTGGGTGCCCATGCAGCCGTCCACAAAGGTGATCTCCTCATCCGGCACCATCAGGCGGTAGGCAGGGGCTTTCTTTTTGCGCTTTTCCGCGATCTCTTCCGGCGTCAGCCCCCGGCAGGTGCCCGGGTAGATGACGTTGCCGTCCGAGGTGTGGGGCGCGCTGGCGGCGTGCAGCTGGGAGCGGGAGCAAAAGCAGGGATATACCAGCCCCATCTGTTCCAGTTTGCGGTAGCTTTCGGTATAGATGTCCCCGCACTCGCTCTGGTAATAGGACGCGTGTGCTCCGCCGGTGCTGCCGCCCTCGTCCCATGTAAGCCCCAGCCACGCAAGATCCTGCTCCAGCAAGTCGGCATAGACGCGGGGGCAGCGCTCGGCGTCCAGGTCCTCGATGCGCAGCACGATGCGCCCGCCCTGACTTTTTGCGCTGAGCCATGCCAGCAGGCTGCACGCCAGATTACCCAGATGCAGCCGTCCGCTTGGGCTGGGCGCAAAGCGCCCGGTGACCGGGCGGTTTTGGGATACAGGGACTTGGTTTTGCATGGGTGTGCTTCCTTTCGCTTTTACTGGTTTTTTCTCATTATAAGCCCTTGCTGTGCAAAGGTCAATGCGCATAAAAAAGCCGCCGCAGGCGGCAATGCCTGCGGCGGCTGTAAGGTCGGCTGCTCAGTGCAGCTCCGGCCAGTAGCCCTTGTTGGCTTCGATCATATCGTCCAGAATGGCCTTGGCAACGTTCATGCTGGGCACAGTCTTGTTCAGGGTAAAGGCCTGCAGCACCTTCTCGTAGCTGCCTTCCACGCAGCCCTCTACCAGCAGCTTTTCGCTGTTGAGCTGCTGCATCATCAAGCCCTGCTGGAACAGCGGGATGTTGTCCCGGGCAATGACCTCCGGGCCGTTCTTGCCGATGTAGGCGGGCAGCTCCACCATTGCGTCATAGGGCATATTGGGGATAGCGCCGCGGTTCTCGGTGATGATGAGGAAGCGTGCCTTGGTGTCGTTCTTCAGCGCAGCGGAAAGATCTGCGATCCAGTCGCCGTGACTGCCGGCATAGAAGGTGTTGGCGTCCACCTCACCGGTCTTGAGGTAGTGGTCGATGCCGTCGAACAGGTTCTTTTCGCGGGTCTCCTCCACCTCGTTGGCGCGGGTGTGGTTCGGGTCCGAATGCTCCACGAACTCCTTGGCCTGCAGATAGTAGTTCAGGTAGGTATTGGGCAGATACTCCGGGAAGTTTTCCATGATCTCATACTCGCCCTTCCACACATAG
Source organism: uncultured Faecalibacterium sp. (assembly GCA_934525405.1). Classification (GTDB taxonomy): domain Bacteria; phylum Bacillota; class Clostridia; order Oscillospirales; family Ruminococcaceae; genus Faecalibacterium. The sequence goes on from CAKSZF010000009.1 coordinate 12,824, forward strand.
TACCAGCTGCCCTTGGTGTGGCGGTTCTGGTTGCCGGAGGAAGTCAGAGCGCCCATGCCCTTGAGGTAGCTTTCCGGCAGAAGGATCTGGTTTTCCTTGATGTAGGCGCGCAGCTTGGGCATCAGATCCTCGCCGTGGTACTGGATGGAGGTGAACCAGCCAAAGTGGTTCAGGCCAAAGTAATCGTAAACGATCTCCTTCTTGTTCTGGATGCCCATGGCCGCTGCCACCACGTCAATGATGGCGATGGGCATATCGCAGATGTTGATGATCCGTGCCTTCGGGCGCAGCTTGCGGCAGGCCTCGGATACGATGGCGGCGGGGTTGGAGTAGTTCAGAATCCAGTAGTCCTTCTTGGCATACTTTTCCACATCGTCGATCAGCTTGATCATGGGGAAGATGGTGCGCATTCCGTAGGCCATGCCGCCGCAGCCGCAGGTCTCCTGTCCCACGCAGCCGTGGCGCAGGGGGATCTTTTCGTCCTGCTCCCGCATGGCGTAGCCGCCCACGCGCATCTGGGCAAACACAAAAGAGGTATCCGTGTAAGCCTCCTGCACATCGGTGGTGACCACCAGCTTGATGTCGGTATTCAGCTCCTTGTGCAGGACCCAGTCCACCACAACGGCAACCTTGTCCTGCCGCTCCTTGTTGATGTCGAACAGACGGATCTCGTCCACTTCCAGTTCTTCCCGGCGCAGGGCGATGGATTTGACGATACCGGCGGTAAAAGTACTACCGCCGCCAGCAATGGTAATGACCATAGTATAAACGCTCCTTTTTTGTATTTTTCAGGTTAGCCCGGCGCAATCCGCCGGGGCACGGTAAAACGGTTTACTGGTTTTCCAGCTGTGCCTCCACGGCACGCTTGATATCGGCTACCTGCAGACCGTAAACGATCTGGATATCGGTTCCCTTTTTCACGATGCCGCTGTTCGGCAGCTTGTTGATGGCAGCTTCGTCCAGCTTTGCGGGGTCCTTGATGTTTACCCGCAGACGGGTGAAGCAGTTGTCCACCGACAGGATGTTCTCCTTGCCGCCCAGACCGTCGATGACGCACTGCACCTCGGCAGCGTTCTTCACGCTTGCCTTCTTGGCGGGTGCATCGCCCTTCGCGGTCTCGGTGCTCACCTCTTCCCGGCCGGGGGTGTGGATGTTAAAGGCCTTGATCAGCAGGGTGAACACCACAAAGTACACTGCGATCTGGCACAGCGCCAGCAGGTACAGGGTGGGATAGTTGGTCTTATCTGCACCGGCAGAAAGGTTCATCAGCACCGAGCCGAGGAGGTTGGTGGTAAAGCCGGTGACATGGAAGATGTGCAGCAGCACGATGAACAGGCCGGAGATGCAGGCGTGTGCCACCCACAGGATGGGGGCAGAGAAGCAGAACATGAAGTCCAGCGGCTCGGTGATGGAAGCCAGAGAGGCGGTAAAGGCCAGCGGCACCAGAACGGCAGCGGTCTTTTTACGGTTCTCCTTGCGGGCGCAGAAGATGAAGGCCGCCACGATGCCAAAGTAGCCGAAGGTCTTGGTGAAGCCGGTGTACATCCACACGATGCCGTCCGAGAAGGGCAGACCCATGCTGTACTCCATCATCATGACGATGTAGGAGCCGGTGTAGGTGGCATCGCCCACGGTCAGGCTGTTGCCCAGTGCAGAGAACTGGAAGGGGGTGTAGATGAGGTGGTGCAGGCCGGTGGGGATGAGGAAGCGCTCCAAGAAGCCGTACAGGAACAGGCCGAAGTTGCCGGAGGTGGCGATCAGATCGGTCAGTGCGCTGATGACGCTCTGCACCGGCGGCCAGAAGAAGCAGGAGCCAAAGCCGAACAGGATGGAAAAGACCACCATGCAGGTAAAGGACCAGCGGTTGCCGGAGTAGATCTGGGTGATGATGCCCTTGAACTGCTTTTCACAGGTGCGGTTGTACACCCAGCCGCAGACCAAGCCCAGCAGGATGCCGCCGAACACGCCCATATCCACCGTCTGGATGCCGAACACGGTGGACTGACCGGTGCCGTACAGACCCACCATCGGGTCAGGCTCTGCCAGCATACCCAGCTGGGTCAGGGTGACGTTGCCGGCGGTCAGGTACATAAAATAGCTCATCAGGCCGATGATGGCAGCCTGCTGCTTGTTCTTTTTGGCCAGCGCCGCTGCGATGCCCACGCAGAACATCAGGCTGAGGTTGTTGATGATGACCATGATGCAGTTGTAGATCAGCTGTCCCAGCAGCTTGATGGGGGTCCACTGCAGAACGGGGATCATCGCACTAAGGCTTGTGCTGGTAAGCAATGCGCCCAGCACAAGGATCAGGCCTGCTGCCGAGATATACGACAGCGGTGAGAGCATGGCTTTGGAGAACTTTTCCAAGCCATTCATGACTTTTTCTTTCATCGTGTAATACTCCTCACTTTTTGACTTGACTGTTTTGGGGGATGATTTCTATTCCGCAGGGCTTCCGGACGCCCTGTTGAAACATTTTAACCAACGATCTTGGTCAGGTGGATGAGCAGATAGACCTGCTCCTGATGATCCAGCTCGTAATCAAATTCCTGCCGCAGATAGGCATTGATGCGCTGTAAGCACACCTCGTTGCGGCTGTCGCGCTGCAAAAGCACCGCGTACATGGATTCCAGCCCTGCGTCCTGCCAAGGAGTGTGCCGCAGGATGCGCGCCGCCAGAAACTTGAGGTGTACAGTCAGGCGGGTGGTCTCGAGGCTTTCTTCCTCAAAGGTGCAGTGATAGGTATCGCAGATGATCTCCTTGACCGCCTTGACGAACTTTACGGTATCGTAGGCCAGTGCGCCGTCTGCCGCACCGGCTACCAGATGCAGGGCAATGTAGCCCGCTTCGTCCTCCGGCAGCTGTACGCCGCAGAACTGCCGGACAAGTTCCAGCGCCCTTTGCCCCACCGCGTACTCCTTCGGGTACAGCATCCGGGTCTCCGAGAGCACGAGGTTGGGCAGAAAAGTGCCCTTTTCCACACGCTCCAGCGCAAAGCTGATGTGGTCCACCAGCGAGATGGTGCTTTTGCTGCTGAGCAGGATGCCCTGCTCCTCTGCCGCCAGCGAGATGCGCTCGGCGGCCTGCATCACCTGCGGGGTGACGTTATCCAGCATCTTGAGGAACTTGGTCTGCAGCTCGTTCTGCACATAGTACACCTTGGAAACGCGGCTTTTGTCGATCACGTCCCCCGGGCGGCGGCCAAACCCAAGCCCGTTGCCCACGAGAATGGCTTCCCTGCCGTCCGGCATGACCACCGACACCGCATTGTTATTGAATACCTTTACAGCCTGCATCGCCGCACTCCTCCGCTTCCATGCCGCAGCTTTTGTGAAAAAGAAAAAGGGCACAAGAACCAAAGGAATGCCGTTGCCGCCTTCCCTCTGATGCTCATGCCTGATCGAACAGTTACACGCACTGATAAATTCACTTGTCTGCTTTGATTATACGAGCCAGCGCAGAAAATGTCAATGCGTTGAACTGCCCGAAATTTAAGCCGCATTTTTGTATATCCTGCACAGGACTGCTTGAAATTCGTCCTGCGCAGAACGATTGACAACGCCGTGCGCAGAACGTATACTTAGAGTGTAGATCCCGCTTCGCTCCGGCGGCTTGCCGGAGCACCGTTTACGGAGGTTTTTCTTATGACATCGAAATATATCCGCTCCCTTGCGCTGCTGCTGTGCGCCGCTTTACTGGGCTGTCTGCTGGCAGCCTGCAGCGGCTCTGCCGACAGCAGCCCCGCATCCAGCGCTGCACCCGCCTCGGACAGCGCATCCGCTTCCGGCAGCAGTGAGCTGCCCTCCTCCACCACAGAAGCCAACACCGGAGATCTGAACCCCGGCAACTTCGACGAGAACTCGGTGTTCTCCATCACTGGCACAGAAAACGCCTTTGCGCCCTGTCTGGGCTGGGGCCCCGGGGTATCCGGCTGCTCCTTGAAATCGGTCATCGCGGCGGCATCGCTGCTGCACTGGGCCGAGGATGCACGGATGTCCAGCCGCTCCCCGGAGACCATTCAGGAGGCCTTTTACAGCTGGTATGACGGCCTGACCGATAACGAGCAGGAGGGCTTTGCCGAGGCTTGGCCGATGATCAAGGACGCGGCGCTGGACCTGCTCAGCGACAAGGACAGCATGACCGAACGCATTGCGGACGCAGGGCTGGACGCTGACACCCTGCCCGGCTGCACCCTGAAAAACTGGCAGGCGCTGCAAAGCGTGCTGGACGATATCGTGCCGGAGACGAACGGCGAGGCTTAAACGCAACTTTAAACTTTAAAGCGCAATGGGGCGCTGACCGTGTGGTCAGCGCCCCATTTTATCGTTATACCTTTTTCAGCACATACTGGCGGGTGCCCATGCCCACCTTCTCGGCCTGTTCAAGGGTGGCCTTCCACTCGATGTTGGGGTTAGAGTCCTTGAAGTTGTCGTGGTAGCAGTTCCAGCCCGGCTTTGCAAGGTTTGCGCTCAGCTGGCTGTTGGGCAGCGGGGCGGCGTTCAGGCAGGCGTCCACGCAGGCTTGGTCCAGCGCCACCGGGTCGAAGGACGCAAAGATACCGATATCCGGCAGGATGGGTGCATCGTTCTCGCCGTGGCAGTCGCAGTTGGGGCTGATGTCCTGCACCAGAGAAATATGGAAGCAGGGACGGTCGTGGCAGACTGCGGCGGCATACTCGGCCATTTTGCGGTCCAGCAGTTCGTTGGCGCAGTCGTTGGGAGAATAGATGGCGTCAAAGCTGCAGGCGCCGATGCAGCGGCCGCAGCCCTTGCACTTGTCGTAGTCGATGACCGCCTTGTTTTCGGCATTGTAAGTAATGGCGTCCGAGCCGCACTCCTTAGCGCAGCGGTGACAGCCGCGGCACAGCCCCTCCTGCACGGCGGGCTTGCCGGCAGCGTGCTGCTCCATCTTGCCCGCGCGGGAACCGCAGCCCATGCCGATATTCTTGAGCGCACCGCCGAAGCCGGTGGCCTCGTGTCCCTTGAAGTGGTTCAGGCTGATGAACACGTCCGCATCCATGATGGCGCGGCCGATCTTGGCGGTCTTGCAGTATTCGCCGTTCGGCACCGGCACTTCCACCTCATCCGTGCCGCGCAGACCGTCACCGATGATCACCTGACAGCCGGTGGTCATGGGCCAGAAGCCGTTCAGCTGAGCGCAGCTCAGGTGCTCCAGCGCATTCTTGCGGCTGCCCGGGTACAGGGTGTTGCAGTCGGTCAGGAAGGGCATACCGCCCTGCTCCTTGCACAGGTCTGCCACCACCTTGGCGTAGTTGGGGCGCAGAAAAGCCAGATTGCCCAGCTCGCCGAAGTGCATCTTGATGGCCACGAACCGGCCGTCCATGTCGATATCCTTAATGCCGGCGGCAATGCACACCCGGCGCAGCTTTTCCAGCAGGCTGGTGCCCACCGGACAGCGGAAATCCGTATAGTAAACTTTGGATGCTTCCATGGTGTTTTTCCTCCCATATCTTTCCGGCGGCGTCTGCCGCGCAGTCTCTCTTTTGTTCAGTATAGCACACCCGGGCGAGCGGTGTAAACAGAAAATGGAGCAGTCCCGCTTTTGCTCTGCCCATTTTGGGGTTGACAGCCCTGCCCTGCGGTGTTATTTTATATCGGTTCCAAAAAACGGAACGGATGTCAATATACAGGAGTACTTTCTATGAACGATTTTGATACATTCTGGCACGAAGCTAAAGCCGCCCTGCGGGTGGCGCTGCAATGGTTCTTTCTGGCGGTTCCCATGGGTCTGCTCTGTGGATTTCTGGGCACCTTGTTCCACCTTGCTGTCGAGCACGCCACCGAGCTGCGCGCCGCGCAGCCTTGGCTGCTGTTCCTTTTGCCTGTGGCAGGTCTGCTCATCACTGCCCTTTATAAGGTAACAAAGTGCGAGGGTGTGGGCACCAACAACGTTCTCCGCGCCGTGCAAAGCGGCGAACCGGTCAGCATTCTGCTGGTGCCCGCTATCTTTCTGGGTACGGTGCTCACCCACCTGTGCGGCGGTTCTGCCGGCCGCGAGGGCGCTGCGTTGCAGATGGGCGGCAGCATCGGCTGGAACCTTGGCACCCTGCTGCGGCTCAAGGACCACGACCGCCGCACCGCCACCATCAGCGGCATGGCTGCGTTCTTCTCTGCCCTGTTCGGCACCCCGCTGGCGGCGGCCTGCTTTGCCATGATGGTAGAGGATGTGGGCCTGACCTTTACCGCTGCTTTTGTCCCGGCCTTTACCTCCGCCCTCATCGCCTACGGCTGCTCGCTGGCCTTTGGCATCGCACCCACCCACTTTGCCCTCACCGCGCCGGAACTGAATGTCCGCACCGCCCTGCTGGTCATCCTGCTGGGTGTGGCCTGCGCTGCCGTTTCCCGCCTGTTCTGCTACACCCTCCACTTCATGGAGCACACCGTGCCAAAGCTTCTCCCGAACCCGTGGGTGCGGGTCTTTGCGGGCGGCGTGCTGGTCATCGGCTTTTCCTATCTCTTCGGCGTGGGGCGGTATAACGGCGCGGGCATGAGCGTCATCGTTGCTGCCGTGGAGCAGGGACAGGCGCTGCCGTGGGATTTTCTGTGCAAGATCTTCCTCACCGCGCTGACCCTTGCCTGCGGGTTCAAGGGCGGCGAGGTGGTGCCCAGCTTTTTTGTGGGCGCTACCTTCGGCTGTGTGGTTGGCCCGCTGCTGGGTCTGCCCGCCGGGTTTGCGGCGGCGGTGGGGCTGGTGTCTATCTTCTGCGGCGCGACCAACGCCCTGATCCCCTCCATCCTGCTGGGCTTTGAGCTGTTCAGCGGCGCGGGGCTGGAACTCATCGCGCTGGGCTGCGGCATCTGCTATATGCTCTCCGGCCACCACGGCCTGTACAGCAGCCAGACCTTTGTCACCAACAAACTGCGCTCGGAGTATATGTCCCATAAGCGGCGCGTAAAGGTGAAAAAAGAGGAAGAGTGAGCGTTGTGTTCGCCCTCTCAGGCGCTCCCGCGCCAGCTCTCCCAAAGGGAGAGCCAAGCCATTACGTTCGTTGCTAAAGTATTAGGTATAATGAGAAAGTTTCCGGCAGTGCTCTTGCCTCTCCCTTTGGGAGAGGTGGCACGGCGTAAGCCGTGACGGAGAGGGCGCACGCCGTTGTCCGAGGGTCAAAGTATCAAGAGCAACGAAAAACTCTGTTGCCACCGCTGAAGCCTTCACCCGCCGGGGAACGCTTTCATTAAAACAAGGGGCTGTTGCGCAAGCAACAGCCCCTGTTATCATTATTAAGCTTTTCTCTTATGCCAGCGCGGTGATGGCCGCCACAGCCAGCACGATGGCACCCAGCACGATGCGATAGATGCCGAAGAACTTGAAGTCGTGGCGCTTGACGTAGTCCATCAGGAAGCGGATGGCTGCAAGGCTAACCACAAAGGCCACAACGCAGCCCACCAGCAGCACAGCGATCTCGGTGCCGGTGATGGATACGCCGGAGACCGCGAACTTGACCACCTTGAGCAGAGATGCACCCGCCATGACCGGGATGGCCAGATAGAAGGTGAACTCTGCCACGCAGGCACGGGAGAGCCCCAGCAGCAGACCGCCCACGATAGTAGCACCGGAGCGGGAGGTGCCGGGGATGATGGCAAGGCACTGCCACACGCCGATAAGCAAAGCATCCCGGTAGCTGATCTGTTCCAGCTTTGTGACCCGGGGCGTGGTGCGACGGTTCTCCACCACAAGGAAAAGCACGCCGTACAGGATCAGCATGGCGGCTACAGTGATGTAGTTATAGAAGTGTGCCTCCATCCAGTCGTCCAGCGGGCTGATGACCAGCACCGGCAGGGTGGCGGCTACCACCTTGAACCACAGGTTCCACACGCTGGGCTTGGAGATGACCTTGCCCTGCCGCAGCCCGAAGGGCCACAGCTTATTCCAGAACAGCACCACCACGGCCAGAATGGCACCCAGCTGGATGACCACCCGGAACATGGACATGAATTCTTCACTGGCATTGAACTTGACGACCTGCTCCACAAGGATCATGTGACCGGTGGAGGAGATGGGCAGCCACTCGGTAATGCCCTCTACGATACCCATCAGGATCGCTTTAATGATCTCGAAAAACGTAATAAATCCCTCCTGCAGCACCCGTTGGGTGCGTAGTTTTTTTCAAAAGCAGTTCCAGTATACCATACTATGAGCCGCTGTGCATATAGATTATAATAAAAATTTTACCGGAGTGAGAGCAGTTTTCTGCAGGCGGGTGCGCCCTCTCCGTCTTTGCTTCGCAAATCCACCTCTCCCAAAGGGAGAGGCAAGAGCACTGCCGGAAACTTTCTCGTTATACCTAATACTTTAGCAATAAGCCTTAGACCTTGGCTCCCCCTTTGGGGGAGCTGGCGCGGGAGCGCCTGAGAGGGCGCGGGCGCAAGCAGCCTGTGCAAATTTATTTCCGCGTTTCCCCCGGGCGCTGTATTTATCTGCCCCGGGAAATGTGCTATACTATAAAAATAAGAAGTCTGTCCGCTTTCTGCGCCCGGCGCAGAAAGCTCTGAGAACAACGAGGTGAACCTTCATGAACATACTGGTGATCGGCTGCGATCAGGTGGGTGCGGCGCTGATCCGCGATCTGGAACGCATCGGCCATGATATCTCGGTGGTGGAAAAGGACCCCGAACAGCTCAAGCGTCTGGATGCCTTTGACGATTATACCTTTCACGGCACTGCCCTTGTGGGCGACCCCACCGACCAGGACACCCTGCGCCGGGGCGGCGTGGAGAACTGCGACGCCGTGGCGGCGGTGACCGAGGAGGACTCGGTGAACCTGATGGCGGCACAGCTGGCAAAGAACATCTTCCGCCGGGACAAAGTCATCTGCCGGGTGTCCGACCCGCATCTGCAAATTTTATACCACAAGGCCTACGAGCTGGAGACCATCTGCCCCACCGTGCTGACCGAGCAGGCGGTGTTCCGGGCACTTTCCAAGTAAAACATCCTGTATTCGCTTTACAGACCGTAGAATGAGGTAACGATATGAAAGTTTGTATTGCCGGCGGCGGCCGGGTGGGCATGTATCTTGCCCAAAGCCTGCTGTCCCACCACCATAAGGTGACCATCATCGAGCCGCAGGAGGCGCTGTGCCGTACCCTTGCGGATACGCTGGATATCCCGGTCATCTGCGGCGACTCTCTGAGTTTTGACACCCTGCGCACCGCCGATGTGGCCAGCTGCGACGCCTTTGTGGCGGTGACCAACACCGACGAGACCAATCTGGTGGCGTGCCAGATCGCCAAGCGGGAGTTCGGCGTGAACCGCACCGTGGCACGCGCCTCCAACCCCAAGAACCGGGACATCCTGCACACGCTGGGCGTGGACACCGTGGTGTGCGGTACCGACAACCTGAGCCATATTCTGGAGCGGGAGATCGAGACCGACACCATCCGGCAGCTGCTCTCGCTGGGCGGCGGTACTGCCAGCCTGAATGAAATTTTGCTGCCGGAGGACTTCCAGTTCGCGGGCAAGGAGATCAAGGAGATCCCCATCCCCGGCGATGCCATTCTGGTCAGCATCACCCGGGATACCGAGTTCATCATCCCCCACGGCAGCACGGTGCTGCTGCCGTGGGACCGACTGCTGTGCCTGACACAGGACGACACCCTGCATCTGCTGATGGATGCGTGGGGTCTTTCCTCCCACAAATGAGCGAGCAGGAGCTACTGCGCACCGCGCTGGTGCTTCCGCCCCGCGCCCGCCGGGTGCTCTGCGTCTGGGCAGCCGTGCCCGGGCTGGTTTGCGCGCCCTTTGCCTTCTGGCAGAGCGTGTGGGCGGGCGCAGTCTTTTGCGCTGTATGGGCGGCGCTGGTGGCGCTTGTCCGGGTGCGCTGCTGCAGCTTTGTCGCCGCCCTGACGGCAGACAGCGTCACGGTGCAGTCCGGGGTGGCTGTCCCTGTGCTGCGCCGCATCCCGCGCCGGGCGGTCACCGGGGTGCAGCTGCTGCGCACCCCGCTGCTGTGGGCGGCAGGGTGCACTGTGCTCCTTGTGCGCAGCCCGGGCTTGCAGCTGGTGCTGCCCGGCATCCCCGCCGCGCAGGCGACCGCGCTGGCGGCGGTACTGATGGAGCGTAGTGTATGAACCGGGAAAAGCACTTTCACCCGCTGGCGGCGCTGCATCTGCTGCGCAAGACTTTGCTGGTGTACCTTCTGCCTTTGGTACAGGTGCTTTTTGCCCGCAACTGGGACGCTTTGCGTGCGGCGCTGCGGCAGGACCTTGTACTGCTCTTCTTTATCAGCGCCGTGTGCTGGGCGGTGTACTACGGCGGCCGCTGGCAGGTGGATGCCGAGGGCACGGTACACGTCAGCTGGCGGCTTGGAGTGCGGCTGGACCGCGCCCTGCTCGCCGAAGGTCTGGCGGCGCTGGTGCTGGAGCAGCCCCTGCTCTACCGCTTGACCGGTGCCTGCCGGGTGGTGCTGTACCCTGTGGGGCAGACCAAGACCATCACTTTGTATCTTACCCGGCAGCAGGCCGAGGAGCTTGCCGATGTGCTGCTGCCGGTGTCAGACCCGCTGTGGCACGCGCCCAAGGGCGGCGAAAAGCTGGCCTTTACGGTGCTGGGTGCCAACGGTCTGTCTACCCTGTTTTTGTGGTGGCTGGCCATCCATCAGACCCAGAGCTATGCCCCGGATGCCCAGACCGCTGCCCTTGCGCAGCTGGGACAGCTGGCGGCGCTTGCCGCCCGCTGGCTGCCGCTGGGCATGGCGTGGCTGCTGGTGCTGGCGGGCACCCTGTTCTGCATCAGTCTGGTGCGCAGCGCTTTGCAGGCGGTGCATTATACCGTCTGGCGCACCGATACCCAGCTGGGCAGCCGGGGCGGGCTTGTACGCCGGTACGAGATGCGGCTGCGGCTCTGCCAGCTGAACTACGCCGACCTGCGCCGCTCCCCCGCCACATGGGCGCTGCATTACTGCCCGGTGTTCGTCTCGGCAGGGGCGTGCCGCCCGGAGCTGCCCTTGTTCGTCTGGCGGGAGGGCACCCCGCTGCTGCGGGAGCTGCTGCCTGAGATGACGCAGCTGCCCCCGGACACCCGCGCCGACACCACTGACCGCAGCGTAGTGTTCTTTTTACCGGCAGGCATCCCGCTGGCGCTCTGCCTGCTGCTGACGGCGGTATCCCGCACCACCCTGCCTGCCCTTACCCTGCCGCTGCTCATCCCCACCGGGGTGTTTGCCGCCCTGCTGGGCGCTGCCGCCGTGGGCTGGCACCGGGAGGGCGTATGGCAGCAGCAGGGACAGCTGCTGCTCTGCCGACAGCACCGGTTCCATCTGCACCAGCTGTGCGTGTTCCACCCGGACACCGGCTTTACCGCGTTGCAATCCCCTTGGGCGGTGACGGTGCAGCGCGCCAACCTGACCCTTGTATTTCCCGGCAAAGAAAAGGTCACGGTGCGCAGCGTACCGCTGGCGGCTCTTGATTTTCTGGAGATATAGAAGTATACTTGCGATGCCCCGCTGAACCTACGGTCGGCGGGGCATTTTTATATCACAGACCAACGGAGACTATTTTATGATAAAGACTGTATTATTTGACTTGGACGGCACCCTGCTGAACACCATCGACGACCTTGCAGATGCCGGGAACTGGGTGTGCGCACAAAACGGCTGGCCCACCTTTACGGTGGCGCAGTTCAAGATGATGGTGGGCAACGGCATCCCCAAGTTGGTGGAACGATTCTCCCCCGCTGACGCCCGCACCCCGGCGCAGCTGGCGGCGACACTGGCACAGTTCACCGCCCGGTACGATGCCCACAAGGAGGACAAGACCGCGCCCTACCCCGGCATTCCGGCGCTGCTGGACGCACTGAAGGCCGAGGGCATCCAGTGCGCGGTGTTCTCCAACAAAGCTGATGCCCTGTGCGGCGGCATCATTGCCCACTACTTTGGCACCGGCCGCTTTGACGCCGTGCGGGGCAACCGCCCGGGCGTACCTACCAAGCCCGACCCCACCGGGCTGTATGCCCTGATGACCGAGCTGGGCGCAGACCCCGCCGCCACCCTTTTTGTGGGCGACAGCGACGTGGACATCCTCACCGGGCACAACGCACAGCTGCCCGCTATGGGCGCGCTGTGGGGCTTCCGCGGCCGCGCCGAGCTGACCGCCGCCGGTGCCGATGCGCTGGCAGAGGTGCCGGAGGACATCCTGCGCTATGTGCAGGAGCAGAACGGGTAAAACCACAAAAGGAACACCGGACAGATGCCATCTGCCCGGTGTTTTTCTTTATACAAAGTAAAAACGCCTTTGCGCATTGCGCAAAGGCGTTTTTATGACCCGTACGGGAATCGAACCCATGTTACAGCCGTGAAAGGGCCGTGTCTTAACCGCTTGACCAACGGGCCTTAGAAATACAGAGCTTCGCTAAAACCTCCGACATCCATCGCCCACTACTGCGGACGACCGTCCCCCTAACCTTAGCGAAACTCTGTAAAAGTGGTAGCGGTAACTGGATTTGAACCGGTGACACTTCGGGTATGAACCGAATGCTCTAGCCAACTGAGCTATACCGCCACATATTTAACTTGCACTTGAACGGTGCTTTATTATTATATCCATAGATGCCCTTTTTGTCAACACATATTTTCAAAAAAATTTGCAGTTTTTTGAGATTCTTGATTTATTTACATAGGTGCGTTGAAATATAGGTTTTCTTGTTGCTTTTGCGGGTAAAACTCCCCCAGTCTCGCTGCGCTCGACAGCCCCCTCTAGGATGGGGCCTTTGGCATAGCGGTACAGTTTCCGGCTAAAGTGCAAAGCTTGCGGGCGCGCCAGAGGCTCCCTCCCAGAGGGAGCTGGCAAAACCGTCAGGTTTTGACTGAGGGAGTTAATCTCCCGCTTCCCACGCAAAAAGCACCGCTTCCCTGTGCGGAAAGCGGTGCTTTTTTCAACCTTTTTCTGCCCGGTTGTGGAAAACCCGGTGCAGTTTTAGTCCTTCTTATTGGTGGGGACCATGACCTTCAGGCCGCCCATGTACGGCTGCAGCACTTCGGGGATGGTCACGCTGCCGTCGGCCTGCAGATGGTTCTCCAGGAAGGCGATCAGCATACGCGGGGGTGCCACGCAGGTGTTGTTCAGGGTGTGGGCCAGATAGGTCTTGCCGTCCTTGCCCTTGATGCGGATGTGCAGGCGGCGTGCCTGTGCGTCACCCAGATTGGAGCAGGAGCAGACCTCGAAGTACTTCTGCTGGCGGGGGCTCCAAGCCTCGATATCGCAGCTCTTGACCTTCAGGTCAGCCAGATCGCCGGAGCAGCAGTTCAGCTGGCGCACGGGGATCTCCATGCTGCGGAACAGCTCCACGGACATCTGCCACAGCTTCTCGTACCAGTCGGCGCTCTCCTCGGGGCGGCAGACCACGATCATCTCCTGCTTCTCGAACTGGTGGATGCGGTAGATGCCGCGCTCCTCGATGCCGTGTGCGCCCTTCTCCTTGCGGAAGCAGGGGCTGTAAGAGGTCAGGGTCAGGGGCATCTTGCTCTCGTCCAGCGTCTGGTCGATGAAGCGGCCGATCATGGTGTGCTCGCTGGTGCCGATCAGGTACAGATCCTCACCCTCGATCTTGTACATCATGGCGTCCATCTCGGGGAAGGACATGACGCCCTGCACCACGTTGCCGTGCATCATGAAGGGCGGGATGACGTAGGTGAAGCCCTTGTTGATCATAAAGTCGCGGGCGTAGGCCAGCACAGCCTCGTGCAGGCGTGCGATGTTGCCCAGCAGGTAGTAGAAGCCGTTGCCGGCCACGCGGCCTGCGGCGTCCATATCAATGCCGTCAAAGCTCTCCATGATCTCGGTGTGGTACGGAATGGGGAAATCCGGCACGACAGGCTCGCCGAAGCGCTGTGCTTCCACGTTATAGGTATCGTCCGGGCCGATGGGCACGCTGGGGTCGATCATCTGGGGAATGGAGTACATGATCTCCTGAATGCGGGCAGACAGTGCCTCCTCTTCCTTCTCCAGCTCTGCCATCTTGTCGGCGTCTGCCTTGACGGCGGCGTTGTTGGCATCGATCTGTGCCTGCAGCTCGGCCTTCTGTGCCTCATCGGTGCACTTCTTCAGCTGACCGAACAGCGGGCCGTTAGCCTTGCTCAGCTTGTTGCGGGCGGCTTTCAGGGCCTCCACTTCCTTCAGGGCTGCACGGTACTTGGCATCCTTCTCGATGACCTCATCCACCAGCGGCAGCTTTGCATCCTGAAACTTCTTTTTGATGTTTTCCTTAACGGCGTCCGGGTTCTCGCGGACAAATTTGATATCCAGCATGATTGACTCTCCTTAACTCTATTGGGCTTGCAGCGGTGCGTCTGCGGCCTTCCGCTGCCGTTCAAAGGCGGCTGTTCCCGCCTTGGATCGCATGATTATTCGGTTTCCATCTGGTACTGTCCCAGCAGGTTTGCAAAGGCGCGCAGCTGCTCGTCGGAGTAAAAATGCACCGTCAGCTTGCCCTTGCCGCCGTGGTAGGCCACGTTCACCTCGCTGCCCAGCACCTGCTTCAGGCTCTCCTCTACCTCTACCGGCAGGGTGCCGCGGGGTGCGGGTTCGCGGGGTTCCTTGGCGGGCTTTGCCATCTTTTTGCAAAGCGCCTCAGCCTGCCGGACGTTCAGCTGGTTGTCCGCGATGATTTGCGCGGCTTCGGCCTGCAATTCCGGTGTGGGCAGACCCAGCACCACCTTGGCGTGGCCGGTATTGATAAAGCCGCTCTTCAGCAGCTCCAGCACCGTTTCCGGCAGGTTGAGCAGACGCAGGCTGTTTGCCAGCGCGCTGCGGCTCTTGCCCAGCTTGCGGGCGGCCTGCTCCTGTGTCAGGTCGCAGCGGGTCATCAGCTCCCGGATACCGGCAGCTTCTTCCACCGGGTCCAGATCCTCCCGCTGCAAGTTTTCCACCAGCGCCAGTTCCATGGCCTGCTCATCGGACACATCCTTGATGACCACCGGCACCTCGGTAAGACCCGCCATGCGGGAGGCACGCCAGCGGCGCTCGCCCGCCACGATGCTGTAACCACCCATGGGTCTTGGCCGCACCGCGATGGGCTGCAACAAGCCGTGCTCGGCGATGCTGGCAGCCAGCTCACTGAGGGTCTCCTGTTCAAAGGTCTTGCGGGGCTGGTCGGGGTCCGGCTCGATCTCGCGCAGCGGCAGCGTTTCCACCGCTGCGTGCTCTGACTCAAAGACCGGTGCTGCGTCCTCAAACAGACTGTCCAGCCCGCGCCCGAGCCCTCCTTTTCCTCTTGCCATTGTTTACCTTGTTCCCCCTGTTTTAATCTTCCAGAGCGTTTTTCGCCGGCTCTGCGGCGGGTGCAGCCTTTGCGCGGGACTTTTTAGGTTCCTGCGGGCGGTTGTGCTTGACGAATTCGATTGCCAGATCCATGTAGGCCTCGCTGCCCTTGCCCTTGGGCTCGTAGAAATTGATGGGCTGGCCGTAGCTGGGCGCTTCCGAAATGCGGATGGAGCGCGGGATGGTGGTCTTGTACACCTTGGAGCCGAAGTACTTCTGCACCTGCTCCACCACCTGCACGGTCAGGTTGTACCGCAGCGAGAACATGGTGAACACCACGCCCTCGATATCCAGATACGGGTTATACTTTTTGCGGATGGTCTTGAGGGTGCTGATAAGCTCCGAAAGACCTTCCAGCGCATAGTACTCGCACTGCACCGGGATGAGCACACTGTCGCAGGCACTCAGGCCATTGAGGGTGAGCAGATCCAGACTGGGCGGGCAGTCGATAAAGATGAAGTCGTAGTCCTTCTGCACCTCAGCCAGCGCCTTGCGCAGACGCCCCTCACGGCCGGGCAGGTCGATCATTTCCAAGCTGGCACCGGCCAGCCGGGTGTTGGAGCCGATGACATCGGTGCGGTACTCGGTGTGCCGGATGGCCTGCGCCGCCGTTGCCTTGCCGATGAGCACCTCATAAGTGCCCGCTTCCACACTGCGCTTTGGGATGCCATAACCGGTGGTGGTGTTGCCCTGCGGGTCTAAGTCCACAATGAGCACCTTTTTGCCCAGTGCCGCTACGCAGGACGAAAGGTTGACGGCGGTGGTGGTCTTGCCCACTCCGCCCTTCTGGTTTGCGATCGCTACAATTTTTGCCACGCGCTTTTCTTCCTCCCGGGGAAAGATTTGTTCCACATGGAACACGCAGTCATGCCCGCCGGTTTCCCCGTCCGGCAGACACCTTGGCTTCTAGTATAACACATCCAAATTGCTTTTTGAACCATCTGGAGCGTTTTTCAGCTGGATTTTTAACTTTTGAGGGTGGGAAAGCGGAAAAAAGGCTTTGCGCGGGAGAAAACTCCCCCAGTCATCGCTGCGCGAAGCCAGCCCCCTCGGAGATGGGGCCTTTGGCATGGCGGGAATGTTTCTCGTTGCCTTTGATACATTAGTGACAGAGCTGACAGCGTGCGCCCTCTCAGTCAAAGCCTACGGCTTTGCCAGCTCTCCCAAAGGGAGAGCCAAGAGCACTACGGGAAAGCTTCTCGTTTCTCCGAAAGCTTTAGTCACGAGGGTTCGTTCCCCCGAGGAGGGGGGCCAAGCTATTAGATTCGTTGCTAAAGCTTTAAGTGTAATGAGCAGCCTTCCGGCAGCGGGCTTGCCTCTCCCTTTGGGAGAGGTGGCATCGCGCAGCGATGACGGAGAGGGCGCGCGCCGTGGTAAACTCCCCCAGTCGCCTACGGCGACAGCCCCCTCTGGGATGGGGCCTTTGGCATGGCGGGAGAGTTTCTGGCTGAAGTGCAAAGCTTCCGGGAGCGCCAAAGGCTCCCTCTCCGAGGGAGCTGGCAAAACCGTCAGGTTTTGACTGAGGGAGTTCCTCCCCTGTTCCACATGGAACAATTCACTTCTCCGCGGCGGCGGTGGGGATGCGCACGGTGTACTCGATGTAGCCGTCCTTCTCTTCCCGGTGGGCGGTGGCGGGCACGCCGTTGTCGGTCATCAGCCGGATGGCGTGGTCGATGGTGTTGACAAAGATGCGCACGTCCCGCACCATGGAGATGCGGTGCCCGGCCTTGGGCGGGCTGTTCAGCAGCTGCTCGATGTAGCTGTCGGTCTGGCGGGCGTTCAGGCGGCGCTTGGCGATGGTGATCAGCGCTTCGCTGCGGCGGTTCTCCGGCAGGCGCAGCACCGCCCGGGCGTGGCGCTCGGTGAGGTTATTGTCCAGCACGAACTGCCGCTGGTCTGCGGTCAGCTGCAACAGCCGCAGCTTGTTGGCAAAGGTGGGCTGCGCCATGCCCAGACGCTTGGCGGCTTCGGCTTGCGTGCAGTCCCACAGCACCATCACATCCCGCAGCCCCTGCGCCTGTTCAAAGGGGTTCAGGTCGGCGCGCTGGATGTTTTCCAGCAGACCCAGCGCAGCGGTGCGGTCGTCGGCGTAGCTGCACAGGATGGCGGGGATGGTGGTCATCTTTGCCAGCTGACAGGCGCGCAGCCGCCGCTCCCCTGCCACCAGCTCGTAGCCCTCTGCCACTTTGCGCACCGTGACCGGCTGGAGCAGACCGTTCTCCCGGATGCTCTGCGCCAGCGCCGTCAGCTCCTGCTCGTCAAAGCTTTTCCGCGCCTGAAAGGGCGACGGGTGGATCTGGTCGATGGGCAGAGAGAGTAATTTCCCGGACGGTTTCTTGCGTTCAAACATGATGCTGCCCCTTTCCTTGTGCGATGCAGTTTTCCACATTTCTCCGGGAAATCGTGGAAAGCCTGTTCAGCTTCAGTGTAGCACACAAAGAAAGACCCCGCCAGAAATTTCGTTCGGCAGGGTCTTACAGGTTGCGTCAAGTCATGCGTTATTTCAGCGGGCTTTTTGCAATTTTACCGCCGTTTCTGGGGTATGCTGTCGGAGTTTGCGAAATCTTTTTGCACAAAATCAGCGTGCGGGTGTCGCCGCCGGGCAGGTGCAAAGTGCGGGTCTCGCGGTACTCGCCGCCCAGCTTTTTGATAGCGCCCCGGGCGGCGGTCAGCTCCTCTTCCCCGGAAGCCCCCTTCATGGCAAGGAAGTTGCCTCCCACTTTTACCAGCGGCAGGCAGTACTCTGCCAGCATGGGCAGGGCTGCCACGGCGCGGGCAGAGGCAAGGTCAAACTGCTCCCGCCACACCTTGCGGGCAGCTTCCTCGGCGCGCTCCTTGGCAAACTCCACCCCGGTCAGACCCAGCTGGGCGCAGGCGTACTTCAAAAAATCCACCCGCTTGCCGGTGGGTTCCATGAGGGTCAGTTCCAGCTCCGGCTTGAAGATCTTGGTCACGATGCCCGGAAAGCCTGCCCCGGCACCCACGTCCACCATGCGCCCGGCAACTTCCGGCTGGCTGGCAAACAGCAGGCTGTCGAGGAAATGCTTGTCCTCGATGCCCTCCGGGTCGGTGATGGCGGTCAGGTTGACCTTCTGGTTGTAGTCTACAAGGATCTGGGCAAAGGCATCCAGCTGATCCAGCTGGGTGCCGGTGAGGGCAATGTTCCATGTGGAACACTTTTCCTCCAACCGCTGTTTGTCGATCATAGTGTTGTCCTTTCTGTCGGGTGGTTGGGGTAGCGCAATCGTTTATTTTATCGCAACTTCGTATTATTTTTGTTGTTTCCCTGCCAGTGCGATGCTCAGCTGCGCCACATCGGAGGGCGAAACGCCGGGAATGCGCCCCGCCTGCCCCAGATTGCGGGGACGGATGCGGGCAAGCTTTTCCCGGGCTTCCAGCGTCAGGCCGGTCAGGGCGGCATACTCAAAATCCTCCGGGATGAGGGTCTTTTCGTGGCGTGCCACCTCCCGGATCATCCGGTCCTGCCGAGCAATGTAACCGGCGTACTTGATCTCGGTTTCCAGCCGCTCCGCCAGCATGGGGGTGATCTCCTCTCCCCAGCCGATGATGCCCGCCACCAGCGGGTAGCTGATCTCGGGACGGCGCAGCAGCTCCTCCGCAATGCCGCCCTCGGCGGCGGGGGCAAGACCGGCGGCTTCCATGGCGGCGCGAAGGTCTGCGGTGCGCAGATGCGTCTCGTGCAGGCGGCGGCGCTCGGCTTCCAAAATCTGCTGGGTGTGCTGGTACTTTGCCCAGCGGTCATCCTGCACAAGGCCGTATTCCCTGCCGATGGGGGTCAGGCGTTGGTCGGCGTTGTCCTGCCGCAGGGTCAGCCGGTACTCGCTGCGGCTGGTCATCATGCGGTAGGGATCCATGACACCCTTGGTCACAAGGTCGTCCACCAGCGTGCCAAGATAGCTGGTGTGCCGGGGCAGCACCAGCTGCTCTAAGCCCAGCGCGTTGCGTGCGGCGTTCAGACCCGCCAGCAAACCCTGCGCGGCAGCTTCCTCGTAGCCGGAGGTGCCGTTAAACTGCCCTGCCCCGTACAGACCCCGCACCACCTTGCTTTCCAGCGTGGCTTCCAGACTGGTGGGGTCTACGCAGTCGTACTCGATGGCGTAGGCGGGGCGCATGATCTCCAGATGCTCAAAGCCTTTGATGCTGTGGTAAAAGGCGTTCTGCACATCCTCCGGCAGGCTGCTGGATGCTCCCTGCAAATACATTTCCTCGGTGTTCTCGCCGCAGGGCTCTACGAAGAGCGGGTGGCGGTCCTTGCCGGAGAAGCGCACCACCTTATCCTCGATGGAGGGGCAGTAGCGCGGGCCGACACCCTCGATCATGCCGCCGTACAGCGGGCTGCGCTGGATGTTGTCCAGAATGATCTTGTGGGTCTCCGGGTTCGTGTAGGCGATCCAGCATTCCACCTTGTTGTGCATGGGTGCATCGGTCAGGAAGCTGAAGGGCTGCAATTCGCTGTCCGGGTCGCCGGGCTGGCATTCCAGCTTGGAAAAATCAATGCTGCGGCGGTGCACCCGGGCGGGGGTGCCGGTCTTGAACCGGCGCAGCGGCAGACCGGCGGCTTTCAGGCTGTCGGTCAGGGCGTTGGCGGCGTGCATGCCGTCCGGGCCGGAGGCATACCACGCATCGCCCACAAAAATTTTGCCGCCGAGGTTCGTACCGGTGGCAAGCACCACGCACTTGGCGGTGTACTCGCCGTGCAGCTGGGTGACAACACCCTTCACATGGCCGTTTTCCACTTCCAGCGCCACCACCTCGGCCTGATGGATGGCAAGCCCCGGGGTCTGTTCCAGCGCGTGCTTCATGTATTCGTTGTAGCGGCGGCGGTCGGTCTGCACCCGCAGTGCGTGCACGGCGGGGCCTTTGCCCTTGTTCAGCATCCGGCTTTGCAGATAGGTGGCGTCTGCCGCCAGACCCATCACGCCGCCCAGCGCGTCCACCTCCCGCACCAGCGTGCCCTTGGCGGTGCCGCCGATGCTGGGGTTACAGGGCATATTGCCGATGGCGTCCAGACTCATGGTAAAGACAGCCGTTTTTGCGCCCAGCACAGCAGCTGCATGGGCGGCTTCGATGCCCGCATGGCCGGCGCCAATGACGATGACATCATAATCTCCTAAGTGGTTCATATACTTTCGGGTTTCCTCTAATCAATGATTTGAAATGCAAATTTTACCTTGGGCTGAACTCCCTCAGTCAAAACCTGACGGTTTTGCCAGCTCCCTCGGAGAGGGAGCCTTTGGCATGGCGGGAAGGTTTCTTGTTACGTCTGAAACTTTAGCGACATGGCTAACGGCGTGCGCCCTCTCAGTCACCTGCGGTGACAGCTCTCCCAAAGGGAGAGCCAAGAGCGCTGCCAGAAACTTTCTCATTGCGCCTAATACTTTAGCAACGAGCCTTAGACCTTGGCTCCCCCTTTGGGGGAGCTGGCGCGGAAGCGCCTGAGAGGGCGCACGGGACTAACGGGTACTACCCCTCATCCGGCGCTGCGCGCCACCTTCCCCCGGCGGGTGAAGGCTTCAGCGGTGGCGATAAGGTTTCCGGTATAGTGCAAAGGCATCCCCGCCCCTTATTTTCCCACACAAAACCGCTCGAACACCTGTTCGATGACGGCTTCCGAGGCGTTTTCGCCGGTTAGGTCGCAGAGCGCATCCAGCGCATCATCCACGCAGACCGAGACGGCGTCCAGCCCAAAGCCGCCGGCGGCGGCATCCAGTGCACCGGCTACGGCGTCCCGGGCGCGGAGGGCGGCAGAAAGCTGCCGCTGCCCGGACAGGCTGGCGGCGTGGGGGTCGATGCTGCCGGTGCCCAGCAGCCGCGCCACCGCAGCGGCGATGACCTTGCGGCTCCCCTCTTCCCGGCAGCAGACCGGCAGCACCATGGCAAAATACGGGGCGATGAGCTCGGCATCGAACTGAGTGGGCTTGTCCTCCTTGTTGACAAGGGCGATGGCGGGACGACCCGCGCAGCGCTGCGCCAGCGCCAGGTCCTCTCGGCTGGGCGGCTCGGAGCCATCAAAGACGGCTAAGATCAGCCCGGCTTCTTCCAGTTTTTTCCAGCTACGGCGGATACCCTCGGCTTCAATGGCGTCCTCGGTCTCCCGCAGACCAGCGGTGTCAAAGAGGTTCAGCCGGATATCTCCCAGCTGCACCGCCTGCTCCACCACATCGCGGGTGGTGCCCGCCACCGGGGTGACGATGGCGCGGTCGAAGCCTGCCAGCAGGTTCAGCAAGGTAGACTTGCCCGCGTTGGGGCGTCCCACGATGGCGCAGTCCACGCCCTCGCGCAGCACCGCACCGGCATCATAGCTGCGGATGAGGGCGTCCAGTTCCTCCCGCACTGCGCCCAGCACGGTGCGCAGATGGGCGGGGTCCAGCTCCGGCACATCCTCCTCCGGGAAGTCCACCCAAGCGGCAAGATGCGCCTGCAGGGCGGTTAGCTGGGCTTTCTGGGCGTTGATCTTTTTCGCCAGCGCACCGCTCAGCGCGGCGTTTGCCAGCGCTGCCCCCTGCCGCCCGTCTGCCGAGATCAGGTCCATGACCGCTTCGGCCTGGGTCAGACCCAGCTTGCCGTTCAAAAAGGCACGGCGGGTGTACTCGCCGGGGGCGGCAGGCTGTGCACCCGCTGCAAGACAGGCTTCCACCAGCCGCAGTGCCACCGCGTTGCCGCCGTGGCAGGAAAGCTCCACCACGTCCTCGCCGGTGTAGCTGTGGGGCGCGCGGAAAAACAGGGCAACACCCTCGTCAAAGGCTTCTTCCCTGTCCACAAAATGCCCGAACAGTGCGGTGTAACCCTTGGCCTGTTCCACCTTTTTTTCCGGGTTTGCCGGGCGAAACACCCGGGCAGCCACGGCGTAACTCTCTGCGCCGGACAGGCGCACCACGGCAATGCCGCCTGCCCCGGGGGGCGTTGCGATGGCGGCAATGGTCGTTCCCTGCATACTGCATCCTTTCCGC
Organism: uncultured Faecalibacterium sp.; assembly: GCA_934525405.1. GTDB lineage: Bacteria > Bacillota > Clostridia > Oscillospirales > Ruminococcaceae > Faecalibacterium. The sequence continues at coordinate 35,067 of CAKSZF010000009.1, forward strand.
GCACCGCCCTTTGCGGGTGCGCTTCTCGTGTGCCGGTACGGCAGAGCCGCCGCGGCGCACACTTTCTGATTTTACAGCTTATTTTACCACGTTTTTGCGCAAAAAGATACACCCGCCGCGCGGTTTTTCCACATCTTCCAAAATGTTTGTGGAAAAAGAGATCGAAAATGGCGGGCAGCATCTGCGAAGTTACCCCTTCCGTCTGCTTACTGCGTTCGCAGCCACCTTCCCCAAGGGGACGGCTTAACTCCCTCAGTCAAAACCTGACGGTTTTGCCAGCTCCCTCGGAGAGGGAGCCTTTGGCATGGAGGGAAATTTTTCAGCTAAAGTGTAAAGTTTGCGGGCGTACCCGCTCCCCCTTGGGGGAGCTGTCGCGCAGCGACTGAGGGGCTATAAATGGAGAAGCGAAAAAAGCGTTAAAGCGATAGCGCCGACTGG
>CAKSZF010000010.1 GCA_934525405.1 uncultured Faecalibacterium sp.
TTCGTCAGCCCTGTGGGCGACGGCACCGCCATCATGGAGTTCTCCGGCAAGGAGCTGGTACGCGGCGAGCCCGATGCTTCCTCCTTCCCCTCCGGCGGTCTGCGTGCTACCTGCGAAGCACGCGGCTACACCGCATGGGACCCCACCAGCTACGCCTTTGTGAAGGATGATGTGCTGTGCATTCCCACTGCATTCGTCAGCTACACCGGCGAGGCTCTGGATAAAAAGACTCCCCTGCTGCGTTCCATGAATGCACTGTCCGGTCAGGCTATCCGCATCCTGAAGCTGTTCGGCAAGGATGTGGACTACGTTTCCACTACCGTCGGCCCCGAGCAGGAGTACTTCCTGGTCAAAAAGGAGGACTACGAGGCACGTCAGGATCTGATCCTCACCGGCCGCACCCTGTTCGGCGCTCCCTCTGCCAAGGGTCAGGAACTGGAAGAGCACTACTTCGGCGTGATCCGTCCCGAGGTTTCCGAGTTCATGAAGGAACTGGACGAGGAGCTGTGGAAGCTGGGCGTGCCCGCCAAGACCAAGCACAACGAGGTTGCTCCCTGCCAGCACGAGCTTGCTCCCATCTTCGATACCACCAACGTGGCCATCGACCACAACCTGCTGACCATGGAAATGATGCGCAAGATCGCACCCAAGTACGGTTTGGTCTGCCTGCAGCACGAGAAGCCCTTTGAAGGCGTGAACGGCAGCGGCAAGCACAACAACTGGTCGCTGTCCACCACCGAGGAGAACCTGCTGGATCCCGGCGACACCCCCATGGAGAACCTGCAGTTCCTGGTGTTCCTTGCCGCCGTCATCAAGGCCGTGGACGAGTACGCCGACCTGCTGCGCACCTCCGTGGCTACCCCGGGCAACGATCACCGTCTGGGCGCCAACGAGGCACCCCCGGCTATCATCTCTATCTTTGTGGGCGAGGAGCTGGAAGCCGTCATCGATGCCATCGCATCCGATTCCCCCTATGCCGGCCCCGTCAAGATGAAGATGGATCTGGGTGTGGATGTGCTGCCTAAGTTCAGCAAGGACACCACCGACCGCAACCGCACCTCTCCCTTTGCCTTTACCGGCAACAAGTTCGAGTTCCGTATGCCCGGCTCTTCTCAGAACCTGAGCGACTGCGACACCATTCTGAACACCGCTGTTGCCAAGGAGCTGAAGGGCTACGCCGACGAGCTGGAGGGCGCTGAGGACTTTACCAGCGCTGCCATCGCTCTGGTCAAGCGCACTATCCGCGACCATCGCCGCGTCATCTTTAACGGCAACGGTTACACCGCCGAGTGGGAGGCCGAAGCAGCCAAGCGCGGCCTGCCCAACAAGAAGAATACTCCCGCTGCTCTGCCCGCACTGGTCGAGCCCAAGAACATCGCCCTGATGGAAGAGTTCGGCGTGCTGACCAAGGTGGAGATGCAGAGCCGCTACGAGGTTGAGATGGAGCACTACTCCAAGATCATCAACATCGAGGCTCTGACCATGCTGGAGATGGCCCGCAAGCAGCTGCTGCCCGCCATCAACGCCTACATGAGCGAGGTTGCCAATACCGCCGCCTCCAAGCTGGCTGTCAGCGAGCACATCAGCGTGCGCAGCGAGACCAAGACTTTGGAAAAGCTTTCTTCTGACGCCGATGCCATGAGCGATGCCATCGACACCCTGCAGGATGCCGTGAATGCCGCCAAGGCACTGTCCACCGAGAGCGAGAAGGCCGTTGCTTTCCACGATAACGTTCTCCCGGTGATGGACGCCCTGCGCGCCGCTGCCGACGATGCCGAGACTATCTGCGGCGAGGATTATTGGCCTCTGCCCAGCTACAGCAAGATGCTTTACTACGTCTGATCTTTTCATACCAGCGTAAAAAAATAAGCATCCGCCGGCTGTCGGATCAATTAGCCATTCTCCTTTTCCTATTTCTTACACCAGCCCAAAGACCTGCTCCCTTTTTGAGGGCAGGCCTTTGGGCGTTTTACTTGAAATGAATTTTTTGTAAGGGGGGTTATTTATGAGCTATTCCACCCAACAGGATATTCTGGATTTTGTGGAGGACAACAACGTCAAATTTGTGCGCTTTGCCTTCTGCGATATCTTTGGCACCCAGAAGAACATTGCCGTGCTGGCCAGCAACCTGTCTAAGGCACTGGAGGAGGGCGTGTGCTTTGACGGCAGCTCCATTGCGGGTTTTATGCACGTTGAGGAAAGCGACCTTGTACTGCGGCCGGATCTTTCCACCGTGACCATCCTGCCGTGGCGTCCTACCGAGGGGCGGGTGATGCAGTTCTTCTGCGATGTGGAAAAGCCGGACGGCGCAGCCTTCAGCGGCAACTGCCGGGGCTTTTTGCGGGACGTGAACCGCAAGTTCAAAAAGCTGGGGCTTACCTGCAACGTGGGTACCGAGTGCGAGTTCTATCTGTTTGAAAAGGACGACCGGGGCCGTCCCACCTGCATTCCCATCGACTTTGGCGGATATTTTGACGTTGCGCCGCTGGATGCGGGCGAAAATCTGCGCCGGGATATCTGCCTGACCATGGAGCAGATGGGCATGGCACCCCAGCACAGCCACCACGAGAGCGGCAACGGTCAGAACGAGATCGACTGCCGCTATGCAGGGCCGCTGAAAACTGCCGACAACGTGATGACCTTTAAGCAGATCGTCCGTGCCATTGCCATGCGCAACGGCCTGCACGCCAGCTTTCTGCCCAAACCCCTGCCCCAGCAGGCCGGCAGCGGGCTGCACATCAACCTCTCGCTTTACATGGACGGCAAAAACCTGTTTGAGGGCGATATTGCCCCGGACAGCGTAGCCGGCAGCTTTATGGCTGGTGTGCTGGCACACAGCCGGGAACTGACCGTGTTCACCAATCCCCTGCCCAACAGCTACCAGCGCTTTGGCTGTGACGAAGCACCCCGCTATGTGAGCTGGAGCCGCCAGAACCGCAGCCAGCTGGTGCGCATCCCCATGGTCAAGGGCGACAGCTGCCGCATGGAACTGCGCAGCCCGGACCCTGCCTGCAACCCGTATCTGGCCATTGGCCTGATCCTTGCCGCCGGACTGGACGGCATTGAGAAGCGCATGGTGCTGCCCCCGCCGGTGAACCGCAACCTGTTCGATGCCGCCGAGGCCAAGGGACTGGGCCTTGAGACCCTGCCCGCCACCCTTGAGGAGGCGGTGCAGGTAGCCGAGGAGAGCGAGTTCTTGCGCAAGGTGCTGCCGGAAGGGCTTTCTAAGCGCTATTTCTCGGAGGAACTCAAGCGCTGCGCCGCATTGCGGAGTGCGCCTGACCGGGCCGAGCACGAGCGCGTCTACTATTTTAACGCCATCTGATCCCTGCCTGCGCAGGAGAAAGGAGTGCGGAAAATGGGACGCGCACTGATCGTAAGCGCCGGTGCCAACTCCAACGAATATATTGCCGCGCGGCTGTCCGAGATGGGTTACAGCCGCCCGGTGATCATTCCCAGCGGAGCCGAGGCGCGGCGCAGAATGTCGGAATCTGATTTTGAGTTGATCGTGGTCAACGCTCCCCTGCCCGATGAGTTCGGGCACGAATTGTGCATCACCGCTGTGGAGCAGACCGATGCCGGTGTGGTCTTTCTGGTAAAGGCCGCACAGGCCGAGCAATTGCTTGCCCCCCTGAACGAGCAGGGGGTGCTGCTGCTGAGCAAACCCTTCACCACCCCGTTGTTTTTGCAGGCCATGCACATGGCGGCTGCCGGCAACCACCGCCTGCAGCGTCTGCGGCAGGAGAACGCCCGCCTGCAGGACAAGATCGGGCAGCTGCGGCTGGTCAGCCGGGCAAAGTGCTGTCTGGTAGAGCACGCCCACATGACCGAGGCCGAGGCGCACCGCTACCTTGAAAAACAGGCCATGGACACCCGCCGCGACCGCGCCGAGGTGGCGCAGGAGGTGCTGGAGGAGTACACCGACAAAAGCGAATGAGAAGCAGGGCTTCGCTCCGCACCCGCAGGGATAGGGGTGCGCCGGGAGCGGGCCTTTTATGGAAGAGTTTTATTTTACGACAGAGGAAGGTATATTTTTATGGCAAAATTTATTTTTGTGACCGGCGGCGTGGTCTCCGGTCTTGGCAAAGGCATTACCGCTGCATCTCTGGGCCGGCTTTTAAAGTGCCGCGGCCTGAAGGTGGCCAGCCAGAAGCTGGACCCCTATGTAAACGTGGACCCGGGCACCATGAGCCCGCTGCAGCACGGTGAAGTGTTCGTGACCGATGACGGCACCGAAACCGATCTGGATCTGGGACACTACGAGCGTTTTATCGACGAAAACCTGAACAAGTACTCCAACCTGACCACCGGCAAGGTGTACTGGAATGTGCTGAACAAGGAGCGTCAGGGCGCTTATCTGGGACAGACGGTGCAGATCATCCCCCACATCACCAACGAGATCAAGAGCTACATCTACAATCTGGCCTCCTCCACCGAGGCAGATGTGGTCATTACCGAGATCGGCGGCACCACCGGCGATATCGAGAGCCAGCCCTTCCTTGAGGCCATCCGTCAGGTGGGTCTGGAGCAGGGACGTGACAACTGCTGCTTCATCCATGTGGTGCTGGTGCCCTACATCTCCGGCTCGGACGAATACAAATCCAAGCCCGCGCAGCACTCGGTCAAGGAGCTGCAGGGCATGGGCGTAAGCCCCGACATCATCATTCTGCGCGCAGATGGCAGCGTGGGCAGCGATATCCGCCGCAAGATCAGCACCTTCTGCAACGTCAAGCCGGAGTGCGTCATCGAGAACCTGACCATGCCGAGCCTCTACCAGTGCCCGCTGATGCTGCACACCAACGGTCTGGACGATGTGGTGGTGCAGCAGCTGCATCTGGATGTTCCCCCTGCCGACCTGACCGAGTGGAAGCAGGTGGTCTCCCGCATTGCCACCCGCAGCAAGACCTGCACCATTGCACTGGTGGGCAAGTACGTCAAGCTGCACGATGCTTACCTCTCGGTGATGGAAAGCTTGTACCACGCCGGTTTTGAGAACGACAGTCAGGTGGAGATCCGCTGGGTGGAAAGCGAGGATCTGACCGATCAGGCCGCCTGCAAGGAAGCCTTTGCGGACGTGGACGGCATCATCGTGCCCGGCGGCTTTGGCGACCGCGGCATCGAGGGCATGATCCAAGCCGCCCAGTATGCCCGCGAGAACCGCGTGCCCTGCTTTGGCATCTGCCTTGGTATGCAGATCATGGTCATGGAATTTGCCCGCAATGTGCTGGGCTACAAGGATGCCAATTCCAGCGAGTTCACCCCGGACGGCGCTCACAACGTCATCTCCCTGATGCCGGATCAGCAGGGCAATATCCCCAAGGGTGGCACCATGCGTCTGGGTAAGTACCCCTGCGCGGTGAAGCCCGGCACCAAGATGGCCGAGTGTTACGGTGAGAGTGAGATCTGGGAGCGCCACCGTCACCGCTACGAATTCAACAACGACTTCCGGCAGGAGATGCAGGACGCTGGGCTGGTCATTTCCGGCACAAGCCCGGACGGCCATCTGGTGGAGACTGTGGAGCTGCCCGGCCGCGACTTCCATCTGGGTGCACAGTTCCACCCGGAGTTCAAGAGCCGCCCCAACCGCGCACATCCCCTGTTCAAGGGCTTTATCGCCGCTGCGCTGCGCTACCGCGCTGCCGCCCAGCGGGATATGCTGCATCTGTAATAGCATAATATAACGGCAAGGCCGCAGCACAAAATACCGTGCTGCGGCCTTGCTTTGTGTAAGACGATTTTAAATGCCCTCCGCGCTGCTCTGGGCATTCTTAGCGGAAATAGATTTATAATTTCAGGGTACCGGAGCGTCTGCGGACGCTCCGGTACCCCATTTTCACAGAGGTGGTTCCACATAGAGTGAACACTGCAAATGCTGTTTCCCATTAACGACCCCTTCCGTGGATGGCAAGCTCATCGAGTACTGGGCAAACATCGTGGGCCACGCATAAAACTTGCAGACTTTTTGCAGACTTTCGGATAGCAAGGAAGTGCAAATATCAGTTAGTACTCGATAGTATTCGAAACACCGCAAATATAAAAATCCGCATGAGCACTGGATTTTCCAGCAATCATGCGGATTTTCACGTCATGCAGAAGAAGGGACTTGAACCCTCACTCACAAGGAACTGGTGCCTAAAACCAGCGTGTCTGCCATTCCACCACTTCTGCTCTCATAGAAAAAAGGCAAGTCAAAAACCGACTTGCCTTCTGGTGCGAGGGAGGGGACTCGAACCCCCAAGGATAAACCACACGCACCTCAAACGTGCGCGTCTGCCAGTTCCGCCACCCTCGCATACCTGTTTTACAGTTCTCCGGTTTTTGAGGTAGAAAACCGTTGGTGCGGACTGCTTGCATATAGTAACACATTTCTGGCAATTCGTCAAGGGGTTTCTTTGTTTCTCATAAGTTTTTTTAAGTTTCATATCTATAATAGCAGCGCAGCACGCGCAAAAGCAGCCTTCCGGGCAATTGCACTGGTCATTTGTGCGCGGAGGGCTTGCCTGCGGCGCTGCGCCCAGAGCAAAGGAGGGGTTTGTGTATGAAACTTTTTGTGCGGCGCACCGGTGGGCGCATCGGGCTATGGGGCGGGTTGCTGGCGGCAGCGCTGGCAGCGTTTGCGGCGGGGTGGCTGATGCCGGTACGCGCACCGGTGGGCTGCCAGCTGAGCGAGCTGACCGCCGCGCCGGACTTCAGTCCCTTTACCCCTGCCGCACCGGCAGTGGCTGCATCCGATGCCGGTACACCCGCAGCCCCTTCCCTGCCGGAAAAATGGGTCTGCCTGACCTTTGACGACGGCCCCAGCAAGACCACCCCGGAGGTTCTGACGGCGTTGGATGCTGCCGGGGTGCACGGCACCTTTTTTGTGGTAGCTACCGGCTACAACGAAAAATATCTGCCCCTGCTCACACAGGCTGCTGCCGCCGGGCACCAAATCGCGCTGCACTCTGCCTCCCACGAATACAGCGACATCTACCGCAGCAGCGCCGCCTACTGGCGGGACATTGCCCTGCTGAAGGAACGCATTGCGCCCTATGTGGACGCAGAGAGTATCCGGTACCTGCGCTTTCCCGGCGGCAGCACCAACACCGTGAGCCGCCGCTACGGCGGCAAGGGGCTGATGCAGCAGTTAAAAACCGAGGTAGAACAGCGCGGCTGGCAGTGGGTGGACTGGAACGTCTGCGCCGAGGACGCCGTGGGCGGGCACCCCAGTGCGGATACCATCTACCGCAATGTGGTGCGGGAGACCGGCGAGCAGACCCATTGTGTGGTTCTGATGCACGATTCTGCCACCACACGCACCACCGCCGAAGCGCTGCCGGATATCATCCGGTGGTATACAGACAACGGCTACACCTTTTTGACCGTAGCAGAGGCGCTGCCGCTGGGGTAATGCGCCTTACAGCCACCTTTCAAGGCAGCGCCCCAGCAGCACCCCACCGGATGCCAGCGCCGCCAGCCAGAGCCAGTCCGTGCCGCCGGTGACTACCCACCCTGCTGCCATGATGGCGGCAAAGACGCACACCGGCGGCAGCACGATACGCGCGATGCGCAGCAGCTTCTCCCGCCGGGCGGGCAGTCCGGCGTCCAGCTGCTCGGGGTGCACGGCATCGCAGCAGATTTCGTCCCGGTACTTGCCCGGGTTGCGGTAGGCTTTATACGCGATGCCGTCCAGCGAAAACTCCGGGTACATCCCCTCTTTGGTCAGGGCGAAAAGCATTTCCTTTTCCTCTGCGTAGGCCTGCAAAGCCGCCGTAAACTCCTGCGGGGTGTTGATGCTGCCCTGCGGGATAAAGAAAAAGTGCTTCTGGTGCTGCACCTGCGCCAGCGTGCAGTAATCCTGCAGCCAGCCGGAGAAGAACCCCTGCTGCGGGGCGGGGCTTTCCATGCGGGTCAGGCAGGCGTCCACGTCCAGCGTGTCCGTCTGCGGAGCCTGCCGGGCAAGGTCGGCGCAGAACTGCATGGCTGCCGCCAGCTGCGCCGCCTGCTGCTCCAGCACGGTCTGCTGGGCTTGCAGCGCCTGTTGCAGGGGCTGTTCCCCGCGCAGTACCGCCTTGATGGTAGGCAGCGGCACATCCAGCATCCGCAGCATACGGATAAGTTTAAGCGTGCGGACATTCCCAGCGGTGTAATCGCGGTAGTCATTGCCCTGCCTGCGTGCCGGTGTGAGGAGCCCCTCTTTTTCATAAAAGCGGATGTTCGGGGCGGACACGCCGCTTTGTTCGGAAGCCTGTTTGATGTTCATTTGCTTCACCTCCGCCCTTACATTACACCTTAAAGCCGGTTGAAGGTCAAGGCTTTTACGCAAAAAACCGAGCCGCCGCACAAAAATGTGCAGGCAGCTCGGTTTTTCAATGCAAAATATCCGTCAGCGCAGGGGATCAGTCAGCAGACTGGCAGAACACAGAGAAGGTGCGGTAAGCCATGTACAGGTCGGTCTTATGGATGACCTCGAAGGGAGAGTGCATGGACAGCACGGGCACGCCCATATCCAGCACCTTGATGCCGCGGTTTGCCACATACTTGGCAATGGTGCCGCCGCCGCCCAGATCCAGACGGCCCATCTCGCCGATCTGCCATGCCACGTTGTTGGCATCCAGCATACGGGTGATGTCGCCCAGCAGCTCGGCGTTGGCGTCGCTGGCAGAGCTCTTGCCGCGGCTGCCGGTGTACTTGAAGATGGCAATGCCGCGGCCTGCGTAGGTGCCGTTCTGCTTCTCAAAGGCGCTTGCCCAAGAGGGGTCGTAGGCGGCGGTCACGTCCGCAGACAGGCACACGCTGTTGCGGAAGGCCAGAATGTCGTCCTGACCGGCAGCGCGGCAGAGCAGCTGCATAAAGTGGAACACATACATACTCTGCATACCGGTCACGCCGTCGGAGCCGATCTCTTCCTTATCGGTCAGCACGCAGATGGTGGTGTGCACGGGGTCCTTGGTCTCGATCTCGGCCAGCAGTGCGGGGTAAGCATCCACGCGGTCATCGTGGCCGTAGGCACCGATCATGGAGCGGTCAAAGCCCACGTCGCGTGCCTTGCTGGCGGGCACCACCTCGATCTCGGCGCGGGTGAAGTCGCGCTCGGTGATGCCGTACTTCTGGTTCAGCAGGATGAGGGTGTTCAGCTTGACAGCCTCCTTGACGTCCTCTTCCTCCACGGTGTCAGAGCCGATGAGCACGTTCAGCTCCTCTCCCTTGATGCCCTCGCTGAGCTTACGCTCGTTCTGCTCGGCACCCAGATGGGGCAGCAGGTCGGTGATGCAGAACACGGGATCGTTCTCGTCCTCACCGATGGCAAAGTTGACGCTGGAACCGTCGGCACGGGTGAACACGCCGTGGATGGCCAGCGGGATGGTAGCCCACTGGTACTTGCGCACACCGCCGTAGTAGTGGGTGCGGAAGTAGCTCATGTGGTCAGACTCGTACAGGGGGTTGGGACGCAGGTCCAGACGGGGGCAGTCGATGTGGGCGATGACCAGACGGAAGCCCTCTTCATAGGGCTTCTGGCCGATGGTAGCCGCCACAACAGCCTTGTTCTCCTGAATGAAGTAGATCTTCTCGCCGGGGGCGTAGGCCTTTTTGGGCTCAAAAGCCTTGTAGCCAGCAGCCAGCAGCATCTGCTCGCTGATAACGGCAGCCTCGCGCTCGGTCTTGGCGCTGTCCATAAATTTCTTGTAACCCTCGGCAAAGGCAGCAGCCTTTTCCTTTACATCTGCCTGCTTGTCGGCAGCATATTCGGGGGTGTAGAGCAGCTTTTCGGCGTACTCTTTTGCAGTAAGTTTCTCGCTCATAGTTTTTCGCTCCTTAACTTTTTATCATTGACCTGCGTACAGACGCTGATAGGTCTGGTAGCAGGCGGTGATCTTGTTGACGTAGTGGTGCATCTGGTTATAGGGGAAGCCCTGCAGGGTTTCCCCGTCTGCGGAGTGCTCTTCCATTTGCAGCAGCTGGTCTACCGTACCCCAGCCGCTGTGATACGCCGCAGCCGCTGTGGATACATCCCCTTTGTAGCGTTCCATGCACAGGTGCAGGTAGCAGCACCCGAACCGGATGGCGGTGTCAGGGCTATACAAGTCGGCAAAGGTCAGCGGCTCCTCCGGGGCAATTTTGCTGCGCATCCAGAGAAAAGTCTCCTCTGTCATCTGCATCAGACCCCGGGCGTCCACGCTGGAGGTAGCCTGCGGGTCAAAGCCGCTTTCGGTGCGGATAAAGGCGTAGACCAAAAGAGGGTCCAGCTCGTAGGCTGCTGCCCATTTTTCCACCAGCTGCTCGTACTTGCGAGGGTACAGAAGCCGGTCCAGACGGTTGCACAGGGGCGGCGCTGCGCACACCGCCAGCACCACCGCCAGACACAAAGCAACCAGCCGCAGCAGCCGCTGACGGCGGCGCTGCTGTTTGCGGCGGCGCTGCTTTTCCCGGGCAGCGCGGCGCTCCCGGGCGGCGATGGGGTCGTAGGCTTTTTCGTAGTATTGTTCGTTCAAAGCGCTTCCGTCACGCCCCCTTCTGCCTGCAGCTGCACACACAGGCGGGCGGCTGCGGCTTGCAGTGCCTCTAGCCCGGCATCATTATGCAGGGTGTAGTCTGCCTGTGTGGTCAGGGTTTCTTCCGGGGTTTGGGCGTTCAGGCGGCGAGCGGCCATCTCCGGCGAGATGCCGTCCCGCGCCACGATACGCGCCACGCTGGTTTCAAAGGGTGCAGTGACCACGCACAGGCGGTCACATTCAGCCTGCGCCGCCGTGCCCACGATGACAGCACCGTCTAGCACAAAAAGGGGCGCTCCGGCGGCCTGTGCCGCCTGCTTTGCCGCACGGATGCGCGCCACGATGGCGGGGTGGGTCAGGCTGTCCAATGCAGCCTTGCCTTCCGGGGTGGCAAAGGCGCGGTCAGCCAGCAGACGGCGGTCCAACGTGCCGTCCGGCCTTAGAATATCCCCGCCGAACCGCGCCGTAAGCTGCGGCAGCAGCGGCGAGCCGGGCAGTAAAATCTCTCGGCTGAGCTGGTCGGCGTCTGCCAGCGGCACGCCGTGGGCGGCAAACACCGCTGTGACCGTGGACTTGCCGCAGCCGCTGCGCCCTGTGATGCCCAAGGTGATCATAGGTCGATCACCCGGAAGGCGGCGGCGCGAATCAGGCGGTTGTACACTGCCATGGACAGGCCGTCCTTCTGCGGGCAGCGGGCGTAGACTACGCCGTCGCCCTGCTCATCCAGCGCCCGCAGGGAGCGGAAGATGTGCTTTGCCTGATCGGCACCGTCCCCCTCGCGGCCGTATTCCACGCAGGGCACGTCCAGCTTTGCGCTTTCACCGGCAAAGCACAAGCAGCTGGGGTTCTCGTTTTTATGGGCGTCCACATAGGCCTTGAACTGCTCAAAAGTGCCGTTAAGCAGCGTTACATCCGCCTTGGGGGCGTAGTGCTTATACTTCATGCCCGGGCTGCGCACCACAGCACCCTCCGGCAGCTTTTCCAGAATGGCCTTGGACACCTCTACTTCTTCACCAAGGGCGCGCTCCAAGTCCTCCAGCGTGATGTGCCCCGGGCGGAACAGGGTTGGCTTATCCCCCACCACCGACACCACGGTGCTCTCCACGCCCACATCGCACTCGCCGCCATCGAGAATCAGCGGCAGGCGGCCGTCCATATCGGTAAACACGTCCTGCGCGTTGGTGGGGCTGGGCTTGCCGGAAAGGTTGGCGCTGGGGGCGGCAAAGGCGCAGCCGCTCTGCTGGATGACCGCCCGCGCAACCGGGTGGCTGGGCATACGGATGCCCACGGTATCCAGCCCGGCGCAGCACTCATCCGCCACCTCCGGCCCGCGCGGCATGATGATGGTCAGCGGCCCGGGGCAGAAGGCTGCCATCAGCAGCTGGGCACGCTCCGGCACTTCGCTGACAAGACCCGGCAGCATCTCCGGCCCGGTGACGTGGACGATGAGGGGGTTATCCTGCGGGCGTCCCTTGGCCACAAAGATATCGCGCACCGCCGCGCCGTTGCGGGCATCGGCGGCAATGCCGTAGACCGTCTCGGTGGGCAGGGCTACAAGCTGTCCCTGCCGCAGTAGCTGTGCGGCCTCGGCTACGCCTGCTTCATCGGCAGGCAAAACTCTGGTTTTGATTTTCATACGAATCATCGTTCTTTCTATCTGTAAAGTATAGTTGCTTGGCAGTTACTCGGATAGTTTTGCACCCGCAAAACCGGGTTTTACCCACCCAGCTTTTGCAGCTTTTCGGTCTGCTCCCGGGTGGCAAGGGCGTCGATCACCTCATCCAGATTGCCGTCCATGATCTTTTCCAGATTATGCACGGTCAGCCCGATGCGGTGGTCGGTGCAGCGATCCTGCGGGAAGTTGTAGGTGCGGATCTTCTCGCTGCGGTCGCCGGTGCCCACCTGCCCCTGACGCTGGGCGTTGATGGCGTCCTGCTGCTCCTTCTGCTTTTGTGCCAGCAACCGGCTGCGTAGGATCTCCAGCGCCTTATCCTTGTTCTGGAACTGGCTGCGCTCATTCTGGCATTCCACCACCGTACCCGTGGGGATATGGGTCACGCGGATGGCACTGGAGGTCTTATTGATATGCTGACCGCCCGCACCGGAGGAGCGGAAGGTGTCAATGCGCAGGTCCTTCATGTCCAGCGCAAAGTCCACCTCCTCTGCCTGCGGCATCACTGCCACGGTGGCAGTAGAGGTGTGAATGCGGCCTTGGGTCTCGGTCTCCGGCACCCGCTGCACCCGGTGCACCCCGCTCTCATACTTGAGACGGTTATACGCACCCGCGCCGTCCACCGAGACGATGGCTTCCTTTACGCCGCCAAGCTCGGTCTCGTTCAGGTTGAGCACTTCCAGCGTCCAGCCGCGGTTCTGGGCGTACATGGTGTACATCCGCAGCAGACTGTGGGCAAACAGAGCGGCTTCCTCGCCGCCGGCGCCGCCGCGTATCTCCATGATAACGTTTTTGCCGTCGTTCACGTCCTTGGGCAGCAGCAAAATTTTGAGATTATTTTCCAGCTTTGCCACATCTTGACTTTTTTCGCTGATTTCCTGCTGTATCATCTGCTTGAAGTCCGGGTCCAGTGAACCGGGCTCCTCCAGCAGGGCTTTGGCCTGCGCCAGATGATCCAGCGCGGTCTGCCAGTCCCGGTAAGCCTCCACCACCGGCTCGGTGTCGTGGTACTCCCGCATTAGCTTGCGGAACAGCGCCGGGTCGGCGGCGGTATCGGGCTGGTTCAGCCGCATGGAAAGTTCCTCAAAGCGGCGGCAGACCGCATCCATCCGGGAAGAAATATCTTGCATCCTTGCAGTTCTCCTTACAAATTCGTTCCGGTTCGGGTGCGTTGGCTGCGCTACTGCGCGCTGCCGGGCTTTACCACCTTTTTGATGTTCTTTTCAATTTTGGCGCGGGGCAGCATGACCTCGCGTCCGCAGCCGGTACAGCGGATCTTAAAATCCATGCCCACCCGCAGCACCTCGAAGCTGGATGCCCCGCAGGGGTGCTTTTTGCGGGTGAGGATGGTATCTCCCACAGCGATGTCCATATTTATCCGACCTCTCCCTTCTTTTCTGCCGCGCAATCGCCCGGCAGAGCCAGTGTGTGCCGCCGCCCGCATGGTGGGTGCCGCGCATACAGATATAGTATAATGCAAAGCCGCACAAAATGCAAATATCTGCGCACACTGCTGCATATCGTTGTAGCATCGCACAGAGACCCGAAAACTATATAGAAAGAGGAATGAAACATGATGCAAGCTTATCGTACCGAAAACAGTTACCGTTCTGCCGCCCGTCTGTCCCCTGCCGAGCTGCGGGCTGCCATGGCCAGCGGCGAGATTTTACAGGCCACTGCCCTTGCCTTTGACACCCGGCGGCAGCTGCGGTTTGAGCTGGGCGGCGTAAAGGCGGTGATGCCCTTTGCCCAGTGCGCAGACGGTGCCGAGACCGGTACCGTGCGGGATATTGCGGTGCTGACCCGGGTGGGACGCCCCACCTGCTTTGTCATTGAGGGGCTGGACACGGACGAGGACGGCACACCCTGCTACCGGCTTTCCCGCGCCGAGGCGCAGCGGCTGTGCAAGGCCGAGTATTTGGACACCCTTTCGCCCGGGGATATCCTGCCCTGTACGGTGACCCACATCGAGCCGTTCGGCGCGTTTTGTGACGTAGGCTGCGGCATCAGCGCCCTGCTGCCCATCGACTGTATGTCGGTAAGCCGCATCTCCTCCCCTGCCGACCGGGTCAGCGTAGGGCAGCAGATTTTGTGTGCCATCAAGAACCGGGACGCGCAGGGGCGCTTTGTGCTGACCATCCGGGAGCTGCTGGGCACATGGGCAGAAAATGCCGCCCGGTTCACCGTGGGCGAAACGGTGGTGGGCATTGTGCGCAGCGTGGAGGAATACGGCACCTTTGTGGAAATCGCGCCGAACCTTGCGGGGCTTGCGGAGAGCTGCTCCGGCCTTGCACCCGGACAGGCGGTAAGCGTCTACATCAAAAACATCCTGCCGGAAAAGATGAAGATCAAGCTGGTCATCGTGAACCACGCCCTGAGCCAGCCCCACCGGTTTGAGCTGCGGTACTTCATCACCGAGGGACATCTGGACCGGTGGGTGTATTCTACACCGGAATGCCCCAAGCGCATTGAGACAGATTTTGCCGTTGCAGCTTGCAATCCGGGCTGAAAGCCTTTATACTAATAGAAAGAGTTTTTGTCTGCCCGCTGCCCGCCCTTTCCGCAGCGGCGCAGACCTTTGATGCCATGTGAAAGCGCAAGGGGGATGTAAGGAACGATGAGCGCCAATGATGCTTTTACCGCCGGTGTCCGTCCCGGCGGCCTGACCAGCAGCACCGAGATCCGGCTGCTGCTGTGCTATCTGGTGAAAAACGCCGGTCCCATTACCCGGCAGGAGATCGAGAACGCCCTGATGGAGGAAGCCCTTGTCAACTATTTTGAGATAGGCTCCTGTCTGGACGATATCGCAAAACAGGCGCTGGTTACCCTGACCGGCGACAGCTATACCATTACCGACAAAGGCCGCAAGGTGGCGCAGGAGCTGGCCTACGACCTGCCCCGCACCGTGCGGGAACGGGCAGTCGCTGCCGTGCTGCGCTGCCAGACGTGGGCCCGCAAGGAGGCTAAGTACAGCGCCCGCATCACCGAAAAGGCCGACGGTCACTGCACCGTGCGCTGCACCGTAAAGGGGCTGGACAGCGAGCTGTTCTGTCTGGAACTGGGTGCGCCCGACCGGCTGAGCGCCGAGCTGGTAAAAAAGCAGTTCATCCTGAAGGGCAACGAGATCTATCAGCTTCTCATCAACAAGCTGACCGAGGAAGAAAAATAAGACAGAACGATCCCCGCCCGCTGTAAGCAACCCTTACGGCGGGCGGGGATTTTTTTCAGATACGCCCTAGATCAGGATGCAGATCAGTCCGGTGCAGCCCTCGTTGATGACCCGCTCCAGCGTTTCCTGCAGGCGGGTGCGGGCCTCCTGCGGGATGTGGAGCAGCTTGTTCTGCAAACCGTCGTTCACCAGCTCGTGCAGACTTTTGCCGAAGATGTTGGACTCCCACAGCTGCACCGGGTCGTCTGCAAAGTCGGCCAGCAGGCTCTGCACCAAGTCCTCGCTCTGCTTCTCGGTGCCCACAATGGGGCTCAGTTCAGTGTGGATGGTGGCCTTCATCATCTGGATAGAGGGCGCACAGGCTTGCAGCCGCACCCCGCAGCGCCCGTCCTGATGCACGATCTCCGGCGGTTCCAGATGCAGCTCGTCGATGGAGGGCATCACGATGCCGTAGCCGGTGGCCTCCACCTGCTCCAAGGCGCTGCGCACCTTCTCGTAGGCGCGCTTTGCCCGGGCCAGCTCCATGATGCAGGGCATCAACCCCGCCTCATCCCCGATGTCCAGCCCGGTCTGCTCGCTGAGCACCTGATAAAAGATCTCCGGCTTCAGCTCCACACTTACCCGCACACTGCCGGCGGCAAGATCTGCGCCCGCCACTGCCGAGCGCTGCACGGCATCGCATTCCAGCGCAGGGGCGTCCGTTCCAGTGGGCAGATCCTTCATGCGGGACACCCGCTCTGCCAGCTGCATGGCGGCTGCATATACCTGTGTTTGCAGCCAGTGCCCGGGCTCCAGCATGGTCACCCAGCGGGGCAGGGCAAAATCCAGCTCCTGCACCGGGAACTCGTACAGCACCCGCCGCAAGATCTCCCCCAGCATGGCGGCGTCCAAGTCCACGCAGCTTACCGGCAGCACGGTGCGGCGGTAGTCCCGCGCCATGCCCTCGGCCAGCTGCCGGGTCTCCGGCGCGTCCGGGTGGGTGCTGTTGAGCAGAATGATATAGGGCTTGCCCAGCGCTTCCAGCTCGGTGACGACCCGCTTTTCTGCCTCTGCGTAGCCCGCCCGGGGGATATCGCTGACCGAACCGTCCGTAGTGACCACCACCCCGATGGTGGAGTGCTCGCAGATCACCTTGCGGGTGCCGGTCTCTGCGGCAAGATCAAAGGGCACCTCCTGCTCGAACCACGGGCTTTTGACCATGCGGGGCTTTGCGTCCTCCTCGTGCCCCATGGCACCCTCCACCATGTAGCCCACACAGTCGATCAGCCGCACCCGGCACGCCCCGCCGCCCTCCAGCTGCAAGGGCACGGCGGTCTCCGGGATGAACTTGGGCTCGGTGGTCATGATGGTGCGCCCCGCCGCCGACTGCGGCAACTCGTCCCGGGCACGCTCCCGGGCAGCGGCAGAGCCGGACATGGCGGGCAGCACCAGCTGCTCCATGAACCGCTTGATAAAGGTAGATTTGCCGCTGCGTACCGGGCCCACCACACCGATGTAGATATCCCCGCCGGTGCGTGCGCCGATCTCGCGACAGATGCTGTTCTGTTCCTGTTTCTCCAAGGTCCTTCTCCCCTTCCTGTTGCGCTGCGCACCGCGCCCGTAGGGGTGGGTGTGCTCGTTGTATCGTATGAAAAGGGAGCGCTTATTATGCCGGGACGATTTTGAATGCCCTCCGCTTTGCTCTGGGCATAGTCAGCGGAAAAAATATTTTATAATTGCAATTGAGGAAAATCTGCGGATTTTCCTCAATTGCCTTTTCACGGAACTCAAAAAAGAGCTGCCGTGCGAAACGCACGGCAGCTCTTAGAAAGGTTTTATAAAATCACGGGGTCAGGCGGTTGGGGCCGCGGAACAGGAACTCGGCGTCCTTGATGCTCAGGCCGCACAGCAGCATGGTCAGGCGGTCGATGCCGATGCCAAAGCCGCCGTGGGGCGGGCAGCCGTACTGGAAGAACTCCAGATAGAACTTGACGTCATCGGCCAGACCCTTTTCCTCAGCCTGCTTCTTCAGCACCTCGTAGCGGTGCTCACGCTGGGCACCGGTGGTGATCTCCACGCCGCGCCAGATCAGGTCGTAGCCCTGCGGCACGCCGTTCTCGTCACGCATGTGGTAGAAAGCACGCTTCTCGGCAGAGTAATCGGTAATGAACAGGAACTCGTGACCGTAGTGCTTCTTGACCCAGTCGTAGCTCAGGCGCTCGGCCTCGGTGGTCAGGTCGCCCTTCTCGCTCTCGTCCACAGTATAGCCGAACTCTTCTTCCAGAGCCTTATACAGGTCTGCCAGCTTGACCACCGGGAACGGGGTGGTGGGTACGATGACTTCCTGCCCGAACAGCTCCTTGATCTGGTCGCCGTAGCTGTCCTTAACGGCCTGCAGACCGGCAGTCAGCAGCTCCTCTTCCATCTTCATCACGTCCTTGAAGGAGGTGATGTAGCTGAACTCCAGATCGAAACCGGAGAACTCGGTAGCGTGCTTATTGGTGTAGCTCTTCTCGGCGCGGAACACAGGGCCGGTCTCGAAGATGCGCTCAAAGCCGGCAGCCATAGCCATCTGCTTGTAGAACTGGGGGCTCTGTGCCAGATAGGCGTTGCGGTCGAAGTAGTCCACCTTGAACACCTCAGAGCCGCTCTCGCTGGCAGCAGCGATCAGCTTGGGGGTGTGGATCTCGATGAAGTTGCGGTCCAGCAGGAACTTGCGCATGGCGTTGACGAAGCAGCTCTGTGCCTTGAACATCAGCTGGTTCTCGTCGGTGCGCAGGTCGATCCAGCGGTAGTCGATGCGCTGGTCGATGCTGGAGCGCTCCACAGCCTTCTTTTTCTTGGTGGCTGCGATCTCCTTGCGGACGATGGGCAGTGCATTGGCGGTGCTCTCCACCTCGATGCTCTCGGGGATCATCTCCACGCCGCCCATCTTGACGTAGTCGTTCTCCATCACCTTACCGGTGACGGTGATGACAGAGTCCGGGGTGAGCTGGTCGATGGTATCCACCAGCTCGGGGTGGTCGGCCTTTTCCACCGTGATCTGCAGCTTGCCGGTAATATCCTTCAGCACGATAAATGCCATATACTTGCTGTTGCGCAGGTTCTCGATAAAGCCCTGCACCTTCACCGTGCCGCCGATGGCCTTTTGAGCCTCATTGATATAGGTGCGTTCCATAATACAGGAATCCTCCTTTAACGTCTTGTGTACTGTTTTATTATACGCTTTTCAGGGGATAAATCAAGAGATATGACAATTTCAGCCGCTCTGTGCTGTGCTTTCTGTAAAAATGGAGACACCGGAGCGTCAGCCAAGGCTCCGGTGTCTCCATATAATCTCCATATAATAGATCATTTTTCGTCGTGCAGGGTGCCGGTGCCGCCCTCTACCACGCCGTCATGTTTGAGCACAGCGGTAATGGTGCCAAAAAAGCACTTTACATCCAGCCCAAAGCTGATGTGCTCCACATACCAGCCGTCCAGCTTTGCCTTCTCGGCGATTTCCAGCTCGTCCCGGCCGTGGATCTGCGCCCAGCCGGTCAGCCCCGGGCGCACATCGTTTGCGCCGTACTTATCCCGCTCAGCCAGCAGGTCGTACTGGTTCCACAGCGCAGGGCGCGGGCCGATGACTGCCATATCCCCCACAAGGATATTCCACAGCTGCGGCAGCTCGTCCAGACTGGTCTTGCGCAGAAAACGCCCCATGCGGGTGATATACTGCTCCGGGTCGTGCAGCAGATGGGTGGGCATATCGTGCGGGGTGTCGATGCGCATGGTGCGGAACTTGAGGATCTGGAAATGCCGCTTGCCGATGCCCACACGCTTCTGCCGGAAAAACACCGGCCCAGGAGAGTCCAGCTTGATGGCAGCAGCCAGAAGCAGCAGCAGCCACGAAAGGCACAGGATGCCGCAGGCTGACAGGAAAACATCCAACAGACGTTTGATTCGATTTCGATACATAAATAGAACTTCCTCCGTTTTCTACGGGTGTACCGCCTTATTATAGCAGTATGGGCAGCATTTTTCAATTGCAGGCTGCGCCCGGCGGGCGATATTTGCCGCTTTTGGAGAGAACAAGGCGCCTTACCTCTTGTTTTTTACCTAATATCGCGCTATAATAAGCAATCGCTATGTTCACACAAGGCTTATTATAGGAGGTAGATAACTCATGGCTACGACCAGCCGTTCCGCAGACCTGACCAGCGGGCCCATGCTGCAAAAGATCATCTTGTTTTCCGTGCCGCTGGCGGCATCCAGTATTCTGCAATTGCTGTTCAACGCCGCCGACGTTGTGGTGGTGGGGCGCTTTGCGGGCAGCACGGCGCTGGCTGCCGTTGGCTCCAACGGTGCGTTGATCAATCTGCTGGTCAATCTGTTCGTCGGGCTTTCGCTGGGTGCCAATGTAGTGGCAGCCCGGTGCTTTGGCGCCCGGGACGAAAAGGGCGTACAGGATACGGTGCACACCGCCGTGGCGCTGGGTTTAGTCAGCGGCGTATTGCTGGCGGTGGTGGGCTTTTGCGCCGCGCGCGGCCTACTGGAGCTGATGAGCTGCCCGGAGGACGTGATCGGCCTTTCCACCCTGTACCTGAAGATCTATTTTATCGGAATGCCTATGACCATGCTGTACAACTTCAGCAGTGCACTGCTGCGGGCAGTGGGCGACACCAAGCGCCCGCTGTACTGTCTGGCCGCTGCCGGTGTCATCAACGTGGTGCTGAACCTGGTCTTTGTCATCGGCTTTTCCATGAGTGTGGCGGGCGTGGCACTGGCTACCATCATCAGCCAGACCGTTTCCGCGCTGCTGGTGACCGGGATGCTCGTCCGGGAGGAGGGCGCACTGCGGCTGGACCTGCGGCGGCTTACCTTCCACGCCGGAACGCTGAAGCAGATCTTGTTCATCGGTCTGCCTGCCGGGCTGCAAAGCACGGTGTTCAGCCTTTCCAACGTGGTCATCCAGTCCTCCATCAACTCCTTCGGCTCCATGGTGGTGGCGGGCAACTCTGCCTCCTCCAATCTGGAGGGCTTTGTGTACACTGCCATGAACGCCTTTGCACAGGCCGCTGTCACCTTTACCAGCCAGAACATCGGCGCGCGCAAGTACCACAACCTCGACCGGGTGATCCGCAACTGTCTGCTGTGTGTTGTGGTAACCGGCCTTGTGCTGGGCGGCGGCGCAGCACTGGCGGGGAACCAGCTGCTGCGCTTCTACTCCTCGGACACTGCGGTCATCGCCACCGGTGCCGAGCGGCTGCGCCTGATCTGCGGCTTCTATCTGCTGTGCGGCATCATGGACGTGCTGGCCAGCAGCCTGCGCGGGCTGGGCTACAGCGTGCTGCCCATGGTGGTAAGCCTTATCGGCGTGTGTGCGCTGCGGCTGGTGTGGATCGCCACTATTTTCCAGCTGAACCGCACCCCCTTTATGCTGTATATCAGCTACCCCATCAGCTGGGCGCTGACCGCACTGGTGCATCTGGCCTGCCTGCTTGTGGTGCGGCGGCACCTACGCCAGAAACAGCAGCTGACACAGGCGGCATAAATATTTTTGCAAAAGCAACACCGGACAGTCCGAAAAGGTCTGTCCGGTGTTGCTTTTACTATATCACAGGGCCACATCCAGTGCCATCATCAGTGCAAACCCCAGCACGATGCTGATGACACCGGCCACTTCATCCGGTTCCACCGCCTCAGGGATCATCTCCTGTGCGGTCACACACACCATACAGCCCGCCGCCGCGCTCATAAGCCACGGCAGCGCTGCGCCTACCCACTCGGCCAGCACAAAGGCCAGAACCGCGCCCAAGGGCTCCACCAGCCCGGAAGCCGCCCCGGCGGCAAAGGACTGTCCCCGGGTGCGCCCGCTCTGGGTCAGCGGCAGACTGACCGCCGCTCCCTCCGGGATATTCTGCAAGCCGATGCCCAAGCTCAGCGCCAGCGCGCCGCTTACGGCATCCGCGTCCCCGTGCAGCGCCAGCGCCGCAGCCAGCCCCACCACCATGCCCTCCGGCAGGTTGTGCAGGGTGACCGCCAGCACCATGCGCCCGCAATGCCCGGGGCCACCAGCCAGCAGCTGCCCGGCGGCATCTTCCAGGCGCAAAAGCCCCACAGCACCTAAAATAAGCCCCAGCGCCGGGGGCACCCATGCCACCCTGCCCTGCGACCGGGCAATGGCCGGCAGCAGCAGGCTCCACACGCTGGCCGCCAGCATGATGCCCGCTGCCATTCCGCACAAAATGCGCCGGGTAGCCGGCCTTGTCTGCCTGCGCAGCAAAAACACCCCTGCCGCTCCCAGCGCGGTGCACGCCGCCGGGAACAGCCAGATCCCAAGTGTGAAAACGATCCGGTTCAAGCCGCATTCCCCCTTTGCCCGTTGTATGCACAAACGGGCAGAAAGGTGCAAGCTTAGAAATCATCCTCGCAGTGGCCTGCATTATAGTCTGTATCATCGGACGCAAAGCTGTCAGTGCTGTCCGTGCTGAAATTGCGCTCGAATGCGGTCATGTACTGAGCATAGCCTTCGTCGCCGGTGCCAAAGCAGCCAAAATCAAAGTCTTTCATTGTAGTACCCTCCATAAATGTTCTTGTCGTTCAGCCCTCCGGGGGATGTCCGTCCCTCGTTGTGTCTCTATTATCCACATTTACAGTACAATAAAAAGGATTTTATGAGTATTTTTCAAATTTTTCTGTTTTTGTGCTTCCCGCCCGGCAGTACAGGCTCTATCCCGCGCTTTATTTTTGCCAAAAAGTCTTTTACTTTTGGAGAAACTTTATGGCAATCATGCAGATTCTTTACATAGATTATAACTTTCGACCAAATTCCTCTTGATTTTTTTCAAAAACGGACTAGAATATAGCATCGCAGTGAGGTGCTACGGAGTGCCTGCTGCTAAACACACATAGGAAAAACAAGGAGATTATTGATATGAAACTCAAGAATATTTGCATCGCTGTTGTTGCTCTGGCTCTGGCTGCTGGCATGACCGCTTGCGGTGGCTCTGCTTCTACCGCTGCTTCTTCCTCTGAGGCTGCTTCCGCAAGCACCACCGCTGTTTCCGAGGCTGCTTCTTCTGAGGCTGCTTCCAGCGAGGCCGCTTCCTCTGAGGCTGCATCTTCTGAGGCTGCTTCCTCTGAGGCTGCTGTCAGCGAGGCTGCTTCTTCTGAGGCTGCTTCCACCACTGCCGCCTAAGTTTAACGCGCACAGCGTACATAACAAAATAGCAAAAGGCCGTTGCACATTGTTTTGTGCAACGGCCTTTTTTTGCATATAATCGGAACAAATACTTCTATTTTTCAAGGATCGCGCGGATCTGGACAAGGTCGGCGGCAAAGGTGATGTTCCGCTGCCGCGCCGGGGTGGAAAGCCCCATGGCGATCATCTGCTGCAAAAGCTGATGCAGGGGCTGGTAGTAGCCGTTCAGGTCATAAAGGATGCAGGGTGCGTCCAGCTGCCCCAGAGACAACTTGCTGATGACCTCGGTGATCTCCTCCAGCGTGCCAGTGCCGCCGGGAAATGCGATAAAGGCATCGCCCAGTTCGATCATTCTGGTCTTGCGGGCGGGGATGTCCTCGGTCACGATCAGCTCGGTCAGTCCCTCGTGCTGCAGCTCTGCATCCAGAAAGCACTTGGGCTCTACACCGGTCACCCTGCCGCCTGCAGCCAGTACACTGTCGGCTAAAAGCCCCATCAGGCCGCTTTTGCTGCCGCCGTACACCAGCGCATTGCCGCTTTCGCCGATCCAGCGCCCCAGCTGCTGCACAGCCTGCGGCAGTGCGGGGTCGGTGCCAAGGCTTGCCCCCAGATACACGGTAATGTTCATTGCGTCAACCTCTCTTTCCGGGTCAGATGCTCCACAGCACTGCGCCCAGCACCGCAGAAAGCAGAATCATCCCGATGGGGGACGGCGCTTTCTGCGTTTTCTTTTTATAGGCAAAATGCAGAATGCTCAAAAGGGCAAACACTGCCAACGCACGCATATCCGGGGCAAAGCCGCCGGCAAGGGTGGTAAAGCCCCCCAGCGTGGAAAGCCCCATGGTGCAGGCGGTGGCTAAGATCATAGCCACCACGCAGGGGCGCACCCCGGCCAGAAAGGCGTTGACCCCGGCATACTTCATCAGGCTGTGCAGCGCCGCTGCAATGAGCAGAATGATGACAAAAGAGGGCAGCACCACCCCCACCGTTGCCACAAAGGAGCCTGCCAGCCCCGCCTGCGAAGCACCGATAAAGGTGGCCATGTTCACCGCCAGCGGGCCGGGCGTAGACTCGGACACCGCGATAAAGCTGAGAAACTCGCTCTCGGTCAGCCAGCCGTGCCCCAGCACCGTTTCCCGAACCAGCGAGATCATGCCGTAGCCGCCGCCAAAGGACACCGCACCGATGACCAGAAAGTTCCAGAATAATTGCAGCAAGATCATTTTGTGCCGCCTTTCTTCCCCTGTCCTGCCGCGTAGGCCAGCACCCCGGCTACGCCGCAAATCAAAATGCAGCAGATGGAGGAAAACTTTACCGCCAGCACAGAGCAACCCACCATAGCCGCCAGAACCACCGCCACCACTGCCGTGTTGAAGGGGGTGCGCTGCAAATTTTTAAGCATCTTGACCCCTGCGGACAGGATCAGATAAATGACGCATGCCTGAATGCCCTTAAATGCATTCGCCACCACCGTCAGCTGCAAAAAGCGGTCGAAGAACAGCGAAATAAGGTAGATGACTGCAAAGGACGGCAGGCACACTGCCAGAGTGGAAGCCGCCGCACCGGCAGCACCAGCCAGCTTATAGCCGATATAGGTGGCGCTGTTCACCGCCACAGGGCCGGGGGTGGACTCGGCAATGGCGACCATATCCAGAAATTCCTCCCGGGTGAGCCAGCGCTTTTTTTCTACAAATTCGTGCTCCAGCAGCGCTACCATGGCATAGCCGCCGCCAAAGGTAAAGGCACCAATCTTAAAAAAAGTGCCGAACAATTCTCCGGTTTTAGACATAGGCATCCCTCCATGTTTTTACTGTTTGACCGGCTCCAGCTCCAGATAGCACTCGAAAGCCGTTTTATCCGCGTGCTTGGCAATAAAGTACCAGCCATCATCCGAGGGGGTGTAGAACACCTCCACCTGCTGTCCCATGGGGACTTCACGGTGATAGTTGATGGAAGCGAACTTCACAACATGATCGCGCATGACCTCCAGCGGCAGCGCGTCACAGACGATATCCAGATAAAAGGCGTTGTTGATGTGGTAGTGCAGGTCGCACTGGGAGTAGCGCGCCGTAAACAGGCCGGCGCTGGTCAGGCTGTCCCGGCGCTTATGCAGCAAAAGGGGCAGTTCCTCTTCCACCGTCTCGTTCCAATAGCCCTCCACCGTCCAGCCCGGCTGGCGCAGGATGTGTCCATCCTCAAGGCTGGACGTGATCCAGCGGCTGTCCACCATGGCTACCTCCTGCCCGGCTTCGTCCGTAAGGGTAGTGATGCGTTTGATAGAGCCGCGAATGCTCTTCTCTGAGCGGGAGCAAAGGGTCAAGGTCTCGCCACGGCGGGGCACACGGTTAAACCGCAGTGCCTGCTTGCCCACCAGAAACGCTACGCCGTGATCCTCAAAAAACTTATCGTCCATGCCAAACTTCCGAGCGTGCATGGAAGCAATCTGCTCCACATAACGCAGCAGGGCGCTGGCCTTGAGCAGGCTGTGGCAGTCTGCATCGGCATTTTCTACCACGGCGGTACCTTGATAATAAAACTGTTCCATAGTCTTTCCCTCCTATCGGAAAAAGGCCGCCGCACCACGTCCGGGACGGCAGCCTTAGTTGAAACGATCAATACTGATTGCGGGTCTTTCTGCGTACCTTGCGCCAGATATTGAAGCAAGCCAGTGCCAGCATAGCCAGCAGCAGCAGCAAAAACAGGTAGCTGCCGCCGCCCTCGTCGTAGCTCTTCATCTCGCTCCACTTCAGATCCAGCTCGCTGTTCACCTCATCGCTCAGGGCGGTGAACACCTTTTCGCGGGCGGCATCTTCCTCAGACGGATAGGCGATCTCGCTGGTCTTCAGCTCCTCGTCCAGCACCTCCCATACATCGTGCATGGGAGTGGTGTAGCCGATATACTCGCTGTTGGCCTTGCCGATATCGGTTTCACACATGAAGTTGATGAACATCTCGGCGGCTTCCTTGTGCTCGCTGGCAGCGGGCACAGCCATGCAATCCACCGAAAGCACACTGCCCTCCTCCGGGAACACCCAAGCCAGATCCGGGTTATCATCGATCATGGTGATGGCGTCGCCGGAGTAGTACACACCGATGGCAGCCTCGCCGCCGATCATCTTATCAAAGATTTCGTCCATGACGTAGGCCTGCACCAGCGGCTTCTGCGCCTTGAGCTCCTCTACCACCTCGTCCACCTCTTCCGGGGTGGCGGGGTTGATGCTGTGGCCGCTCTTGAACGCAGCGATGGCATAGGCATCGCGGCTGTTGTTGAACATCAGGATGTTGCCCGCATACTGCTCGTCCCACAGGTCTGCCCAGTAGGTAGGGGCTTCGTCTACCATAGTAGTGTTGTAGATGATACCGGTGGTACACAGCATATAGGGTACGGTGTAGGCGTTCTGCGGGTCGTAGTCCGGGTTGCGATAGCCTGCATCGATCTTCTGGAAATTGGGGATATTGTCGTAGTCAAGGGGTGCAAGCATTCCCTCGTTGATCATCTTTGCCACCATGTAGTCGGAGGGGATGATCACGTCGTAGTTGGCTGCGCCGGACTTGAGCTTGGCGTACAGGGACTCGTTGGAGTCGAAGGTGGTGTAGTTCACCTTGATGCCGGTCAGCTTTTCAAAGGCGGCCACCACGTCCACACTGTCGTCCGAACCGTTGGAGATGTACTCGCCCCAGTTGTAGACGTTCAGGGTGACGTTCTGTCCTTTAAAGCGGGTCCAGTCGTAATCATCCGACACCGAGACATCCTCGGTCACCTCAATAGTACCGGCGGCAAACACCGGCAATGCGGCGCACAGCGCCACAGCCAGCGTCAGCAGCAATGCAGCAATGCGTTTCATCATGCGCCCTCCTCTCGCAGCGTTTTCTGATCCTTGCGGTAGCTGCGGCTCTCCATGGCATTGGACACCAGAATGACACTGAGGATGACCACGAACATGATGGTGGACAGTGCGTAGATCTCTGGGCTGACCTTCTTGCGGGTCATGGAGTAGATGGCAATGGGCAGGGTCTCCACCGTACCGCAGTTGAAGTAGGAGATCATGAAGTCGTCAATGGAATAGGTCAGGCAGATGAGGAAGGCTGACAGAATAGCGGGGCTGATCTCCGGCAGAATGACCTTGAAGAAGGCCTGCCGGGGGTCGCAGCCCAGATCCAGCGCTGCCTCGTACAGCTTGATATCCAGCTGCTTGAGCTTGGGGCTTACGTTAAAGATAACGTAAGGCACGTTGAACGCGATATGCGCAATGAGCAGCGTGGGCAGACCCATGATGTTGTCCGGCAGCCACGCGGACTGCGCAGCGAAGCGCTGGTAAGCCACGAACAGCAGCATCAAGGAGATGCCGGTGATGATCTCCGGGTTGACCACCGGGATATAGGTGATGTTGGTCACCAGCAGACGGCTTTTGCGGCTCATGGAGGCAATGCCAAGGCTGGCTGCCGTGCCCAGCACCGTGGCGATGATGGCAGACAGGATGGCCACCTCAACGGATACCCACAGCGCATGAAGGATGGACGCATTCGTGAACAGGCTGCGGTACCACTTGAGGGTGAAACCGGTGAATAGCGAATAGCCCTTGCTCTGGTTGAAGCTGAACACGATCATGTAGGCAATGGGCAGATACATGAAGCAGAAGAACAGGATGATGTAGACCCGCTGCATCAGGCGCAGATGTTTTGTTTTCATCAGGATACGCCCTCCATTTCATCCTCGTCAAAGCTGGACGTAAAGCTCATGCACAGCAGCACGATGATCATCAGCACCAAGCTCATGGCAGAGCCGACGTTCAGGTTGTAGCTGTTGCCCAAAAACTGCATCTCGATCAAGTCACCGATCAGCAGATTAGAGCCGCCGCCCAGCATACGGCTGATGACAAAGGTAGACACTGCCGGCACAAACACCATAGTGATGCCGGTGCTGATGCCCGGCACGCTCATGGGGATGAGCACCCGCACAAGGGTCTTGGTAGTGTTTGCGCCAAGGTCCTGCGCAGCCTCCACAAGGCTCTGGTCGATCTTGGTCATGCTGGTGTACAGCGGCAGGATCATGTAGGGCACATAGTTATACACCATGCCCAGCACCACCGCGCCGGAGGTGTTTAGCATGGTATAGGGGCCAAGGCCAATAAAGCCCAGCAGGGTGTTCACCGGGCCATTGACGCTGAGCAGACCCATCCATGCGTAGGTGCGCAGCAGAAAGTTCATCCACATGGGCAGCATGACCAGCATGAGCATGATGTGCTGCTTGTTCACCCGCAACCGGGACAGGAAATACCCCACCGGGAAGGCGATGACCAGACAGATAACGGTGGCAATAAGCGCCAGCAGCAGGCTGCGGGCAAACACCGAGCCGTAGCCGCTGATGGAGGTGAGGTTATTCAGGGTAAAGTTGCCCTCGGCGTCCGTCATGGCGTAGTACACCACAATGAACAAGGGCACAACGGTAAACAGCACCATCCATACAAAGTACGGATAGGCCAGCTTTTTATCATAAATCTTCATGGCACATCACCCCTCGCTCCGCGCCATAATATGGATCTCGTTGGGGCCGATGCGCATACCAATGGTCTCGCCGGGGGTGCAGGCACGGGTGGAGTGGATCAGCCACTCGCGGCCTTCGCACTCCACGTGCATCTCAAAGTGCACGCCCTTGAAGATGACATCGTTCACCACGCCCACAAGCTGACCTTCCACAGGGGATACCACCTCGATATCCTCCGGGCGCACCACCACCTGCACGCTCTGCTCCCGGGCAAAGCCGCGATCCACGCAGGGGAAATCCACACCGGAGAAGGACACCAGGAAGTCCTTGTGCATCACGCCGTCCACGATGTTGGAATCGCCGATAAAGTCCGCCACAAAGGCATTTTTCGGCTCGTTGTAGATATCCTCCGGGGTGCCGATCTGCTGCACCTTGCCGCCGTTCATGACCACGACGGTATCGGACATGGTAAGCGCTTCCTCCTGATCGTGGGTGACGTAGATAAAGGTGATGTTCATCTCGCGCTGCAGCCGCTTGAGTTCCAGCTGCATCTCCTTGCGCAGCTTCAGGTCCAGTGCGCCCAGCGGCTCGTCCAGCAGCAAAATCTCCGGCTCGTTGACCAGACTACGGGCAATGGCCACGCGCTGCTGCTGACCGCCGGACATCTGGCTGATGCTGCGGCGCTCGAAGCCCTTTAAGCCCACGACCTCCAGCATATCGCGCACCTTGCGGCGGATAGTGTCCTCGTCCAGCTTTTTGAGCCGCAGACCAAAGGCCACGTTCTCGAACACGTTCAGGTGCGGGAACAGCGCGTATTTCTGGAACACGGTATTCACCGGGCGCTTGTAGGGCGGCACACCGGTAATGTCCTCCCCTTTCAGCAGCACCTTGCCGGCGTTCGGCTCCAGAAAGCCTGCGATCAGGCGCAGGGTGGTGGTTTTGCCGCAGCCGGAGGAACCGAGCAGCGTCACGAACTCCTTGTCATGGATATCCAGATTCAGCCCATCCAGAATGCGCTGTCCATCAAATTCCACTACGATATCCCGCAGTGAAACGACCACCGAGTTGTCCATCTTATATGTTATCCTCCTTGTTCTCAGATACGAAAAAAGACAGGGAACCTGCCCCATCTTTTTTGCGTATAAGGGGTGCTCCGCCCCGCGCAGCAGCATGATTTTGCGCGGCGAGCTTACCCTGTCACGGTTTATAATAAACAATCACAGTCGGATTGTCAATCACTCTGCCGATGTTTGCCGAAACTTTATAAAAAGATGCAAAAAAATATACGCTGCACCTTGGTTTCGGTGCAGCGCATCAAAGTGTTTATTCCTGCGTTTTCAGGTCGTTTTCCGTCAGCAGAAGGGCCTGCACAGTGCTGGTATCCACTGTGTATACCGAAGTATCGTTCCCAACTTGCAGATACCACCCGTCTGTGCCGCAGGCGTAGGCCAGCTGCACGGCAGAGCCGTCCTCGCTGGTGACTGTGGCGGTGAATACCGGTGCATCAAAGCCGCAGGCAGAAAAGTCTGCGTCCGTAGTCTGGGCGGTGGCATAGGTGCACAAGGCAGACAGCAGACTTTGCACCTTATCCTGCGCAAGGCTGGCGGTGGGGTCAGACGCCAGCCGCCACACCGTCTCGTAGGCGGAGGAAGAGGCGCTGTCTGCGTCCGTGCTGTCGGCGCTGTCGGTCGGCTCACTGACGGCGTTCAGTGTAACAGCTGTGCCGTCAGCCAGCGTGTAGGCCACCTGCGTAATGGCAGAAGCCGTGAACCCGGTGGGGCAGAAGCTGCCGAAAAGCCCGGTCTTATCCAGCTGGAAGCAGGCGGCTTTGTTGCCGCTGACGGTGTAGATGGCATCGTCCCCGGCTTTTTGCACATAGAGATCCCCGGTGACCGGGTTCTCTGCCCCGAAGGTCAGGGTGGTGCTCTGCCCTGCCGTCGTGACCGTGACGGTGAGCTGCGGGCTGTCCAGCCCGTAGTCCTCCCCTGCCTGCGGTGTCAGGCTGCGCTTGGCGTTCAGCGCCATCAGGGCGGTGCGCATGGTGTTGCAGGCGCTCTCGTCCAGATGATAGGCGGGGTCCTGTGCCAACTGCCAGCTGCCGCCGGAATATTGCAGGGTGTAAGTCTGGCCGTTATAGGTATACTCGATCTGCTCCAAGTCCTCGGCGGCAAAAGTGGAAAGTGGGATGCTGCCCTCGGCAGCGGCGCTGGTGGCCTGCTCGGCCTTGGCGTTGCTGCGCGTCACCGCCCACAGCGCCGCGCCCAGCAGCGCTGCCGCTGCCAGCAACACCAGCAGGACACGCTGTTTTGTTTTCATGGCGGTCTCCTTATCTGCGGCGGCGCAGCAGCACCACCACTGCCCCGGCAATGAGCACTGCCGCCGGGAGCACGAACACAAAGGTCAGCCCCAGTGCTGCGGCGGTGGAGCCTGCCACCGTGATGGGCTCGGCCTCCAGCGCCTTGGTGTCTACAAGGACATCCTGTCCTACCAGCGAGGCAGCACAGCCCTGCAAAAAAGTCAGGTTGCCGGGCATGGACTGATAAAGCTGCTCGTTATCCATATTGGGACAGCCGATCCAGAGGACCTCGGCACTGGTGTCCTCGTTCCGCGCCCAGACGGCCAGCGCAAAGGGGCCGTCTGTGTCTCCGTCCTCCCGCTCCATGGTGGTAAGGTCGTTGATATCTGCCTTGGCATAGGCAGCGGAGGAACTGTTCAGCAGCGGCTCGGCGGTGACATCCTCGGTCTCGGTGACCGTGATGCCCTGCGCCACCGACAGCATCACATGGGTGTTGGTATTCACGCCGTTCAGCGCGGTGCTCTCGGTAGGCGTGCCGTAGTCCGGCAGCAGCGACCATGCAGAGTTATACAGCGCCTTGCTGCTGTCGCCCTCCACCACCATGCCCTCTGCGCGGGCAAGGCCGAACTGCGAAAGCACAGCATCCAGCTGCGGGGTCTGGGCGTAGACGCTGCTGGTCAAAAGCAGCTTGCCGCCCGCCGCCAGATAATCTTGCAGCTGGCTGATCTCATCCACAAGGCCGTCCCCTGCGGTAAAATCGGTGGTGGGTGCGTTGATGATGAGCAGGTCGCAGTCCTCCGGGATGGTGCATGTAAGCAGATCCAGCGGCTGGGCGTCGATATTTTGGGCATCCAGTGCATCGGTCAGGGAGTCGGTCAGGGCCTGCTCGCCGTGGTTGGTGGTATAGTAAGCGTGGCTCTGCCCGGCTGCGGTGAGCTTATAGATGGCAGAGGTGATCTGCTTTTCGCCGCCAAAGGTCACGCTGGCAGAGCCAGTGGTGTAGTAGTCGGTATAGTCGTACTCGTACAGGTCGGCGGCATCCAGCACGGTGCTGTTCTCCCCGCAGGTGACAATCAGACTGCCGGTGGAAACATTCTCTGCGCCATACTTTGCGGCAAAGGTTGGGTACAGGGTGGGGTCTTTCTGCTCCCAGCTCAGGTGCCCGCTCTCGGCGGCGTAGTGGTCCAGCAGCTTTGTGATGATGGTATCCTCGCTGCCGGTCTCGCAGAGATAATAGATGTGCACATCCTTTTCCAGCCCCTCCACCAGCGCTTTGGTGCTGTCGCTCAGGGTGTACATTTTAGCCTCGGAGAGGTCAAACTCGGTATACTTTGCAGGGATTGCCCGCACCAGCAGGTTGAGCAGCACCGCCAGCACCAGCACTGCCGCCAGCATGGCGGTGGAAAGCAATCCGCTGCGGAACACCCTGCCCTTCTGAGAGGCTGCGTTCTTGTTCCATTTCATCGTTGTAGCCTCCTCTCAGTTCCAGCGGCGCTTTTCCAGCCCCTGCGCGGTAAAAAACAGGAACACCGCTGCCACGGTCAAATAGTAGACCAGCGTGGGGATGGAAAAACTGCTGTTGACAAATTCTTCAAAGGGGGTAAACAGGCACAGGGCGCTGAGCACAGCGCTGAAGGCTTCGGTCAGCCAGCTGCTCTTGAGCAGAAACAGTGCCGTAAGCGCCACGCAGCACCCCGCAAAGGAAAGGCAGCCCAGTGTAAAGCTTTTGCTACGCAGCCCCGCCACCACGCTGAGCACGGCGGCGATGGCGGTGAACAGTGCCAGCGCTACTGCGCTGCCGGTGGTGAACATGGTGCGCAGGCTGGGCATCATATAAGCCAGCAGCAGCGCCGCCACGCCGGACACGGCGGCGATGATCTGGTTTTCGGTCAGGCTGGAAAGGAACACCCCGATGGCAATGGCGGCGCAGCCCATGAGGTAATAGCACAGCAGCGCGGAAAAGTTGGCCAGTGTACTGGTGCCGGTAGCGCCTAGTGCTTTCAGCACAAGGATCATGCCCGCATCCACAAGGCAGGGCAGCGCAAAAATGACGCAAAGGGCAAAATATTTGCCCAGCACGATGCCGCCCACCGACACCGGGCTTGTGAGCAGCAGCTGGTCGGTGCGACTGTGGCGTTCCTCCGCAAAGGAACGCATGGTGAGCACCGGAATGTAGAGCAGCAGCACAAAAATAGTGCGGTACAGCGTGTAGTAGCCAAAATCCGGCAGACCATAGCCCAGATTCAGCGCCACAAAATAGATAGCCGTAGCCGCCAGCATAAAGGCAGTAAGCACCGCACCAATCATGCCGTGAAAGCAGCTGCGGAGTTCTCGTTTAAAGATGGCCAGCATCTCAATTCTCCTCCCCTTCTGCCGGGGCTTCCTGCTCCGGCGTTTTTTCGGTCAGTGCAAGGAATACTTCCTCAAGGCTGCGGTTCTCGGCGGCAAGCGCCAGCACGGTGCAGCCCGCCTCGGTCAGCGCCCGGGACACGGCAGCGCGGCGGTCGGCGGCATCCTCGCTCTCGGCGGTAAAGGTGACCTGACCGTCTGCGGCACTTTCCAGCTCTACCCGGCAGATACCCGGCACGCTGCGCACAGCTGCCAGCACGGTGTCGGGCTCGCCCTGCGCGGTGGCACGCAGGCGGCTGCCGGGGTTCAGAGTCTCGCCCAGCTCCTCCGGGCTGCCAACAGCCACCAGACGTCCCTTGGAGAGGATGAGCACCTGCTGGCACACCGCCTGCACCTCGCTGAGGATGTGGCTGGACAGGATGACCGTGTGCGCCTTGCCCAGCTCCCGGATGAGGTTGCGGATCTCGATGACCTGTGCGGGGTCCAGCCCTACGGTGGGTTCGTCCAGAATGATGAGCTGCGGACTACCCAGCAGTGCCTGCGCAATGCCCACCCGCTGACGATAGCCCTTGGACAGGCTGCGGATGACCCGGGGCAGCACTTCTTCCAGCCCGGTGCGGCGGGCGGCAGCCAGCACTTGCTGCTTGCGCTGCGCGTGCTTTACCCCCTTAAGCTCTGCCACAAAGTCCAGATACTCCTGCACGGTCATTTCCGGGTAGAGCGGCGGCTGCTCCGGCAGGTAGCCCACACAGGCTTTGGCCTGCTGCGCCTGCTCCGGCAGACGGAACCCGGCCACCTTCACCTCGCCCTCGGTGGGGGCCAGATAGCCGGTAAGGATATTCATAATGGTGGATTTCCCCGCGCCGTTGGGGCCAAGCAGACCGTAGATTTGGCCGTCCGGCACCGTAAACGAGAGATCCTGCACGGCAGGGCGGCTGCCGTAGGACTTGCTCAGGTGAGAAACTTCGATCACAGCAAACTCTCCTTTTATTTCAGAAGCTGTTTTGTGGAAAGCGGCGTAGAGCCAGCGCTTTCCGGTTTGGAACTGCTATAGTTTAGATGGAAAATGTGTTTAAATTAAGACAATCCTGTGTGGGAAAATAAAACATTTGCCTGTGAAAAAACGCAAAAATGCCGCCTCCCGAAGGAAGCGGCATGAGATAGCCTATAATTACTTACGGCCGAAACGCTTGTTGAAGCGCTCAACACGTCCGCCGGTGTCAACCAGCTTCTGCTTGCCAGTGTAGAAAGGATGGCACTTGGAGCAAACTTCGACGTGGATCTCAGGCTTGGTGGAACGAGTCTTAATGACGTTGCCGCATGCGCAGGTGATGGTGCAGTCAACGTAGTTCGGATGGATACCCTGTTTCATTCTTTTCACCTCATTTCTGGTTCTGACTTATTGGGGCCATATTATAAATGTATGTGCCCATCACAACCTTCAATATCGGCTACCCCGTCGAGCGGCCTTGGAAACGATTGCCTTACTATTATAGCACGAATCGGCCAGAATGCAAGAGGGAAATTTAAGTTTTTTACAGCTTTTGCAGCGTCCAGCCCTTTTTTGCTGCCAGCTGCTCCAGCTCCCGGTACGAAAGCCGCAGCTGTGCGATGTTAAAGCTCGGCAGCTCTGCAAGACAGCTGCCGTCCTGTGTCCGGTGCAGCAGCTTGCGCACCGGCAGTTCCTGTTCGCCGTCCAGCGTATCCAGCCCGGTCACATATTCTCCGCACCGGGGCAGCGGCTGCTGCCAGTCGATGGTTTTGCTGACCCTTGCAAGCGTAAGATGGTTGCAGGTCACCGTTTGCCGGAATTTCAGTTTCATGATGCTCTCCCCCTTTTGCGCCGGATATTCATAGTTGTGCCCGGCACGATACCATAATATAACATTTTGTTTTATATGTCAATATAACATTTCGTTATGCCTATACTTTACCTTGAATAAAGCCTTTGAGGTAAACACCATGTATCAACGTATCCGGGATCTGCGGGAGGATCGTGATCTGCTGCAAAAGGA
>CAKSZF010000011.1 GCA_934525405.1 uncultured Faecalibacterium sp.
GTTTTACCACTCGTCGTATTCGCCGTCGGCGTTTTTGGCGGCAGCCACGCGGCTGCGCTTGAACATACTTTCCACCACAGCGCAGTACTTATCGGCAAGGCAGACGATGATGGCCTCGCGGCAGCTGGGCACATGACGGAAGGTCAGCGGCCACATGTGGCTGGAAATGATGCTCTGTTCCTTTTTGGTGATATGGAACACCTTTTCCGCATTGACGCAGGCGCGGCTCGGGTGGGAGAAGCCGTGCATCTCGAACAGGCGGTGGATGCCGTGGAAGGTACCCTTTTTGTGCCAGTCATATAGGTAAAAATCGTGCAGGAAGGCACCGACAGCCAGCGAGGTCTCGTCCGCGCCCAGATGCAGGCGGTGGTTCAGCCAGCAGCTGACCAGCACCACGTTTTTGCAGTGCTGATAGGTGGTAACATCCCCGTGCTGGATGAACTCCCGCATCTGCTGCACCTTGGGGTTCTGATCGTATTTTTCCAGAATGGCATAAAGCTGTTCGCGTTCCGTAACAGAAAGCTGCATGAGCAAAATTTCCTTTCAACTCAATACGTTAACGTTTGTTTCAGGAGCGGAGCTGCACCGGATTGGAATTGCCGAAGTTTTCGGCGTTGGAAGGGTTCGCCCGCTTGAGGGTCAGGTCTACCAGATACTGCTTGCCATCGCCCAGTTCTTCCAGCTGGGCAAGCTTTGCATTGGCAGCGGCTTCGTCCGGGTACCACTGGATGAGGAAGAAGTTTTCCGCTTCCACCCCGTAATACAGCCAGAAGCCGTCTGCCCGCAGCAGATCATCCAGATGATCGACCTCTTCGCCATCCGGCAGACCAAGGCCTTCCTCTGCGTAGAGGTTTTCCGGTTCTACCTGCAGCATCTCAATGACCTGAATGGAGCTTTGCAGATACTCGTCCTGCGAAGTGCTCTTATCAGAGCGCTCCCAGCCGGTGAGAAATGCCTGCATGAGCAAATCGCGCACCTTGATGCGCGGCAGTGTGGGATCCATAACCATTTTTGTTTCCTTCTTTCGTGGTTTTACCCCCGTTGGACAGTATACGGCATACGCCTGTGCAAGTCAACGGTTTATTTGTGAATTTTTTGTAGGTATGACTAAAATTTACACACGCTTTTCCTGTTTCAGTCGGTTATCTCAGGCTTTGAAGGAAAAGGTATCGTTCAGCCATTCCACCGCAAGCTGTACCCAGCGGTTGCGGTGGGCGCTGTCGGCGTCCACCTCCGGGGTGGAGATGCTGGTGCCGTGGCAGCCCTTTTCAAACAGGTGCGCCTCGCACGGCACGCCCGCCTTGTGCAGGGCACCGAGCAGCAGCAGGGTGTTTTCCACCGGGACGGTCTCGTCCTCCATGGTATGCCAGACGAACACCGGTGGTGCGGCGGGGGTGATTTTATCTTCCAGCGTAAAGCGCTGGTGGGCGGCAATGTCCTGCGTGCCTGTCAGCTGCACAAAGCTGCCCCTGTGGGCGTATTCTCCGGCGGTGACCACCGGGTAGGCCAGCAGCAGTGCGTTGGGGCGCGGCTGGTCTGCCATGCCGGGGATGTCCCACACTGCACCGGACAGTGCCAGATGCCCGCCTGCGGAAAAACCGCACAAAGCGATCTTATCCGGCAGAATATTCCACTGCGCCGCGTGCTGCCGCACAAGGCCGATGGCCTGTGCCAGCTGCCGCATGGGCAGCGCATCCCGGGCGTTCTCCCCTACTGCGTAGTGCAGTACCGCCGTGTGATATCCCGCCGCCGCAAATTGCAGCGCTACGGGGTCGCCCTCCCGAGGGCTGACGTGGTTATAGCCGCCGCCGGGCACCACCAGTACCAGCGGGCGCTGCCGGAAATGCGGCATGGCTTCCACGCTCTCCCGTAGGTAGAGCGTCAGCGTACCGCCGCCGGTCAGTTCCAGTTGCTCAAGCTGCATTTACGCTTCCTCCTTATAAAAGCCGTGCCGCCCTTCCGGGTGGGCTGCAATAAATTCCGCGCATAGGTCTGCGCACAGGCGGCACAGCTCCGGACAGGGGCGCTTTTTATAATAGTCTGCGGTGCGTTCCTCTGCCGCCGTACCCCCGGTGGGGGCAGCACCTGCCTTTGCCAGCAGCTCCCGGCAGATGATGCTGCCGCCGCCGTTGCGGCTGCGGTACTGCTCTGCCGCCTGCTGCACCAGTGCGTACATCCGGGATTTATCCTTGGGGTCGGCGGGGTCGGCATAGACCATGCTCAGCACGGTCACCACGCCGCAGAACGCCCCGCACACCTCCCGCATCCGGCCAATGCCTGCGCCAAACCCTGCGGAAAGGCGCAGCGCCATCTCCTCGGTCAGACCAAGCTGCGGTGCAAACGCCGCCACCACGCTCTGACTGCAATTATAGCCCTGCAAGAACCATGCGTAAGCGGCATCGCCCTGTTTTGACATTTTCTCACATCCTTCCGGCATACTCGCTCCATTATAGCACAGTCCGCGCAAAAGTGGGAAAGACTTTGCAAGAAAATTTTGTTTTCCATATAAGAAACGAATCCGGCGCACCGTTTCGTGCACCGGGGCAGCAAATCTTTTACTTTTTTAACTTTTTATGAAAAGCCTTGATTTTCCCTTCAAGTCGTTGTATATTAGCACTCAGAAGTTATGAGTGCTAAGCATCCCGGCAGTTTGCCGGGCACGGCGCACCAAATATGTGATAAAAGAGGTTTTGTATTATGGCCAAGAAAGAATTTCAGGCAGAGAGCAAAAAACTGATGGATATGATGATCAACTCCATCTATACCAATAAGGAAATTTTTCTGCGGGAGCTGATTTCCAACGCTTCGGACGCCATCGACAAGCTGTATTATAAGAGCCTGACCGACACCTCCGTGGGCATGAACAAGGGCGATTTCCGCATCCTCATCACCCGCGATAAGGAAAACCGCATCCTGACCGTGGAGGATAACGGCATCGGTATGACCAAGGAAGAGCTGGAGCAGAATCTGGGCACCATTGCACACTCCGGCTCTCTGGATTTCAAGAAGGACAACAAGGACGAGAACATCGACATCATCGGTCAGTTCGGCGTGGGCTTCTACTCCGCCTTTATGGTGGCCGATAAGCTGACCGTCATCTCCAAGGCTTATGGCTCGGACGAGGCATGGCAGTGGGAGTCCTCCGGTGTGGATGGCTACGAGATGACCCCCGCCCAGAAAGATACCGTGGGCACCCAGATCATCCTGCACATCAAGCCGGATACCGACACTGAGAAATACGACAACTTCCTGGATGAGTACGGCATTGTGGCCATCGTGAAGAAGTACAGCGACTATGTGCGCTACCCCATCCAGATGGAGCGTGAAAAGAGCCGTCAGAAGCCGGAACCGGACCCCAAGCCCGAGGATTACAAGCCGGAGTGGGAGACCTACACCGAGCTGGAAACCCTGAACAGCATGATCCCCATCTGGAAAAAGCAGAAGAGCGAAGTGACCGACGAGGAGTACAACAGCTTCTATAAGGATAAGTTCGGCGATTACGCCGACCCCGCCCGGGTCATCGTGAGCCGCACCGAGGGCACTGCCAACTACAATGCCCTGCTGTTCGTGCCCAGCCACCGTCCCTACGACTTCTACACCAAGGACTACGAGAAGGGTCTGGCACTGTACGCTTCCGGCGTACTCATTATGGAAAAGTGCGCCGACCTGCTGCCGGATTACTTCAGTTTTGTAAAGGGCATCGTGGATAGTCAGGATCTGAGCCTGAACATCAGCCGTGAGATGCTGCAGAAGGACAGCCAGCTGAAGCTGATCCACAACGCACTGGAAAAGAAGATCAAAAACGAGCTGCACGCCATGCTGAACAACGACCGTGCAAAGTACGAGGAGTTCTGGAAGGAGTTCGGCCGTCAGATCAAGTTTGGTGCCTACTCTGACTACGGAATGCACGCCGAGCTGCTGCGCGACCTGCTGCTGTTCTGGTCTGCCAAGGAGCAGAAGATGGTCACCCTGCAGGAGTACATCGACAAGATGCCCGCTGAGCAGAAGTACATCTACTTTGCCGCAGGCGACTCCACCGACCGTCTGGCAAAGCTGCCCTCCGCAGAACTGGTGCTTGACAAGGGCTTTGACGTGCTGCTGCTGACCGAGGATGTGGATGAGTTCTGCCTGCAGATCCTGCACAGCTACCCCCGCAAGGATGCCGAGGGCAAGGACGGCACCGTGGAGTTCAAGAACGTGAACAGCGGTGATCTGGGTCTGGAATCCGAAGAGGAGAAGAAGGCCGCCGAGGATGCCACCGCCGAGAACAAGGCTCTGTTCGATGCCATGAAGGACGCACTGAACGGCAAGGTGAAGGAGGTCAAGGTCTCCACCCGCCTGAAGGATCACCCCGTCTGCCTGAGCGCTGACGGCCCGCTGTCCATCGAGATGGAGAAGGTGCTGTCCAAGCAGCCCGGCAGCGAGGGCGTGAAGAGCGACAAGGTGCTGGAGCTGAACGTGAACCACCCCGTGTTTGCTGCCCTGAAGGCCGCACAGGAGGCTGGCGACACCGAGAAGCTGAACAAGTACAGTACCCTGCTGTACGCACAGGCACAGCTGATCGAGGGTCTGCCCGTGGATGACCCCGCCGCTTATGCCGAGGCCGTTTGCAGCCTGATGAAGTAAGCTTTTATGGAGAGGCCGCTGTGTTTTGCGCAGCGGCTTCTTTTGTTGCTGATGATTTTTAATTTTGCGCTTGTCGCGGTCTGCGGACCGTTCCAAGCGCATTTTCACGGGAACAGAAATACCCCCTTAACAAAAAGGCCGCGCTCCGCTATAATAGAGTGGAACGCGGTCTTTTATTTTTATCTTTCTGTGAAAGGAAATTTATTTCATGGAGCCGAGAAAACATTATTTTGCAAAGATTCCCACCATTGCCATCTTTATCGTCATGGCGATGTCCGGGCCGTTGGGGGTGCTGCTGTTCATCCTGAAGGGCATTGACCAAAAGATGCAGAAGGAGGAGCAGGAAGCCGCCCGCGCCCGGGGCGACTACCGCCCCGACCTAGAGCCTGCGCCAATGCAAAACACGGACGCATCCGATGGGCAGGACGTCCCCACGGCAGAGCAGAAAAGCGCCAAGCAGTGGCATAAAAACATTGCCACCCTCTGCACCATCATGGGTGCCGTTTTCCTGTTTGCCGGGGTGACGGATGCGGTGGATATCATCGGTGCATGGCAGGTGCTGCCTGACCCCGGGGAGCTGTTTTCCGATATCGTCATGGCCATCGGCGGCGGCGGTGCGCTGCTGACCGGTCTGCGGATGAACAGCACCCGCAAGCTGGAGCGGCTGCTGGATAAGGTTGTGGGCGAGCGGGATAATATCCCCCTGCCGGAACTGTTTGCCGCCGCCGGGGTGGACGCCGCCCGGGGACGCGCTGCCGTAAAAAGCGCCATCGAGCACGGATACTTCGGTGCAGACGCCTACATTGACAACCGCACCGACACGCTGGTGGTGCGGGGCGCAGCGCCACAGCCGAAAAAGCCCGCATCGGCTCCGGCACCCAAACCCAAGCCCGCCGCAGAGGGCGAGTATGCCGCCCTGCTGCGCCAGCTGCGGGAGGTGAACGATGCCATCCCAGACCCGGTGATGAGCCAGAAGATCTCCCGGCTGGAAGAAGTCAGCGGGCGCATTTTTGCGCTGGCGCAAAAAGACCCGGACAAAAAAGCGCAGCTGCAAAAGTTTATGAACTACTATCTGCCCACTGCACTCAAGCTGCTGAACACCTACGCCAGCCTTTCCGGGCAGGCGGTGGAGGGCACGAACATTACCGACGCCAAGCACAGCATCGAGCGCAGCATGGACCTGCTGGTGACCGCCTTTGAAAACCAACTGGACAAGCTGTTCCAAGCCGATGCGCTGGACGTGAACGCCGACATTGCCGCACTGGAAGGAATGCTGAACCTTGACGGACTGACCGGCAGCGAATTTACCCGCTGAACCCCACCCCCGCACCCGATGGCTGCATCGGCGCGGGGGTGTTTTTGTGCAAAGTGCAATTTTCCATCCCGTCTTTTTTGGGTGCTGCGCTCAAAATTCCGAGATTTGTGTGCATTTATGCCAAGCATTTTGATATGCTGGAAAAATTTTTATTTTATTTGTTCGGCAGCGCCAATCGACTTTCACCGGCGTTTTTTGCAACTTTTCATTGAGATGCAACAATAACACATGGTTTTTTTCGCTGTGTTTGACTATTATAGAAGCAGCTACG
This sequence comes from uncultured Faecalibacterium sp., assembly GCA_934525405.1. Taxonomy (GTDB): domain Bacteria; phylum Bacillota; class Clostridia; order Oscillospirales; family Ruminococcaceae; genus Faecalibacterium. The sequence goes on from CAKSZF010000011.1 coordinate 6,213, forward strand.
GCAGCTGCGAACGGCTGCATCGACTTTTCCGATCATAATAGTAGGAGGAAATTTCCATGATGAAGTCCATTTCCACCTGGAAGCAGGAACTGACCGAGGGCGCACACGCTGCGCGTCTGGCTGCGCTGTACTGCTGCACCCCCAACGAGACCCCTGCACAGGCAGCCCGTTATACGGCTGTTCTGGACGGGTTAGAGACCACCTTCGGCGCACATACCGAGGCCGGTCTGTATAGTGCCCCCGGCCGCACCGAGATCGGCGGCAACCACACCGACCACCAGCATGGCCGTGTACTGGCTGGCAGCGTGAACATTGACATGATCGCCGCTGCCGCCCCCAACAGCCTGAACCAGCTGCGCGTGCAGAGCGAGGGCTACGACCTGTGCGTTATCGACCTTGACGACCTGACCGCCCGCAAGGAGGAGGAAAATACCACCGCTTCCCTGCTGCGCGGCGAGTGCGAAGCTTTCCGTCAGCGCGGCGCAAAGCTGTCCGGTCTGGACGTGTACATCTCCTCCAACGTGCCCAAGGGCAGCGGCGTTTCTTCCTCTGCCGCCTTTGAGGTGCTGGTCGGCGTGATTTTGAACGACTGCTTCATGGATGAAAAGGTCTCCCCCATCGCCATTGCGCAGATTGGCCAGTGGGCAGAGAACGTCTACTTTGGCAAGCCCTGTGGTCTGATGGATCAGATGGCTTCCAGCGTGGGCAACATTATCACCATCGACTTTGCTGACAAGGCAAACCCCGACGTGGAGCCGGTGCAGGTGGACTTCTCCAAGGCTGGTCTGGCGCTGTGCATTCTGGACTCCGGTGCAGACCATGCGGACCTGACCGACGAGTACGCCGCCATCCCCAACGAGTGCCGCGCTGTGGCCGCTGTGTGCGGCGGCGAGGTGCTGCGGGACGTGCCCTTTGAGACCTTCCTTGCAAACATCCCGGCCTGCCGCAAGCAGTGCGGCGACCGCGCTGTGCTGCGCGCCTTCCACTTCTACGCCGATAATGACCGCGTGCCCCAGCAGGTGGCCGCCCTGCGCGAGGGCGACTTTGACGCCTTTTTGCAGATGGTGACTGCCTCCGGCGACAGCAGCTGGGAATACCTGCAGAACGTCATCCCCGCCGGTTACAAGGAGCATCAGGAGGTGGCTGTGACCATCGCCGCTGCCAAGCATTATCTGGGCGGCAAAGGCGCTGTGCGCGTGCACGGCGGCGGTTTTGCCGGTACGGTGCAGGCCTTTGTGCCGGTGGAGATGCTGGCAGACTTCAAGACCAACATGGAAAAGATCCTCGGCGCGGGCCGCTGCCATGTGCTGAACATCCGTCCTGAGGGAGGTGCTGTGCTGTGATCTCCACTGCTATCCAGCAGCTCGTGAACTACGGGCTGGACACCGGGCTGATCTTGCCCGATGACGAGATCTATATCCGCAACCAGCTGCTGATGACCATGCAGCTGGACGACTTTACTGCCCCGGACAGTGAGGTATGCTACACCGATCTGGAAAGCATCCTCAAGACCCTCGTGGACGATGCCGTTGCCCGCGGCGTGTGCGCGGATAACTCCACCGCACGCGATTTGTTCGACACCAAACTGATGGGCGTGCTGACCCCGCGCCCCAGCATTGTGCGCGCAAACTTTGAGGAGCGGTACGAAAACGAAGGTCCGCAGGCCGCCACCGACTGGTTCTACAAGTTTAGTCAGGACACCGACTACATCCGCCGCTACCGTATCAAGCGCGATCTGAAGTGGGTCACCAAGACCGAGTACGGCGATCTGGATATCACCATCAACCTGTCCAAGCCGGAAAAAGACCCCAAGGCCATTGCCGCCGCAAAGCTTGCACCCCAGAGCGCTTACCCCAAGTGTCAGCTGTGCGTGGAGAACGAGGGCTACGCAGGCCGCATGAACCACCCCGCGCGCGAAAACCACCGCATCATCCCGCTGACCATCAACGACAGCGCGTGGAATTTGCAGTACAGCCCCTACGTCTACTACAACGAGCACTGCATCGTGTTCAACAACCAGCACACCCCTATGAAAATCGAGCGGGCGACCTTCCGCAAGCTGCTGGATTTTGTGGGTCTGTTCCCCCACTACTTTGTGGGCAGCAACGCCGATTTGCCCATCGTGGGCGGCAGCATTCTGAGCCACGACCACTTCCAGGGCGGTCACTACGAGTTCGCCATGGCCAAGGCTCCCATTGAAAAACCTTGGACGTTCCCCGGCTTTGAGGACGTGGAGGCCGGCATCGTGCACTGGCCCATGAGCTGCATCCGTCTGACCTGTGCGGACGATGCACGCCTTGTAGAACTGGCCGATAAACTGCTGACTGCATGGCGCGGCTACACCGACGAGAGCTGCTTTATCTTCGCCGAGACCGATGGCGAACCCCACAACACCATTACCCCCATCGCCCGGATGCGGGACGGCAAGTATCAGCTGGACTTGGTGCTGCGCAACAACATCACCACCCCGGAGCATCCGCTGGGCGTGTACCACCCCCATGCCAAGCTGCACCACATCAAAAAGGAGAACATCGGTCTCATCGAGGTGATGGGTCTGGCTGTGCTGCCCAGCCGCCTGAAGCAGGAACTGCTCGACCTTGCCGATGTGCTGGTGGCGCACCTGCCCACCGCAGAGTACCCCGAAACCCTGCAAAAGCACGCTGCGTGGGCCGGGGAGATCCTTGTAAAGCACCTGGAGCTGAACGCAGAGAACGTCCACACCATCCTGCAGGACGAGGTGGGCCATGTGTTCGCACAGGTGCTGGCCGATGCCGGTGTGTATAAGCTGGATGAAGCAGGCCGCGCCGGTTTTGTCCGCTTCCTTGAAAGCGTAAAATAAACCATAACTCCCCGAGGCTGTTGCACATATCATGGCGCAACAGCCTTTTTTAGAGCACAGCATCGAACAAAAGCACTTTTCCTTTGCTCTCCTCCTGTGAAAAAATCAATGGGAAAATCCGCAGATTTTCCCATTGATAATAAAATATTCATTCCGCTGAAAATGGCCAAAGCAGCGCGGCGGCCATTCAAAATCGTTTTTTGTAGATGGAGGTATCGCTATGCACTGCACTTTGGAAGTTTGCGTAGACAGCACCGCCAGCGCGCTGGCGGCAAAACGCGGCGGCGCTGACCGGCTGGAGCTATGCGCCGACTTGATTATCGGCGGCACCACCCCTTCCCCTGCCCTGCTGCGTCAGGTCAAGGCCGAGACCGGTCTGCCGGTGCGGGCGCTTATCCGTCCCCGCTTTGGCGATTTCTGCTACGACCGCTACGAGCTGGCACAGATGGTCGAATGCGCCGCCGAGCTGGTCGCAGCCGGTGCAGACGGCATCGTGACCGGCGTGCTGACCCCGGCGGGCGCGCTGGACACCGATGCCCTGCGCCCCATCTACGCCGCAACCCAGCAGGCGGCAGAAAAAGCACACCGCACCGTGGACTGCACCCTGCACCGCGCCTTTGATGTCTGCTGCAACCCCTTTGCCGCACTGGAAGCCGCAAAGCAGCTGGGGCTTGCTACCATCCTGACCAGCGGACAGGCCGCAAGCGCCCCGCAGGGTGCTGCCCTGCTGCACCAGCTGGTGGAAGCTGCCGGGCAGGAGGTGGAAATATTGGTGGGCGCAGGCGTGAGCGCCGCCAACATTCCCGCCCTTGCCGCCCAGACCGGTGCCCGGGCGTTCCACCTTTCCGGCAAGCAGGTGCTGGACAGCCGCATGACCTTCCGGCGGGAGGGCGTGCCCATGGGTCTGCCGGGCTTTTCGGAGTTTGAGATTTGGCAGACCAGCGAAGCAAACATCCGCGCCGCCCGCACCGCATTGGATGCGCTGTAACGGGCAAATAGAGTTTTTATACCCTGCCCCGGTGTAATTGAGAAAGTATCAGTCTGCCCGCAGTGCTTCTGTTTCCGCAGGAAACAGGCCCTGCATTCTGCTGTTTTCCATTACGCCCCTCCCGTGAAAATGCAAAATCGGGCAGCCTGAGGGCTACCCGATTTTGCTCTATTCAAATGATTTTTCCGCTGAATATGCCCAAAGCAAAGCGGAGGGCATTCCAAATCGTCCCACTTCAGTGCAGGGCGGCAAACCGGGCTGCGCCGCGGGTGCACAGCCAGCGGTGCAGCAGCAAATCCAGTCCCAGCAGAACGGCCAGACAAGTACTTTGCGCGGCCAGCGGCGGCACGGCGTAGTCCAGCAGGCTCAGGGGTAAAAACAGCACCCCGCCCGCCAGCAGCCACCCGCCGAACATCGCCAGCATACTGGCGGCGCTCCGCTTGACCACGGCGGCCTCGCTGACCCAGTGGAGGTTGGGCAGACACAGCCCCAAAACAAGCCCAAACTGCGCTGTCAGCCACACAAAGGCTGCCAGCACTGCCAGCACCGGCAGTCCCTGCCATGCCGGAATGCGCAGCGCCGCCATGGCGCACCCGGCGCACAACCACGCCCCCGGCAGCGTGAGCAGCAATTGCAGCTCCACCTTTGCCCGCAGCACCTGCTGCGGGGCAACCGGCAGGCTTTGCAGCAGCCAAAGAGTGCCCCCCTCCAGCGACACCGAGGGCGCTGTGATAAAGTTCATGGCGGCTGCGGTGCACACCGCCCCGCACACCAGTATGGGCAGGCTCTCGGGCGGGTAAGCTGCGGTAAAGGCACGCAGGGCAGCGGCTTTCCACAGCGCTGCCACGCCCAGCACCGGCAGCAGCAGACTGCTCAGTGCACAGTTGAGCAGCCATATAGGGCAAGCCCACAGATGCAGCAGTTCCCGCCGCAGCAATGCCCGGCGCGGGGACTGCTTTTTTTGCGTTTTTGCGCTGTACTCCGCTTTGGCTCTGCCCGGTTCAAGGGTCAACAGCCGCAGATACGGCTTTGCCAGCACCTTGCCGCAGAGCAGCACACAGGCCGCAGCCAGCGCCAGCAATAGCAGCAGTGCCGGAATATCGCCCACTGCGGCTAGACCCAGCAGACGCAGCGGTGCGGCGGCACGCCCGGCCGCAGCGCCCGCCTGTACGGCATCCAGCACAAGGGCATCTACCGCATTGCCCACCCAGCAGAACGCTGCATAGTAGACCGCCAGAAAAAGCAGCGTACCCACCACTGTAACAAGGCTTTTGTGCCGGGCACGGCGGTTGAGCAGCGCCACCGCCCAGCCCAGCAGAACGGCCAACACCATGGAGACCCCCGCCAGCGCCAGCGCTACCGGCAGCGCCGCCAGCAGGGCTCCGCCGGGGCGGGGTGCTGCCAGCGCATAGCAGACCACCGAGGGCACCCACGCCAGCAGCAGATAGATAAGCCCGGTCAGGTACACCCCGCCGCAGCGCACTGCAAAAACTGCGCCCGGCGGGATGGGCAGCGCCAGCAGCTGCTGGTTATCCCGGCAGCGGAACAAATGCCCGTAGCTGGTAAAGGCGCTGGCCAGCACGCTGACCGTCAGCGCCGAAAGCCCCATCAGCACAAAATAGAGCCAGTCCAGCCCCTGCGGCACCAGCGTTATTGCCATAGGCAGCGCCATCGAGCCAAAGCTGAGCATGACCAGCAGGATCAGCACCGTAAACAGCAGTGCGTAGCCAAGGGCTTCTACCCGGGAGCGCCGCTTGCCAGTTTTGCTGCTGCGTACAAAGGCCGCACCCAGTTCCAAAAGCTGTTTTTTGAGCAATGCACGGATCATAGCGCTTCCCCCGTATCCTCCAGCTCCAGAAAGACCTCTTCCAGCGTATCGTCACCGCGCACCTGCTCCATAGCGCCCTCGCGCACCAGCTGACCTTTACGCAGAATGGCTACCCGGTCGCAGAGCTTTTCAGCCACTTCCAAAACATGGGTGGAGAAGAAGATCGCACCGCCCTGCGCACAAAAAGCCTTCATCTGGGTCTTGAGCTGATGGGAAGCAAGCGGGTCCAGCCCGACAAAAGGCTCGTCCATCAGGATGAGCTTCGGCTCGTGCAGCAGCGCCGCAATGATGGTCAGCTTCTGCTTCATGCCGTGGGAGTACGCCCCGATGGACTGCGCAAGATCCTGTGTCAGGCCAAAGGCATCGCCGTATTGCCGGATGCGCTGCGCCCGCTGTGCCGCGCTTACGCCGAAGATGTCTGCGATAAAATCAAGGTACTGGATGCCGGTCATATAATCGTAAAGCTGCGGGTCATCCGGCAGGTAAGCCAAGCGACGCTTGCATTCCAGCGGGTTTTCCCGCACAGAAATGCCGTCCACATAAATTTTCCCGGCATCGAACTGCTGAATGCCGCAGCAGCATTTTAAGGTAGTGGTCTTGCCCGCGCCGTTGTGGCCGATAAAGGCGCACAGTTCCCCCGGGCGGATGTGCAGACAAAGGTCCTGCACGGCGGGCTTTCCGCCGTAGGTTTTGGTCAGATGCTCTATTTTTAACATGGGCTGCCTCCTCGCTTTCAGTTTCGAGCCAAGTATACACCTTCCGGCGGGGGGAAGGTCAAGCATTTCTCCGTTTTTTCTTGCGTTTTGTATAGGGCTGTGCTATACTTTTTGACGAACTGAACAGAAAACAGCAGGTGCGTTCCGTCACTTTGCCCCACCGGGCGGCGGCAGGAACGTTAAAAGGGAAGCGGGTGCAGATCCCGCACGATCTCGTCACTGTGATAAGGGAGTCCACTGTCAGGGTGCTTTTGCACCGGTCACTGAGCCATCCGGCTTGGGAAGGCGGCAGCGGGCGTTGATCTTTCAGTCAGGAAACCTGCCCGCTGTTGGTACCGGGGCTTTGCCGCCCCAGATCACGAGGAATTGGTTGTACCAAAAAGCCTGTAAGATACGGGGTCTTTTTGCTTTGCCATTTCGCAAGCAGAAGACCCCGTTTTTTGCCGTTGCTCTTTCCTGTACCCTTCTGTTCGGCGCCGTATTTTACCCACATCAGGAAAGGAAAACAAGATGAAAAAACGCAACATCCGCAAAACGGTGGCCGCTCTGACTGCTCTGGCTCTGTGCGCCGGTGTACTGACCGGCTGCGGCGGGGCTGCCTCCAGCACGGCTTCCTCTGTTGCTGCCAGTTCTGCCGCCAGCAGCGAAGCCTCCGGCGCAGACGCTGACGCACTGGCTGCACAGAACGTGGCAGACCTGATCGATGCCATCTATGTGCAGCAGCGCACTGACGACACCGACGCCCAGTGCGAAGCCGCAAAGGCCGCTTGGGACGCTTTGACCGATGCCCAGAAGGAGCTGGTGGAGGGCGAGAACGCCGACCCCGACTACTTTGGCCGCGACACCGGCGATGCCTCCAAGGACGATGCCCGCAACGCCGATGAGATCGGCGAGAACGAGCTGCTGGTGGTGTCCTTCGGCACCTCCTTCAACGACAGCCGCGCTGCCGACATCAAGGGCATTGAGGACGCTTTGCAGGCCGCTTACCCCGACTGGAGCGTGCGCCGCGCCTTTACCGCGCAGATCATCATCAACCATGTGCAGGCACGCGATGGTGAGAAGATTGACAACATGCAGCAGGCACTGGACCGCGCTGTGGCAAACGGCGTGAAGAACCTGATCGTGCAGCCCACCCATCTGATGCACGGTGCAGAGTACGATGAGATGAACGAGATGTTGGATCAGTACCGCGACAAGTTTGAGAGTATCGCTGTGGCCGAACCCCTGCTGGGCGAGGTCGGCGCAGATGCTTCCGTCATCAATGCAGATAAGGAAGCTGTTGCCAAGGCCGTTACCGCTGCCGCTGTGAAGGAAGCCGGTTACGACAGCGCCGCTGCTGCCGCCGCTGACAAGACTGCTTTTGTCTTTATGGGTCACGGCACCAGCCACACCGCCAAGGTAAGCTACAGCCAGATGCAGACCACCATGCAGACCTTGGGCTACGACAACGTGTTCATTGGCACGGTGGAGGGCGAGCCTGAGGAGACCTCCTGCGAGGCTGTCATTGAGGCTGTAAAGGCTGCCGGTTACACCAAAGTCATCCTGCGCCCGCTGATGGTGGTGGCAGGCGACCACGCCAACAACGATATGGCCGGTGAGGACGCCGACAGCTGGCTGAGCCAGTTTACCGCCGCAGGCTGCTTTGAGAATGTGGACTGCCAGATCTCCGGTCTGGGCCGCATTGCGGATATCCAGCAGCTGTACATTGCACATACCAAGGCCGCTATGGATCTTCTGAACGGCTAATGGATTCAGAAGCCCTCTCCGGCGCTGCCAAGCATACGGAGAGGGCTTCTTTTATGGGCGCATTCCCCGCACGAGGAGAACGTGCCCCCTGCCCCGGCAGCTTAGACGCCGGGCAAAAATTTAGGATACTGAGGTATTTATTTATGCGCTGCAAACAGTTTATCGTCGTTTCTCTGGCCGGTGTGGTACTGGCTGCTTCTCTGGCAGGCTGCGGCGGGGCTGCCCCCGCCTCCTCTGCTGCGGCAAGCTCTGTTGCTTCTTCCGTGGTAGCTTCCTCTGCCGCTGCCGAAGCCGCCCTGCCGGACGGCGTATACACCGCCGATTTCGAGACCGACAGCAGTATGTTCCACACCAGCGAAGCCTGCAACGGCAAGGGCACCCTGACTGTGGAAAACGGCGTGATGACCTTCCACGTCAGTCTGGCTTCCAAAAAGATCGTGAACCTCTACCCCGGCCTTGCCGCCGATGCCGAGGCCAACAAGACCGCTTGGCTCATCCCCACCGTGGACACCGTTACCTACGCGGACGGCACCACGGAGGAAGTGTACGGCTACGACATCCCAGTAGAAGCACTGGACACCGACTTCCAGCTGGCACTGCTGGGCACCAAGGGCAAGTGGTACGACCATATTGTCAGCGTGCGCAACGCCGAGCCTAAGACGGAGCAGGCCGCCGAGACCCCCGCAGATGGTGCATACACCGCCGCCGTGGTGCTGGAGGGCGGCTCCGGCCGCGCCACCGTGGAAAGCCCCGCTGCCCTGACCGTGGCAGACGGCAAGATGACTGCCACCATCGTGTGGAGCAGCCCCAACTATGACTACATGATCGTGGACGGCGAGAAGTATCTGCCCACCAACACCGAGGGCAACTCCACCTTTGAGATCCCGGTAGCTGCTCTGGACACCCCGCTGGCTGTTACCGCCGACACCGTTGCCATGAGCAAGCCCCACGAGATCGAATACACCCTGACCTTTACCTTGGAGTAACCTTCCATGAAGCTGACCCGCGCACAATTTTTAAAGGCTCTGCCCGCCGCCGCGCTGGTGCTTGCAGGCTGCACGGCCGCGCCCACCGCACCCGCCGATACGGACGAGCTGGTTTTTGACCACGCCTACCCGCTGGACTACGCCACCCAGTTTACCGCCGACTGCTACGCGGACGGCTCTACCCTGCTGACCATCCCGGACGCACAGGCAAAGTTCCTTGTCCGGCCGGAGGGCGCTGCCACTCTGCGCACCGTGCCAGAAGGCGTGACCGTTTTGCAGCAGCCGGTGCAGAACATCTATCTGGTGTCCACCTCTGCTATGGACTTGTTCCTTCATCTGGACGCGCTGGACAGCATTGCCCTTTCCGGCACCCGCGCCGAGGGCTGGTATCTGGACGAGGCAAAGCAGGCCATGCAGTCCGGGCGCATCGCCTACGCGGGCAAGTACAGCGCCCCGGACTACGAACGCATCCTGACCGCAGAATGCGGCCTTGCGGTGGAAAACACCATGATCTACCACACCCCGGAAGTGAAGGAACAGCTAGAGCGGTTCGGCATTCCGGTGCTGGTGGAGCGTTCCAGCTACGAGAGCAGCCCGCTGGCGCGGATGGAATGGATCAAACTGTACGGCATTTTGCTGGGCAAAGAAGCCCTTGCCGAGGAGGTGTTCGCCCGGCAGGCGCAGCGCATTGCACCGCTGCTGGAACAGCCCTCCACCGGCAAACGCTGCGCGTTTTTCTCCATTACATCCAGCGGCCTTGCCACTGTGCGCAAAAGCGGAGACTATGTGGCGCAGATGATCGGCATGGCCGGTGGCGAATACGTTTTTACGGCCCTTACCGACAGCGGCAACAGCCTTTCCACCATGAATATCCCGCTGGAGGATCTTTACGACGGGGTCAAGGATGCCGATGTGCTTATTTATAACGGCACCATCGAGGGCACTATCTCGACAAAAGAAGAACTGTTTGCCCGCTGCGCATTGCTGGCAGAGTGCAAGGCGGTGCAAAGCGGGAATATCTGGTGCACGACACCCAGCTTTTTCCAGCAGAGCATGGCGCTGGCAGATTTTATGCTGGACCTCCACGCTGTTTTTACCGGGGAAACTGCCGACCCCGACACCCTGCATTTTTTGACCAAGATCACCTGAGGAGCCGCTTATGACCAGCCGCAAACGCCTTGTTTTCTCCTATTGCTGCCTTGCCCTGCTGCTGACGGTGCTGTTTGCCGTGAGCCTGTTCTGGGGCAGCGTTGCGCTTACCCCGCAGACTGTGCTTGCCGCCCTGACCGGACGCGGACAGGACGCGCTGAGCGTAGGCATTATCACACAGCTGCGCCTGCCCCGCGCGGTGATGGCCGCATTGCTGGGCGCTGCGCTCTCGGCAGCGGGCTATCTGTTGCAGACCTTTTTTGCCAACCCCATTGCCGGCCCCTTTGTGATGGGCATTTCCAGCGGGGCTAAGCTGGCGGTGGCGCTGGTGATGGTGCTGTTTTTGAACTACGGCCTGCTGACAAGCTCTGCCGTGCTCATTCTGGCAGCCTTTGCGGGCGCTATGGCAGCCATGGCCTTTGTGCTGGCCGCTGCCCGCCGGGTGCAGCGCATGAGCATCCTTGTAATCTGCGGCGTGATGGTCGGTTACATCTGCTCTGCCATCACCGAGTTTGTGGTGGCCTTTGCACAGGACAGCAGCATCGTCAACCTGCACAACTGGTCGCAGGGCAGCTTTTCCGGCATGACGTGGGGCAACGTGCGCACGGCAGCGCTGGTGGTGCTGCCCGCGCTGGCGGCAGCTTTCTGCCTTGCAAAGCCCATGGCAGCTTACCAGATGGGCGAAGCCTACGCCCGCAGCGTGGGCGTGGATGTGCGGCGTTTCTCCCGCCTGCTGGTGCTGCTTTCCAGTTTGCTGGCCGCCTGTGTTACCGCCTTTGCGGGGCCCATCTCCTTTGTGGGCATCGCGGTGCCGCACCTTGTCAAGCAGCTGCTGGGCAGCGCCCGCCCGCTGTATGTGCTGCCCGGGTGCTGCTTGGGTGGGGCAGCGTTCTGCCTGCTGTGTGATCTGATCGCCCGCAGCCTGTTTGCGCCCATGGAGCTTTCCATCAGCGCAGTCACCGCTGTATTCGGCGCACCGGTGGTCATCGGGCTGCTGCTGCGCCGCAACCGGGAGGATGTGCGATGAAGTACTCTGTTGAAGCCAACACACTTGCCATCGGCTACGGCAAAGCTGCCCTTGCCCGGGATATTGCGCTGGGCGCTGCCAAGGGGCAGGTGCTGGCGCTCATTGGCCCGAACGGCGCAGGCAAATCCACCCTGCTCAAAACCTTGGCCGGGCAGTTGACGCCCTTAGACGGCGCCGTACTGCTGGACGGACAGGAGCTTGCCTGCATTCCCGGCAATGCCCGGGCGCAAAAGCTGGCGCTGATGCTGCCCCACACCCGCCGCACCGAGCTGACTACCTGCTTTGAGTTTGCGGCGGCGGGGCGTATCCCCTACACCGGGCGGCTGGGCATCCTTTCTGCCGAGGACAGAAAACAGGTACAAAGTGCGCTGGAACTGGTGGGCGCGGCGCATTTGGCCGACCGGGACTTCAACTGCGTCAGCGACGGGCAGCGGCAGCGCATTCTGCTGGCGCGGGCGGTCTGTCAGCAGCCGCAGGTGCTTCTGCTGGACGAGCCCACGTCATTTTTAGATGTAAAAGGCAAGATAGAGCTGCTGACCATTCTACAAAAACTGGCGCATGAGCAGCAGCTTGCGGTCATCGTCACCCTGCACGAGCTGGACATGGCGCAAAAGATTGCGGACGCGGTAATCTGCGTTTCGCCGCACGGCGTCTCTGCTCCCATGCCCCCGGCACAGGCCTTTGCCCGGGAAAACATCAAGGCGCTCTACGACCTGACGGAAGAACAGTACAGCGCCGTTTTTGACCCGCCGAAGCCGGAAAAGCCTCAATTTGAGCACTATGTGCGCAGCGGGCAGAAGCTGCTGCGCTGCGGCTACACCACCGGCACCTGTGCGGCGCTGGCTGCTGCCGGGGCTGCACGGCTGCTGCTGACCGGCACTGCGCCGGAAACGGTCGCCCTGCGCGCACCCAAGGGCATCGTGGTGGAGGTGGCTCCCCTGTTCTGTCGTACCGTTGCCGAGGGCGCGGAATGCGCCATTGAAAAGGACGGCGGCGATGATGTGGACGTGACCACCGGTCTGCCGGTGACCGCCACGGTGGCGTTGCTGCCCGGCACGCCCGAGGTACGCATTACCGGCGGCGCAGGGGTTGGCCGGGTGACAAAGCCCGGACTGGACCAGCCGGTCGGGCAGGCCGCTATCAACCATGTACCCCGGCAGATGATCACCGAGGCGCTGCGCCGGGAGGCGGAAGCCGCCTGTTACCCCGGCGGCTTTGCCGTGACCATCTCCATTCCCGGCGGGGAGGAGGTAGCCCGGCGCACTTTCAACCCCCATATCGGGGTGGAGGGCGGGCTGTCGGTGCTGGGCACCAGCGGTATCGTGGAGCCCATGAGTCAGCAGGCCATTTTGGATACCATCCAATTGGAGATGAATCAGGCAGCGCTGCGGGTAAAGGACCACCGGCGGCTCATTCTTGCCCCGGGCAACTACGGGCTGGACTATCTGCACGAAACGTATCCGCAGTTTGCCGCTATCCCGGTGGTCAAGACCTCCAACTTTATCGGAGATACGCTGGATATGGCAGCGGCGGCGCACTTTGAACAGGTGCTGCTGGTGGGGCATATCGGCAAGCTGTGCAAGCTGGCAGGCGGCATTATGAACACCCACTCCCACACGGCAGACTGCCGCACGGAGCTGTTCTGCACCCACGCCGCCCTGTGCGGTGCTAGCCGGGAGGTGTGCACCGCACTGTACAACGCCGCCACCACGGATGCCTGTCTGGAGATTCTGGATACAGCCAAGCTGCGGGAGCTGGTGCTGCAAAGCCTGCTTGCCGCCATCCAGCTGCATCTCGACCGCCGCGCGGGCGGGGCGTTCCGGGTGGGTGCGGTGTTGTTTTCAAATCAGCATGGCCCGCTGGGACAGACCGAGACTGCCGCCCGCCTGCTGAACAAATGGAAGGAGTAACGCACATGGTACATTTTGTGGGCGCCGGGCCCGGCGCACCGGATCTGATCACCCAGCGCGGTGCAGCATTTTTGCAGGCCGCAGACTGCATTATTTATGCAGGCAGTTTGGTCAACCCGGCGCTGCTAGGGCTGGCAAAGCCGGGCTGCGCCATATACAACAGCGCCGAGATGACGCTGGAGCAGGTACTGGACGTGATGCGCCGGATGGAAGCCGCAGGCAAAACTACCGTGCGTCTGCACACCGGCGACCCCTGCCTGTACGGTGCCATCCGGGAGCAGATGGATGCGCTGGATGCAGACGGCATTTGTTACGATGATACCCCCGGTGTCTCCAGCTTTTGCGGCGCTGCCGCTGCGCTGGACGCCGAGTATACCCTGCCCACGGTCAGCCAGACCGTCATCATCACCCGCATGGAGGGGCGCACCCCCGTGCCGGAGCGGGAAAAGCTGGCAAGCCTTGCCGCACACGGCGCGACCATGGTGATCTTTCTGTCCATCGGGCTGATTGATAAGGTGCAGGCGGCGCTTTTGCAGGGTGCCTATACACCGGACACCCCCGCCGCTGTGGTATACAAGGCCAGCTGGCCGGAAGAAAAAGTCGTGCGATGCACGGTTGGTTCTTTGGCTGAGTGTACCCGTACAGCGGGCATTACCAAGACGGCGCTTATCGTAGTGGGAGATTTTCTCGGCACGCAGTACGAGCGCAGCAAGCTGTATGACCCTGCCTTTACCACCGAGTTCCGCAAAGGAGAACCGGTATGACCCGCGCCTACCTTGCCTTTACGGATACCGGTCTTGCGCTGGCAAAACGCCTTGCCGATGCCCTGCCCGGCAGCGTTGCCCGGTGCGGACAGGATGGCGCTTCTCTTGCCGAATGGACAAGCACGCAGTTTGTGCAGTCGGATGCACTGATATTTGTAGGCGCAGCGGGCATTGCAGTGCGGGCTATCGCGCCCCACTGCAAGAGCAAGACCACCGACCCGGCTGTGGTGGTGGTGGATGAATGCGGACGGTTTGCTGTGCCTATTCTGTCCGGGCATCTGGGCGGCGCGAATGATCTGGCACGCGCCATTGCCGCTGTATGCGGTGCGGTGCCGGTGATCACCACCGCCACCGATGCCCACGGCATTTTTGCAGTGGACGAGTGGGCAAAGCACCAAAACTGCATAGTTCTGGAGCCGGAGCACATCAAGCTGGTCAGCGGTAAATTACTGGCCGGACAACCGGTACATTATTGGGCTGATTTCCTAATAACGGGCACTGCGCCCGCCGGGCTTTGCCCCGCCGATGCCCCGGAAAAAGCCGACCTTGCACTCACCCTCTGCCCCACCGGGCAGGCGTTGCATCTTGTGCCGCGCATTGGGGTGCTGGGCATCGGCTGCAAGCGGGGCACTAGCGCCGACACACTGGATGCTGCCTTTGCTGCCTTCTGCGCCCGGTACGGCTTTGCTACGCAGGCAGTTACCGCTGCTGCAAGCATCGACCTGAAGCAAAACGAGCCGGGCTTGCTGGCCTTTTGTCTGGCGCACGGCTGGCCGGTGCGGTTTTATTCTGCCGCACAGCTGCGCAGCTTGCCCGGGCAGTTCACCCCCTCCGCTTTTGTACAGAACGTGATCGGGGTAGACAATGTATGCGAACGGGCGGCGGTGCTGGACGCAGACGGCAGCTTATTTTACCCGAAATTTGCTTGCAACGGCGTGACCTTTGCGCTGGCATGCAGGCCCTTTGCCCCGGACTGGAGGTGGCAGAATGATTGACGTGATGGAAATTGACATCGACCGTCCCGAGAAGGTGGTCTATGTCGTGGGGCTTGGCCCCGGCGAACCTTTTTATATGACCCAGCAGGCTGCAAACACGCTGGAAAGCGTTGACGCCATCTGCGGGTATAAGGTTTATCTTGACCTCATCCGCGATGAATTCCCCTGCGAGGAATACTACTCCACCGGCATGACGCAGGAGCTTGACCGCTGCCGCTGGGCACTGGAAAAAGCACGCACCGGCAAGCGGGTGGCGCTGGTCTGCTCCGGCGATGCCGGGGTATACGGCATGGCAAGTCCCCTGCTGGAGCTTGCCCCGGATTACCCGGATGTTGCCGTGGAGATCGTGCCCGGGCTGACCGCTGCTCTCAGCGGCGGGGCAGTGCTGGGCGCACCACTGGCGCACGATTTCTGCGTCATTTCCCTTTCCGACCGGCTGACCCCGTGGGAGGTCATTGAGAAACGGCTGACCTGCGCTGCTATGGGGGATTTCTGCGTTGCGCTGTATAATCCCTCCTCCAAGGGCAGGCCGGACTATCTGGCAAAGGCGGTGCGCATCCTACTGGAAAACGGCAAAAACGCCGATACCGTCTGCGGCATCGTGCGCAACATTGGCCGGGAGGGACAGACTGCCCGCGTTCTGTCCCTTGCGCAGCTGGAAAATACTGCGGTAGATATGTTCACCACCGTGTACATCGGCAACGCCGCCACAAAGCAGCTGGGCGGCAGAATGGTCACCCCGCGGGGGTACCACAGATGAAGGCAGTGGTTTTCAGCGGCACAACCGAGGGGCGAGTGTTCTCCCGGCAGCTGGCAGCACTGGGCGCAGAGGTGCTGGTCAGCGTAGCCACCCCGCTGGGCGCGGAGGAGCAGGGCGAAGCGGACAGCATCACCGTACACTGCGGGCGGCTGATCCCCGAGGAAATGACTGTCCTTTTGCAGGGCGCTGCCCTGTGCGTGGACGCCACCCACCCCTATGCGGTGGACGCCACTAAAAACATCCGGGCAGCGTGTGCCGCTGCCGGGGTGGAGTACCACCGGCTGCTGCGGGAAGAAAGCCCGCTGCCTGCCGGGAGCATGGTATTTGCCACCGCCGCCCACGCGGCTGCGTTTCTGGTCGGGTGCAGCGGCAATGTGCTGCTTGCCACCGGTGCAAAAGAACTTGCCGCCTTTGCACCGCTCAGCCCGGAGCGACTGTTTCCCCGGGTGCTGCCTACACGGGAGGGCATTGCCGCCTGCGAGGCTGCCGGTATTCCGCACAGGAACATCATCGCCATGCAGGGGCCTTTCAGTTATGCACTGAACTGCGCCCTGATGAAGCAATTCTCCATCCGGTATCTAGTCACGAAAGACGGCGGTGCTGTGGGCGGCTTTGCCGAAAAGGCACAGGCCGCGCAGGATACCGGTGCACAGCTGATCGTGGTGCGTCGCCCGGCTGAAAACGGACAAACTGCTGCACAAATTCTGGCACGCTGCAAGGAGGTTCTGGCATGATCTCTCTCATCGGAATGGGCTCCGGCTGCCCGGAAAGCCTGACCGCGCAAGGGCTGGCTGCGCTGCAAAGCGCGGGGCTCATCCTTGGGGCAAAACGTCTGTTGGAGCATTTACCGACTGGGTGCACTGCTGACCGTAAGGCAGTGTATAAGCCGGAGGAGATCCTTGCGTGTCTTGCCGCACAGCCGGATACGGACACTGCTGTTTTGTACAGCGGCGACACCGGGTTTTACTCCGGTGCAGCAAAGCTGCTGCCCCTGCTGCGGACTATGGGCTACTCTGTCCGGGTGCTGCCCGGACTTTCCAGTGTGCAGCTTTTAGCCGCCGCTGTGGGACGCCCTTGGCAGGGCTGGAAGCTGGTGTCTGCCCATGGCCGCGCCTGCGACCCTGTGACCGAAGTTTTGGCGCATCCACAGGTATTTTTCCTCACCGGTGGCGGGGACACCCCTGCCACCCTTTGCGCCAAACTGACCGCCGCCGGGCTGGGCGCTGCCCACGCCCTTGTGGGCGAAAACCTTGGCACCCCGGCAGAAGCCGTTCGCTTTGGCCTTGCCCGGGAACTGGCAGAGCAAACCTTTGCACCGCTGAGCGTACTACTCATCGAGCGGGAAGCCCTGCCGCCCCGCCGTACCCCCGGCCTGCCGGATGAGGCTTTTATCCGGGGCGCTGTGCCTATGACCAAACAGGAGGTGCGTGCTGCCGCGCTGGCAAAGCTGGCAGTGACCCCCACGGACACCCTATGGGACGTGGGCGCGGGCACCGGCAGCGTGAGCGTGGAGCTGGCGCTTGCCGCCCCTGCCGGGCAGGTATATGCCGTGGAATGTGACCCGGAGGCCTGTGCGCTCATCCAGAAAAACCGGGAGAAATTTGCAGCCTATAATCTGACCCTGATCGAGGGCAAAGCACCCGAAGCATTGGACGCGCTGCCCGCCCCGGATGCTGTATTCATCGGCGGCACAAAGGGCAATATGGACACCGTTATAAACGCTGTGCTGCACAAAAATCCAGCCGCACGGCTGTGCATCGCCGCCATTGCGCTGGAAACGCTCAGCACCGCTGTGGCTGCTCTGACTGCGCATGGGCTTTCTGCCGAAGTGACACAAATTGCGGTCAGCCGCACAAAAGCGGCGGGCAGTCTGCATTTGCTGATGGCCAATAATCCGGTCTTTCTTATTACGGGGGCACGGACATGATGCAGTTTCTTATCGCAGCGCCGCGCTCCGGCAGCGGCAAAACCACCGTTACCTGTGCAGTGCTTACTGCATTGCAGCGGCGCGGGTTTGAGCCCTGCGCCTTCAAATGCGGGCCGGATTACATCGACCCTATGTTTCACCGCAGCGCGCTTGGGGTGGAAAGCCACAATTTAGACCTCTACCTCTCTGCCCCGGATACAGTGCGCACGCTTTACGCCCGGTATGCCGCCGGGCACGGCGCTGCCGTATGCGAGGGCGCCATGGGCTTTTACGATGGGCAGGGGCTGACCACCCGCGCAAGTGCATGGGAGTTGGCTGATACGCTGGCAGTCCCGGTGCTGCTGGTGGTGCAGCCAAAAGGGGCAAGCATCACCCTTGCTGCAGAACTGCGGGGGCTTTTGCAGTTCCGCACACCCAGCCATATCGTGGGCATTCTGCTCAATGATTGCTCCGAAGCTTTGTACAAAACGCTGCGCCCGATGTTGGAAGCCGAGACCGGGCTGCCGGTGGTGGGGTATCTGCCCCATCTGCCGGGATGTACCATTGAGAGCCGTCACCTCGGGCTGAAAACCGCTGGGGAGATCGTAGACTTACAGCAAAAACTGGGGCAATTAGCTGATGCTCTTGTACTGGACTGGGCACAGCTGGCAGCGCTGACCGACCGCCCTGCCCCGGCTGCGCCGCAGCTTGACGCACCATGCACGCCCGCCGCACGGATTGCCGTGGCGCGGGATGAGGCCTTCTGCTTTGCCTACGCCGAAACGCTGGACGCCTTGCGGGACGCGGGTGCGGAACTTGTCTTTTTCAGCCCGCTGCGGGATGCTGCCCTGCCGGAAAATATCGGCGGGCTGTACCTGCCTGGGGGCTATCCGGAGCTGTATGCCCGGCAGCTGAGCGAGAACTGCGCCCTGCGTGCTGCTGTCCGGGAGGCTGTTCAGAACGGTCTGCCCACCGCTGCCGAGTGCGGCGGCTTTCTGTACTTAGGACAGACGCTGGAGGGTACGGACGGCAAAACTTACCCCATGGTGGGTGTGCTGCCGGGCAGTGGGCACAACGCTGGGCGGCTGGTGCGCTTTGGTTATGCCGTCATGACGGCAAAGGCCGACAGTATGCTTTTCCGCACCGGAGAAGCGCTGCCCATCCATGAATTCCACCACTGGGATTCCTCTGAGAATGGCGCAGACTTTTCTGTGCGCAAAACCGAAAAAAGGCAGTGGGAATGCGGCTTTGCAAACGCGCATTTGTATGCCGGTTTCCCGCATCTTTACTGGGCAGGCACTGCCCTGCCCCACCGCTTTGTGCAGGCGGCGCAGCACTTTTTGAAACACAAAGGATGACGAAAATGACCGAAGCTGAACTGATGCAGCTGCTTGCTGCCATCACCCCGCCGGACGAAGCCGCCCGCGCCGCCGCCCACGCCCACTGGGCAAGCCTTGCCAAACCCTTGGGCGGGCTGGGCGCACTGGAGAGCCTGCTGGAAGATGCCGCCGCGCTGACCGGCACGGCGCAGTTTGATTTTTCCCGCCGGGCGGTGGCGGTGCTCTGCGCGGACAACGGCGTGGTGGCACAGGGCGTAAGCCAGACCGACCAGAGCGTGACCCGCACCGTAGCCGAAAATCTTGCCGCGCGGCGCACCAGCGTTTGCCGGATGGCGCAGGCGGCGCACTGCGATGTGCTGCCGGTAGATATGGGCATCGCCGGTGCGCCGGTGCCCGGCGTGCGGGACTGCCGCATTGCCGCCGGGACTGCGGACTTTACCAAAGGCCCCGCCATGACCCGCGCCGAGGCGGTGGAGGCCGTTGGCCGGGGCATCGCCCTGACCCGGCAGCTTGCCGCCGAGGGCTACGGGCTGGTGGCTACCGGCGAGATGGGCATTGGCAACACCACCACCTCCAGCGCCGTGGCTGCTGTGCTGCTGGCACAGCCGGTGCAGACCATGACTGGGCGCGGTGCGGGGCTTTCCGATGCAGGGCTCGCCTGCAAGGTGGACGCCATCCGGCGGGGCATTGCCTGCAACAGCCCCGACCCCGCTGACGCCTTGGACGTACTGAGCAAGCTGGGCGGCTTTGATATCGCCGGGCTGTGCGGGATGTTTCTGGGCGGGGCGCTGGCGGGCATACCCGTGCTGATGGATGGTTTCATCAGCGGGGTAGCGGCGTTGTGCGCCGTGCGGCTGTGTCCGGCAGCAGCAAAGGCGGTGTTTGCCAGCCACTGCTCCACCGAGCCTGCCGCCCGGCTGGTACTGGAAGCGTTGGGCAAAACGCCCCTGCTTACCGCCGGGCTGCATCTGGGCGAGGGCACCGGCGCAGTAGCCAGTATCCCACTGTGGGACATGGCGCTGGCGGTGTACGAGGGGTGCTATTCCTTTGCGGAGGGCGGCATTGCGCCGTATACGCCCCAATGCTGACGCTGGTGCTGGGCGGCGCTGCCAGCGGCAAAAGCGAATACGCCGAAACCCTTGTGCTGCGCAGTGCTTTGCCGCGGTATTATCTTGCCACCATGCAGGTGTGGGATGCCGAGTGCGCCGCCCGGGTGGAGAAACACCGCAAAATGCGCGCTGCCAAGCAGTTTGAGACCATCGAGTGTCCTCTGCATTTAGAGACGGTGCGTCTGCCCCGCAGGGGCACGGCGCTGCTGGAGGACTTGGGCAACCTGACCGCCAACGAGCTGTACGACCCCGCCGGTGCGGGCGATGCCGCTGCCGAGCACATTTTGCAGGGGCTGGACGCCCTTGCCGCGCAGTGCGAAAATTTGATCGTTGTCTCCAATGAGGTCTTCAGTGGTGGCGCGGACTATGCCGGAGACACAGACCGCTATCTGCTGGCGCTGGCGCGGGTGAACAACGCCCTTGCTGCCCGGGCAGACGCTGTAGTGCGGGTGGTGTGCGGCATCCCTGTCTATTATAAAGGAGTGGAAAAATGATCGTTTTGCAGACCATTGCGGTGGCCTTTGCCATGTTTTCGGCGGTGCCGGTGCCGCAGTTTGCGTGGAACGAAAAGAATATGCGGTACGCGCTGTGTGCCTTCCCGCTGGTGGGGCTTTTATGCGGGGTGCTGTGGTGCGTGTGCGGGGTGCTGCCCCTGCCTGCCCCGGCGCGGGCGGCAGGATTCTGCCTTGTGCCGGTATGGGTGACCGGCGGCATCCATCTGGACGGTTACGCCGACACCTGTGACGCCCTTGCCAGTTACGGCGACCGGGAAAAGAAACTGGAAATTTTAAAAGACCCGCACTGCGGTGCCTTTGCGGTCATCCGGCTGTGCAGCTATTTTGCGGCTTACCTCTGCCTTGCCGCCTGCGTGCAGTTCACCCCCCGGGTGGGTGCGCTGTGGACGCTGGCGCTGGTGCTGGAGCGGGCACTTTCCGGTCTTGCGGTGGCGGCCTTTCCCATGGCAAAAAACACCGGCCTTGCCCACACCTTTGCCTCTGCTGCCGACCGCACCGCTGTGCGCAATGTGCTGGCGGTGCTGGCAGTTCTGCTTTGCGGCGCGCTGCTGGTTTTAGGCGGCGGTGCGCTGGCCGCTGTTGCAATTTTGCTGTTTTTGTGGTATCACCATGTAGCCGTGCAACAGCTGGGCGGCATTACCGGAGATTTGGCCGGGTGGTTTTTGCAAAAAACTGAGCTTTGGATGCTGGCTGCGCTGTGCGCCTGCCAATGGGGAGGGCTGTTATGATCTTTATCACCGGGCCGCTTTACAGCGGCAAGCGCACCTTCGCCCGCACCCTGCCCGGCCGCTGCATTGCGGATGCGCAGCAGCTTGCCGCCGGGTGCAAAGACAACGCTGAACTTGAGAAACTTGCGGACAAATTATCCGCTTATGATATCGTGCTGTCCACCGAGGTGGGCGGCGGTGTGGTGCCCATAGACCCTGCAGAGCGTGCCGCGCGGGAAAACGCCGGACGGCTGGCCTGTCTGCTGGCGGCGCGTGCTGCGTGTGTGGTGCAGATGTTCTGCGGCATCCCCACCGTTTTGAAAGGAGAATTGTCGGAATGCTGATTTATTTATTGCGTCACGGCCTGACCGAATACAATGCCGAAAAGCGCTATCAGGGGCAGCGGGATATCCCCCTTTCTGCCGCCGGGCGCGCTTTGCTGTGCCAGGCAGACATTTCCCCCAAGACCGTGTACATCACTCCCCTTTGCCGCACCCGGCAGACCGCCGAGGTGCTGTTTCCGGGCGCAAGGCTCGTGGAGATAGACAACCTGAAGGAGATGTGCTTTGGCAGCTTTGAGGGGAGAAACTATATTGAAATGGAACACGACCCGGACTACCTTGCATGGGTAGCCGCTAACTGCGAAAGCCCCTGCCCGGACGGCGAGACCAAGGCCGCGTTTTGTAACCGTATCTGCGCGGCCTTTTCCGCACTGGTGGATAAAAGCCTTGCGGATGGCGAAGAGATGCTGGTCATCTTAGCCCACGGCGGCACCCAGATGGCTGCCATGGAACGCTATGCCCTGCCCCACAAGGATTATTACGAATGGTGCGCCCCCAACGCCGGCGGCTTTGTGCTGGACGCTAAGGACTGGGCGGCAAAGCGGGTACTCCATTTGGTAAAGACCGTGCAGTACACGAAGGAGGCGCAGGCATGATCGGCTACGCGGTACTGGGCGGCTTTGTACTGGACGCCATTTTCGGCGACCCTGCGTGGCTGCCGCACCCGGTAGTGTACATGGGCAAGGCCATCTCTGCGCTGGAAAAGGGACTGCGTACCCGACTGCCCAAAACGCCGGAGGGCGAACTTTGGGGCGGGCGTATCTTAGCCTTTTGTCTGCCGGTAGGCACCTTTGCGATCACAAGCCTTGTCTGCATGG
The DNA here is from genome assembly GCA_934525405.1 of uncultured Faecalibacterium sp. GTDB lineage: Bacteria > Bacillota > Clostridia > Oscillospirales > Ruminococcaceae > Faecalibacterium. Next base: position 28,657 of record CAKSZF010000011.1, read on the forward strand.
GAGCCGCTGCCCTGCACCCGCTGCTGGGACTGGCAGTGCAGATGTTCTGGTGCGGACAGGCACTGGCGGCAAAGGGGCTTGTGCAGGAGAGTATGAATGTTTACCGGGAGCTGACAAAACCCGACCTGCCCGCTGCCCGCACTGCCGTGAGCCGCATCGTGGGGCGGGACACGCAGGCACTGACCGCCGAGGGCGTGACCAAGGCGGCTGTGGAAACGGTTGCCGAAAACGCCAGCGACGGGGTGATCGCGCCGCTGTTGTATATGCTGCTGGGCGGCGCACCGCTGGCGCTGACCTATAAAGCCATCAACACCATGGACAGCATGGTGGGCTACAAAAACGAGCGATATCTGCACTTTGGGCGTGCGGCGGCAAAGCTGGATGATATTGCCAACTACCTGCCCAGCCGCATTGCCGCCCTGCTGTGGGTAGCCGCTGCTACCCTGACCGGAAACGATGCCCGCAGTGCGTGGCGTATCTGGCGGCGGGACAGGCGCAACCATGCCAGCCCCAACAGTGCCCAGACCGAAAGCGCCTGCGCCGGTGCACTGAACGTGCAGCTGGCGGGGCCTGCCTACTATTTTGGTCAATACTACCCCAAGCCCACCATCGGCGATGCCGTGCGTCCCATTGAGCCGGAGGATATCCGCCGTGCGGACCGCATGATGTACGCCGAAAGCCTGCTGGCGCTGGCGCTTGGGCTGGTGATACGAGGTATTTTATGATGCAGCTTGTACATGGCGGCGACTGGGCCGGTTACCGGGCGCAGTACGGACAGGACGCGCTGGACTTTTCAGCAAACGTGAGCCCGCTGGGACTGCCGGAGGGGGTGGCAAAGGCCATCACCGCCGCGCTTGCCACCGCAGACCGCTACCCTGACCCCCTCTGCCGCGCTTTGCGGGCAAAGCTGGCGGTGCACGAGAAGGTGCCCGCAGAGTATCTCCTCTGCGGAAACGGCGCGGCAGACCTGATCTTCCGGCTGGTGTGGGCGGCAAAGCCCCGCACCGCCCTGCTGCCCGCCCCTACCTTTGCAGAGTATGCTGCCGCGCTGGAAACCGCAGGCTGCACCGTCCGGCGGCATTTTCTGCGGGAAAGCGAAGATTTTGCAGTGACGGAAGCCTTTGTTTCCGCTGTGGACGAGGACACCGACATGGTATTCCTCTGTCAGCCCAACAACCCCACCGGGCAGCTGACGCCGCTAGCGCTGGTGGAGGCGCTGCTGCACCGGTGCGAAGCTTGCGGTGCACTGCTGGTAGTGGACGAGTGCTTTCTGGACTTTCTGCCGCAAAGTGAGGTGCTGTCTGCCAAAAAGCTTCTGGCAAGCCCGAACCTCATCATCCTGAAAGCCTTTACAAAGCTGTACGGCATGGCCGGGGTGCGGCTGGGCTACTGCCTGTGCAGCAACATCGCCCTGCTGGAGAAAATGCAGACTGCCGGGCAGCCGTGGGCAGTTTCAAGCCTTGCACAGGCGGCGGGGCTGGCGGCGCTGGACGAGACCGCCTATGTAGCCCGGGTGCAGACACTTATCGCGCAGCATCGTCCTGTTTTGCGGGACGACCTGCGCGCACTGGGGCTGCGGGTGCTGGATGGCAGCGCGAATTATCTGCTGTTCCAAGCGCCGGAAACACTGGGCGATGCCCTGCGGCAGCGCGGCATCGTGCTGCGCAGCTGCGGCAACTACCCCGGGCTGGACGGCAGCTGGTACCGCACTGCCGTGCGCACCGCGCCGGAAAACCAGCAGCTATTAAAAGCCTTACAGGAGGTGCTTGCATGAGCCGGGCAAAATGTATCATGGTGCAGGGCACGATGAGCGGGGCGGGCAAAAGCCTGCTGTGCACCGCGCTGTGCCGTATTTTTGCACAGGACGGCTACCGGGTAGCCCCCTTTAAAAGCCAGAACATGGCGCTGAACAGCTTTGTCACCCGGGACGGACTGGAAATGGGCCGGGCACAGGTGGTGCAGGCACAGGCTGCCGGCATGGAACCGGATGTGCGCATGAATCCCATTCTGCTCAAGCCCAGCAGCGATGTGGGCAGTCAGGTCATCGTGAACGGCGAGGTGCGCGGACAGATGCCCGCAGCCGCCTACTTCAAGCTGAAAAAGAGCCTGATCCCGGATATTTTAGCCGCGTACAATAGTCTGGCCGAAGAGGTGGATATCATCGTCATTGAGGGCGCGGGCAGCCCGGCAGAGATCAACCTGAAAGCGGACGATATCGTCAACATGGGTCTGGCAAAGCTGGTGGATGCACCGGTGCTGCTGGCGGGAGATATCGACCGGGGCGGCGTATTTGCGCAGCTGTACGGCACGGTGGAACTGCTGGAACCCGCCGAGCGGGCACGCATCAAGGGGCTGGTCATCAACAAATTCCGGGGCGATGCCGCCATCCTGAAGCCCGGCCTTACCATGCTGGAGGAAAAGACCCATCTGCCGGTGCTGGGCGTTGTGCCCTACCTGCGGGTAGATATCGAGGACGAGGACTCCCTCTCCTCCCGGCTGGAAAGCAACACCGTCGTCAAGCCGCTGGATGCTGCCATTCTGCGGCTGCCGCATATCTCCAATTTTACGGATTTTATGCCGCTGGAGCAGCACCCGCTGCTGAGCGTGCGGTATGTGCAAAGCCCCCGGCAGCTGGGCGCACCGGATGTGGTCATTCTGCCGGGCACAAAAAACACCATAGACGACCTGCTCTGGCTGCGGCAATGCGGGCTGGAAGCTGCGGTACAGAAGCTGGCAGCTGTCGGCACGCCGGTGCTGGGCGTGTGCGGCGGCTACCAGATGCTGGGCGAGACCCTCGCCGACCCCGAGGGCACTGAGAGCGGACGCAGCCAGACCGTGCGCGGGCTGGGGCTTCTGCCCATCCAAACCGTGTTTACGGATACAAAGCACCGCACACAGGATACCGCCACCGTCACCGCGCCGCCGCTGGCGGGGGCAGTGCTGACCGGCTACCAGATCCATACCGGGCGCACCGCTGTGCAGGGCGTGCCCTTCTGCCGCCTTGCAGACGGCAGCGCCGAGGGCTGCGTAAAGGACAACGTGGCGGGCACTTATCTGCACGGCCTGTTTGATACCGGGGAACTGACCGAAAAGCTGGTGCAGCTGCTGTGCAGCCGCAAGGGCATCTCCCCTGCCAGTGCGCCGCTGCTCTCCATGCAGGAGTACCGCCAGCAGCAGTTCGACCTGCTGGCCGACGGCGTGCGCCGGGCGCTGGACATGAACGCCCTGTACGCCGCCATGGGACTGGAAAGGAGGAACACCCTATGACCCCGCAGCATCATCTGCCCGCCGATATCGAGCGGACGAGCCTTTCTATCATCACCGCGGAGCTGGACGCAATGGGGCTGACCCCGCCGCCGGAGACTGCCGCCGTGGTCAAGCGGGTCATCCACACCACTGCGGATTTTGACTACGCCCGCAATCTGCGCTTTACCCCCGGCGCGGTGGCGGCGGGGGTGGCGGCGCTGCAAGCCGCTGCACCCATCGTTACCGACACCAACATGGCGCTTTCCGGCATTACAAAGCCGGGGCTTGCGCGGCTGGGCGGCACGGCACTGTGCTACATGGCCGACCCGGAGGTGGCTGCGCTGGCAAAGGCCAACGGCACTACCCGGGCGGTGGCGTCCATGCAAAGAGCCGCCGCCGAGCACCCCGGTGCCATCCTTGCGGTGGGCAACGCACCCACGGCGCTATTGACCATTGCCGACCTGATTGAAACCGCCGGGCTGCGCCCTGCGCTGGTCATCGGGGTGCCGGTGGGCTTTGTGAACGTGGTGGAGAGCAAGGAGCGGCTGTTTGAGGTGTGCACCGCCCACGGCGTGCCCGCCATTGTTGCCATGGGGCGCAAGGGCGGCAGCAACGTTGCCGCTGCCATCTGCAACGCGCTGGTGTATTCCGCCGCCGGGATGCTGGACCCCACCGACCGGGGATGGAAATAATATTTTTATGGTTCGCGTTTAAAGTGCTCTGCGGCGCACTTTGAACGCTTTTTTCAGCCAATTCTCCCCTAGAGGGGTATTCTTTCATTGGCTGGTATGGTATACTCGGCTTAGTTCAACAAATCGGAATTTATATATAAAGGAGAATATTGATGAAACTGTTTTTATGTTCGCACTTTTCAAGTGTAGGAAGTCT
>CAKSZF010000012.1 GCA_934525405.1 uncultured Faecalibacterium sp.
TGTGGCAGCACGCGCAGACATCACAGGTCACGCCGATGTTTTCCATGCTTATCACCTCTTTGTCCATAGGTTGCCCTATGGAGCAAGGATTTATACATCGGTTTTATCCGTTTGCCTTTTTGGCTTCCCTCTTGGATTTGAGCGTGACCGCCGCATGCCTGATGGACAATACCGGGTGCATCGGCAGCATACGCGGACCCGCCCAGCGCATGACCGCACGAATTTTCTCCCGCATTTCCGGTTTATAACAATGGACTTTGCAGGCTGAGCAAAAAGTCTTTGTTTCCATAAACGGACACTTTTCAATGCGTGCAAGCGCATAATCGTGCAGTTGCTGGCACTCCGGGCATAAAGTGCCTTTGGGGGTGCCATGCTGTTTGCGGCAGTAGAGCGCGATCATCTCGCTGACAAGCAGTTTTTCATCTGCACGCTTTTTATCCAAGTTTTTGGGGGCTTGCTGCATCGAATCCATTCCTCCTGATCGTTCTTACTCTTTTTACGGGCAGACCGGCGCGCAGCACGGCGCACTGCGCTGCGCAAAAATGCAAAGCCTACCGTAACACCAATCGCAGCAGCCATTTCCATACACACCACCTTTATCAAAAACGGCAGGAGTTACCGGATCGTTCGTCCGCTTTCCCCTGCCGCAAATTCCATTTTTTACGATATTCTGTGCAAAGGCTGCTGCATTTCTAAAAGTTAGCGATATCTAACTTTTATTACTATAAAAATACCGAAACACAGCAGTTTATAGTTTAGCGCAGCGAACCATTTTTGTCAAGAGAATGCTCCCCTTGCAAAGCTTACCAAGCAGCCAGATCTGCGCCCAGCTTACGGCAGGCAGCCTGCACGTCATCATCGGGGGTTTCGTTGCAGATGAGACCTTCCTCGCTGAACAGCTGTGCGCCGTCGTCCTGTGCGCGCTGTGCCCAGTCGCGCATCCACTGGCCATCGCCCCAGCCGTAGGAGCCGAACAGTGCAATCTTTTTGCCGTTCAGAGAGCCTTCCAGTGCAGCAAACATGGGCTCGAACTCGCTCTCTTCCAGCTGCTCTGCACCCATAGCCGGGCAGCCAAAGGCCACCACGTCAAACTCTGCCAGTTTTGAGGGGGTCATCTCGGCGCAGGGCACGATGGTGCCGTTGGCACCTGCACCCTCGGCGATGCAGTTTGCCATGGTCTCGGTGTTGCCGGTGGCGCTCCAGAATACGATTGCTACTTTGCTCATAAAACTCTACCTCTTTCTTTGTGTAGTTAGTTTTGAATAACTTCATGTTCTGTAAAAATGCGTCCGTGTTTCATGACGCATTTTCGTAGTTAGTATTTTCTAACCATCAACAGGATACCACAGGTTTGCCCTGCTTGTCAAGGCATTGGCGCAATGTTTGCATGATGCAACAATCCTGCCTTTTCTAAAGCGCACAAAGGGGGGATTTCAGCTGCCCAATACGCGGAATGCCACCAGCAACACCCCGTAGATGACCGGCTGGTGCAGCAGATACAGCAGCAGCGAGTGCCGCCCAAGCCAGCCCAGCGGCGGGCAGACCGAGCGGCGCAAAGGCTCCATGCGCTGCCGCCCTACAACACCGTAGAGAAAGTACCCCGCCCAGAACAGAAACAGCCACGGCAGAAGGGCGAAATAATCCGTAGAATAGAACCACCACGGATAAAAGCCAAAGTACGCTGTAACGTAGTTTGCATACAGTGTCCGCGGCAGCCAAAGGCGCAGGCTGCCAAAGCCCAGATAGCCTGCCGAAACATTGCGGGTCAGGGCAAACAGCACTGCCGAGACGGCAAGCCCTGCCGCCGGGGGAATGCGCTGCAGCGGCTTTTCCAGCAGACCTGTCAGCAGCATAGCGCTGCCCAGTAAAGTCAGCACACCAAAAACGACCCTGTCCTCCGGCATAAAAAGCAGCGTGACCGCTGTGACCAGCGCCCCTGCCCCGAACACCTGTGCGCCCCGGCGCAGGGTATGATGCCCCAGCTGCACGCAGAAGCCGGACAGCAGAATGAACATCCAGCAGATGCTCTGCTGCCACAGATGCCCGGGCAAACCATAATACCAGTCGGCCTGAATGCCGAACAGATTGACCAGATCCCAGCAGCCGTGATAGAGCATCATACTGACTAGATCCAGCCCGCGCAGTTCGTCCAGAAGGGCGTAGCGGCCAGAAGTATTACTGCACTTCACGGCGTTTTCCTTCCTTTTTGTCATGCTGTTACACTGTTTTCCGGCGCAGCAGGCTCATGGGCGGCAGCTCCGGGGTGGGCATGGTGTATTTTTCCATGGCGTGAGGAGTGCTTTCCACCCGCTCCCCTGCTTCGTTTTCGATCCATTCCGGGGTAAGCGGGATGCTGCGTCCGTCCGGGCACAGCGCCTCCAGCGTATCCCCAAGGCTCCATTTGCCGCGCTGCTGACAGTGGGCGATGCCGTTTTCCCAGCTGTCCACCGTGCCCACGAATTCCCACTCGCGGATGTAGGTAGCGCTGTCGGTGGCCTGCTTAGCCTGCTCGCGGCCAAAATAGAAGCCGGGAGAATAGTGACGGTGGCTGGTGCGGGTAAGCTCTGCGTACACCTCCGGCGGCAGTTCAAAGTTATCGTTTGCCGGGTCAGCCAGATGAGCGTCCAGCGCCTTGCGGTAGGCGGCGGTGACGCTGGCAACATAGTAGAAGGTCTTGGCGCGGCCTTCGATTTTCAGACTATCCACGCCCGCCTTGCAGATCAGGTCGATGAAGGGTGCGGTGCACAGATCGTTGGCGTTAAGGATGTAGCTGCCGTTCTCGTTTTCGCCGATCTCGTACAGCTGGCCGGGGCGGGTCTCCTCGCTCAGGTAGTACTTCCAGCGGCAGGGCTGGGCGCACTGGCCGCGGTTGGCATCGCGCCCTGCCATGTAGTTGGACAGCAGGCATCGGCCGGACACGCTCATGCACATCGCACCGTGCACAAAGGCTTCGATTTCAAGCTCCGGCGGGGTCTTATCGCGCAGGATGGCGATATCCTGTAAGGTCATCTCCCGGGCCAGCACCACCCGCTTTGCGCCCATTTTGTAGGCGGCGCGGGCGGCTGCCCAGTTGGTGATGCCGGTCTGGGTGGAAAGATGCACGTCGATATCCGGGGCAAAGGTCTTGCAGGCATCCAGCACACCGAGGTCTGCTACAATAAAGGCATCCACACCGGCTTTGGCGGCTTCCTTGATGGCCTCCGGCAGGCGGTCGGCTTCCTCGTTGGTGGGCAGGGTATTCATGGTCAGGTAGACCTTGCGGCCACGGGCATGGGCGTAGATGACGCTTTCCGTCAGCTGCTCCAGGGTAAAATTGGCCGGGGCTGAGCGCATACCAAACTCCGGCAGGCCACAGTAAACGGCATCGGCACCGTAGTTGATGGCATAACGCAGACGTTCCGCATCGCCCGCCGGGGCAAGCAGTTCCGGGATCTGTAACATTTGTAGTTTCCTCTCTTATGTATCACAGGTTTTAGCTGGAAATGGGCCGCTGCACCGTGTTTTTTGTGCAGCGGCCTTTCCTCAGTTTTTCAGGCTTTTGTTCACAGCTGCGACAGTTTTGCAGTTGGCATTGTGCTCTGCCAGCGTGTGGGCGTAGTAGTAGTTGCCTTTGAGGTCGGTCACAAAGAAATAAGCGTCCTTGGCGTCCTCATCGGGCTGCGGCTCCAGCGCCGCCTTGATGGCGGCAAGGCCGGGGTTTGAGATAGGGCCAGCGGGCAGGCCGGTGCAGCTGTAAGTGTCGTAGGCCGCAAGGATATTTTCCGGGATATCGTCCCAGCCGCCGTAGTAGGGCGCGACCCAGTTCCAAAGATAGTTATTGTCGGCATCGCTCTGGATATGGCTGGAGGTGTTGCTTTGCAGCCGGGGGTAGGGCGAGTCCTCTGCCAGACGGTTGCGGAACACCTGCGCCACGTTGGAGTCCTGACTGTTGCCCGCTTCCTCCTGCACAAAGGAGGCAAGGGTGACCAGTTCCGGCAGGGTCATGTCCTGCTTTTTGAGCGCTGCGTACATTTCCTTGGTAAATTGTGCATCGAACTGGGCGTAGAAGGTGGCCACATAGTTGTGCACCGTATCGCCCTTCAAAAAATCGTAGGTCTCCGGGAAAAGATAGCCCTCGCACTTCATAAAGCGGTTCGGGGCATCCTTATCCTCCGGGACATACTGCCAGAAGGTATATGCGCTGAAATCGCCCTCGTTGGCTTCCTTCAGAAACTCCTCGGCGGTGCACAGACCGGCGGCTTCCATCTTCTGGGCAATGGCAATGGCCGTTGTGCCCTCCGGGATGGTCACACGCACCGTTTCTGCCTTGGCGTACTGGGAAAGGGTGGCAATGATCGCGTCGTAGGAAATTGCACTGGTCTGCAAGACAAAATTGCCGTACTGCAGCTTTGCGGCAGCGCCCTTTTCCCCCACATACCAGCGGAACAGGTAGGCAGAGCGGATGACGCCCGCCTCCTTCAGCTTGTTGGCAATAGCCGCCACGCCGCTGCCCTGCGGGATGCTTACGGTCACCTCTGTGCTGCCGGGTGCACCATTGCCGTGGATCTCATTGTAGGCAAACCGCACCGCTGCGCCCGCTGCCAGAAGGAGCAGAAGAAGCACCACCAGCAGAATTTTGCCTGCGCCGCCCTTTTTGCGGGCTGCGTGTGTATCGTTGTGTGCCATACGCACCTTCCTTTTTTAGTTTTCCAGCATCAGACGCAAATAGCTTTCGCTTACGTCAAAAGGCTCTGCATCAAAGCGGATCATGCCGTATTCCTGCCGGGTACCCTCGCCCAAAAACAGCGGCTGAGCAGCACCTACCGTGATGACCGCCTTTTCCACGATGACTTCCTTCTCGCGGGCGGCTTCCATCAGGATCTCGGCGGCGCGGTCGCTGTCGGCCATCATCTCCACAAAATACAGGGTATCCTCCTTGCGGAAATAGATGCCGTAGCCATGCTCGTTAGACACGATGGTAGCGCCCCGGGCGTACAGCTCCTGCAGCACCACCGCCATACGCTCCGGGCTCAGCTGCACGGTATCCTTCCAGAAGTACTCTCGCAGCTCACACAGCTTTTTGGCCGTCACGCTGTCAAATTCCGCTTGGCTCCACAGGTTGCGGCTCACCTCGCGGGGCAGGCAGCGCAAGGCAAAGGCCTGTGCAAAGCCTTTATCCTGCAGCAGAGCGGCCTGTGCTGCGTCTGCCGGGACTGCCACGGTAAAGCCTGCGCCCCGCAGCTTTTGCTGGGCGCACAGGGTATCCAGCAGACCTGCCAGCAGCAGACTGCCCTCGCCGCACAGGCACAGGTAATTGCCCGTGCGCCCCTGCAGGGTGACCGGCACAGCCAGCGCAGCCGCCACGATGGTGTCGTTTTCATCGGCTACATAAATGTTCTGCATACCGGCAAAGCGTTCCAGTACCATTTTTGCAAAATCTTCGGTATCATGATGCTGGCTCTGCCACAAAGCCAGCACTGCCGCCTCGTCGGACGGCTGCATCAGACGATACATCGTTCAGGATGCCCCCTCTTATCATATTTTATCATTCAGTCCAGCGTTTTCCGGGCAAGCTGCTGCACCTCTTGCTGGATCTCTTCAATGCTCCGCATGACGTCCCCGCTGGTGCAGTGCACGGTGTCCCAGCCCAGATGCCGGGCGCAGAACTCGGCAGCGGCGCGGCTGCGCGCCAGATAGGCGGTATCCTTTTCGTGCACGTCCTTTTTGCTCTCGTCGCCGTGGTAGCGCTGGGTCATCAGCCGCTGGCTGACCGCCGGGTCTACCTGTAAATAGATGACCCTGTCCGGTGCGGGCAGACCCAGCAGACGGAACTCGTAATCAAACAGCCAGCGCAGATATTCTTCCCACTGCTCCTGCGGCAGTTTCGAGCACTGGTGCACTGCGTTGGAGGTGGTGTACCGGTCGGCGATAATCACACCGCCCTGCTCATAAAAGCTGCCCCAACTGGTTTTATAGCTGGCATAGCGGTCCACCGCGTAAAAGCTGGAGGCCGCGTAGGCGTTTACATCGTCCGGGTGCTGGCCGAACTGCCCCGCCAGATACATCTTGACCAGTGCGCTGGAATCGCTGGCATAATCCGGGAAGGTGATCTTCTGCACCGGCACACCCTGCGTGGCAAGATGCTCTGCCAACAGCTTTGCCTGTGTAGCCTTGCCGCTGCCGTCCAACCCTTCCAGCACGATCAGTTTGCCCTTGCTCATACGGCGGCACCTTCCTTGATAGCGGCATATTTTGCGCGCACCTCAGCGGTCTTACCGCAGCACATTTTGCCCTCCGGGCAGGGGCCGCACAGGCAGGCAGGGCCGGCCTTGGCAAAGATATGGGGTGCCACCGGGTATACCAGCGCGAACATTTTTTCGGCCAGTTCCCGGATCTCCCACTGGGCACGGTTGCAGCAGCGCAGCTGGAAGAAGTTCATCAGGCTGCGGGCGTTCATAGTGACCACCATTTTGGTCTCGCAGGCGTTGGGCAGCACAAAGCGGGCGTCCTCGTTGGCCTGCTTGGAAGCCTTGGCGCGCGCCTGCTTTTCCGGCATTCCCTCAGCCATCAGGCGGGCGGTGTGCCCCTCCTCCAGCTTGTGGGCAAGGTCGAGGTAACGCCGGGCGTCCTCCTCCATGCTGGCAAGGAAGGCAGCCTTTGCTTCCGGGATGGCTTCGATCTCCGGGGGCGTCACATAGCGGAAATCATCCAGACGCACATAGCGCTGGCTCTGCACGCTGAAGGACGCGATGCGGTGCCGGGTGATCTGGGCAAGCAGGGTGCGGCTGACCCCCTCGATGCCAAAAGTAAAGCTGGCGTGCTCGATGGGGCTTGCATGTCCAAGGTCACTGAGCATGGTCAGGAATTTTGCAGTTTTTTCCTCGTCCAGCCCGTCCAGAAGGTCGGTGATGTGGGCATCGGAGTAGCAGAGCTTTGCAGCAGCAGCCACCACCTTTTCCGGTTCCGGGGTGTGGGCGATCAAGCGAACAGTCATCATAGGGTCATTCTTCCTCCGTAATTTTGGTCAGGGGCGCAAAATTGGCCATCGTTTTCTTGATGCCCACTTTTTCAAAGTTGATCTCCACGATCTGATCCCCGGCAGCAGGCTTTACCTTCAGCACCGTGCCGCGGCCAAACACCTTGTGCTCCACGATGTCGCCCGGTTCATAGTGCTTTGCACCAGAAACCGCCAGTTTTACGCCGGAATTCGCCGTAAAGTCTGTTTGCTTTACAGCGCTTTTTGTCGAATTCCCGTTAGAATATGCAGAACCAAATCCGCTGCTTCTGGTAATCGGCTGGGTGGAGCTGTTGCCATAGTGACTGCCAAAACCGGAGGAAGCGGTGCTTCTTCCGCCGTAAGAAGAGCCGAAGCCACGGCCTTCACCGGCGTTATATTCCCGATTCAGGTAGCCGCTGCGGTTGCCAGAACTGTAACCCGAGCCATAACCGCCGCCGTAGCTGCTGCGGCTGTAACCGGAGGGACCGGAGTAACCAGATGCCCCGCCGGGCACGGTATCACTGTACTCAGAGCCCCAGCCGCCCATACGGGAACGCTGTTCCAGCACCGGGCTGCGGGACTCCTCGATATATTCCGGCTCGATCTCCCGCAGAAAGCGGCTGGGCTCGTTGCGCTGGGTGCGGCCATACAGCATCCGGGTGACGCTGTTGGAGATGTACAACTCCTTTTTGGCACGGGTGATGCCAACGTAAGCCAGACGGCGTTCCTCTTCCAGATCTGCTTCGGAATACTTGCTCATCTCGCTGGGGAAAACGCCTTCTTCCATACCGATGAGGAACACATAGGGGAACTCCAGACCCTTGGCAGAGTGGATGGTCATCAACACCACCTGATCGCTGCTTTCGTTGTAGCTGTCGATATCGCTGATAAGGGCGATATCCTCCAGATAGCCCTCCAGCGTGGCTTCCTCGCCGTGCTGGTCGCAGTAGTTTTTGACGTTGTTCACCAGCTGACCCAAGTTCTGCAAACGGTCGGCGGCATCCTCATGCCCCTTAGCGGCGTCCGCTTCCAGCATGGCCTTGTAGCCGGTCAGCTCAATGACATCCGAGGCAAACTCGTCCAGCGTGCAAGTGGCAAGAGAATCCTGCAAACGCTGGTAGATCTGCCAGAACTTGAGCAGCGGCATGACCGCGCGGGAGAGCTTGGCGTACTGGTCTGCATGGCTGATGATATCCAGCATGCTGACCCCCTGCTGTCCGGCAAGGTCTGCAATGACGTCCACGGTGGTAGCACCAATCTTGCGGGCAGGCTCGTTGATGATGCGGCGCAGCCGCACATCGTCCCGGGGATTGGCCACGATGGACATATAGGAGTGGATGTCCTTGACCTCCTTACGGTCGTTGAAGCGTTGCCCGCCCACAATCTTATGCGGGATGCCTGCGCGAGTGAAGTAGCTTTCGATGGGGGCAGACTGGGCGTTCATGCGGTAGAGGATGGCGTGGTCTGCCAGATGCCCGCCCGCCTTCAGGTGCTGTCCGATGACGTCCGCGATGTGGCTGGCTTCGTCCTGCTCGTTCTCGGCGGTATACACCTGTACCTTATCGCCCTCGCCGTTGTCCGTCCAAAGGGTCTTGCCCTTGCGCTCGGTGTTGTGCTGGATGACGCAGTTGGCTGCGTTAAGGATATTGGAGGTGGAGCGATAATTCTGCTCCAAACGGATGGTCTTGGTGCCGGGATAGAGTTTTTCAAAGTTGAGAATGTTCTCAATGGTAGCGCCACGGAAGCGGTAGATGCTCTGGTCGTCATCGCCCACCACGCAGATGTTGCGCTCTGGCCCGGTGAGCAGGCTGACCAGACGGAACTGCGCCACGCTGGTATCCTGATACTCGTCCACCAGCAGGTAGCGGTACTTGTTCTGGTAGAATTCCCGCACGTCCGGGTGGTCGGCCAGCAGCTGCACGGTCTGGTAGATGAGGTCGTCAAAATCGAACGCACCGGCCTCCTTTAGCTTTTTCTCGTAAGCTGCGTAGATGCGGGCGGTCTGAGTGCTCTTCACGTCTCTGGCGTGGTCTGCAAGGGCCTGCTCCGGGCTGACCAGCTGATCCTTCCAGCGGCTCATCTGGTTGATGGCGGCCTTGATAGGCAGAAATTTATCGTCGATGCTCAGTTCTTTATACACCGTTTTCATCACGCGCTGAGCATCCTCGGTATCGTAGATGGTAAAGCTGCGGGGGTAGCCGATCTCCTCTGCCCAGCGGCGCAGGATACGCACACAGGCCGAGTGGAAGGTGGAGGCGAACACCTCGTCCCCTTCCTCGCTGCCCAGCATCCGGCGCAGACGCTCCTTCAACTCCCCTGCTGCCTTGTTGGTAAAGGTAATCGCCATCACGTTCCAGCTGCGCACCGCGTTGCGGCGCAGCATGCCGTCCAGCCAGCTGGGGGCGTCGGTGCCGGTCATAATGGCGGTGCGCAGAGCTTTGACGTCCTCCTCGGTCACCGGGCGGGGTGTTTCTTTAGAGCCGTGCGCCGAGCCGAACCGGATAAGGTTGGCGATGCGATTGACCAGCACAGTGGTCTTACCGCTGCCGGCACCGGCAAGGATGAGCAGCGGGCCATCCGTGGTAAACACAGCCTGCCGCTGCATATCGTTCAGGCGGCCGAATTGCTTTTCAATGTAAGTATCACGCAGGGTGCAGAATTCCTGCCCGAGAGATGCTGCCATGGTTTCACCTGTTTCCTTCGCTGTTATTCATACCGTATAGTATAACACATTTCAAAAAGGTTGTACATAAAAACTACCGGGAGTTACAGCTGCTTTTCCAGCAGATAGCGGTCGTAGCCGCCATACATCTCCCGGCGGCAGCGGATGACGAAGCCGGAAGCCTGTGCGTTGTGCAGGCTGTAGCTGTTATCCGGGCTGACGGTAGCACCCAGATGGGTGATATTCGGCGGCAGCAGCGGCAGGGCTGCTTCCAGCATGGCGCGCTGCAAACCGTTGCCCCGCCAGTCCGGGTGCACTACTGCGCTGTCTGCGTTGGCCCAGTGCTGCCACTGACTTTGCGGCACGCCCAGAAAGGCGGCGTAGTTCTCGTCGCTCTGCCCGCACAGGCGCAGGATGAGGTACGCGCCCAGCCGTCCCTGCTGCCATGCACCGATACATATCCCGGTGCGCAGATAACCGGTAATGTTTTCCAGCGTATCCGGCACGAACTGCTCCGGGTGCGGCATGGCGGCGCGCACTTCGTTTTGCAGTGCGAACACCGCCGGAGCTTCGGCAGGGGTGCAGCGCCGCAGGGTAACGGTCTGCCGGGCGGGCTGACCGCTTACTTTTTGCAGAAAATAGTCCATCTGTACTATGCCCTCCAAAATAAAATCGTACTTTTCAGCAGATTCCAGTATAAATGACGCTTTTCTAAATGTCAAATTATGCTATAATAAGAGAGAAGGGGCTGTGGAGGAATCCTCCTTGCCCGTTTGTATGAAGTTCGGGGCGGCTTGCCGCCCGGAAACGGAGGAACCATCCATGAAAGATCCCGCACTGGCATCGTCCAGCCGCTTGGGCGGCGCTGTGATCAGCGACCGCGTTGTTGCAAGCCTGCTGGAGGAGCTGACCAACGGGCGCTATGCCCAAGCCGACCGTCTGCCCGCCGAGGTAGACCTTGCCACCGAGTTGGGGGTAAGCCGCACCGTGATCCGTGACGCGCTGAGCGAGATGGAGCGCGCCGGTTATGTGGAACGGGTGCGCGGCATTGGCACGGTAGTGAACCGCGCTGTGCTGGGGCTGCGCAGCCGCTTGGACCAGAAGCTGGAGTACTACCCGCTGATCCGCAGCTTTGGCAGCTACCCCCATGCAGACGGCATTCAGGTGATGCTTCTTCGTGCAGGCGAGGAGATGGCGCACGCGCTGGCACTGGAAGTCGGCGATGAGGTGATCTGCATCAAAAAGCGCATCCTTGCCGACACCACTCCGGTGATCTATTCCATCGACTACCTGCCCCGCAGCCTGTTCGGCAACCGGGACTACACCCGCATCGACCTGACCGGCGACATCTTTGAGATCCTGGAGCAGGAGTGCCACCAGCAGATCTCTTCCAACGTGGCACATCTGAAGGCCAGCTGCGGCGATGAAGCCATCCGTGCAGCCATGCGGCTTGCCCCGGGCGAGGCTATGCTGCTGCTGGACGAAGTTTGTTTCAATCGTTTGTGCAGGCCGGTGATGCGCTCGCTGAGCTACTACACGAACTTTTTTGATTTTTCTATCTTACGCAAACTGCTTTAAACGGAGGTATACTGTCCATGCGTCATCTGATCGATCCTTTGGATCTCACCCAGCAGGAGATCACACAACTGCTTGATCTTGCCGACCGTATCTGCGCCGACCCCGCTGCCTATCAGGAGGTGGCCAACCACAAAAAGCTGGCTACCTTGTTCTACGAGCCCTCCACCCGCACCCGCCTGTCCTTTGAGGCGGCTATGCTGAACTTGGGCGGTCATGTGCTGGGCTTCCCCAGCGAGAACGTGTCCAGCGCCACCAAGGGCGAGAGCGTAGCCGACACCATCCGGGTGGTGTCCTGCTATGCCGATATCGTTGCCATGCGACATCCCAAGGAGGGCGCACCGCTGCGTGCCTCCCGCTACTCCCGCATTCCGGTGATCAACGCCGGTGACGGCGGCCACCAGCACCCCACCCAGACCCTGACCGACCTGATGACCATCCGCCGCCGCATGGGCAAGCTGGATGATCTGACCATTGGTCTGTGCGGCGATCTGAAGTTCGGCCGCACCGTCCACTCTCTGCTCAAGACCATGGCACGCTGCAAAAACGTTCGCTTTGTGCTGATCAGCCCGGAGGAGCTGCGGGTGCCGGATTATATCATCAACGACGTACTGGAGGCCAACGGCATCCCCTACAAGGAGACCCGCAGTCTGGAAGAATCCATGCCGGAGCTGGACATCCTGTATATGACCCGCGTGCAGAAGGAGCGCTTCTTCAACGAGGAGGACTACATTCGCCTGAAGAACAGCTATGTGCTGACCCGCGAAAAAATGTCGCAGGCCAAGCCCACCATGGCGGTGCTGCACCCCCTGCCCCGCGTAAACGAGATCGCGCTGGACGTGGACGATGACCCCCGCGCCGCCTATTTTGAGCAGGTGCAGAACGGCGTTTACGTCCGCATGGCACTGATTATGACTCTGCTGGGGCTTGCAGACCCCAAAGTACCGAAGGAGGAGAACTAATATGTTGAATATTGACGAGATTCAGAACGGTATTGTCATTGACCACATCAAGGCAGGTACTGCTGTTGGTCTGATGGACCTGCTGGGTATTGCGGGCAACCGCACTGCCAGTGTGGCACTGATCCAGAACGCACGCAGCAAAAAGACGGCAAGCGGCCGCAAGGACATCATCAAGGTGGAGGGCGACGCCTCCTGGCTGAACCTGGATGTGCTGGCTTATCTGGACCCGAACATCAGCGTGACCATTATCGAGAACGGCAAGGCTGTCCGTAAGGAGCAGCCCAAGCCCCCCAAGCGTCTGGTAAACATTGTGCGGTGCAAGAACCCCCGCTGCATCTCCTCCATTGAAGAGGAGTGTGACCAGATCTTTGAGTTGAGTTCTAACGGCAAATACCGCTGCATCTACTGCGAGCAGGAGCTGCAAGTAAAGCCGGAATAACTACACTTTTTTAGTTTTTGCAGCTCAGCCAAGCCCACAGGCTTGGCTGAGCTGCTTTTTTCACAGGAGGGGCGCAAAGAGAAACGGCAGCTGCCGCGACGGTTTCCTGCTGACTGGCAGGTAAAAAAGGACTGCTATACTGGGCAAAACCCATGTAGAGCAGTCCTTTTTTACACAAAAAGCTGACAGAACTCTTTGCAGCGCACGTTGTCCCGGCCTGCCCATGCCATTCCCGTACATCAGACAGAGCCGGAATTGCGACGCATCGAGAAACTTTATCGACTACAACCCCCAAAAAGGCCCGCCGCAGAAAGTTCCGTCAGCAAGGTACTGTGCATTCCTGCACAGTCTAAAAAGCAAAGGTAGACAGCCTGCTTACACGCACCACAGGCTGTTTTTCCATCCAGCAACAAAGCTTTTAAAAGGAGGGGGTTCCCCTCCCACCGCAACGTGACCATGTCCGCACGGAAGGCTTCCTTTACTGGTTTCAGTATAGCAGAGTTACGATTCTGTTGCACAAAAATTGTCATATTCTGACGGTGCAGATGTCATGAATTGTCGGTGGGCACCGCACAGGTAAAGCGGAACCAATTGTCCCGGCAGCTCAGGGTATACTCCGCGCCATGGCGCAGCAGAACGTCCCGCACGTTGGAAAGCCCCATGCCGTGGCCGGGCTCCTTGCGGGTAGTGCGGGGCAGCTGACCGTCCGGCGGCAGCTCCACATCCCGCTGCACCCGGTTGCGCACCGAAAGGAGGTATTCCTCCCCCGTTTTGCGCACCCGCACATAGACCTCCGGCGGATACGCCTGCGCTGCGGCACAGATGGCGTTATCCAGCAGATTGGCCAGCACGGTGACCATATCCACCCCGCTCAGCGGGAAATCCCGCAGGTCGCAAAGGTCAAAATATACGCTTACGCCCTGCCGGGTGGCTTCCTCGTATTTGCGGGTCAGGATGGAATCCAGCAGCGGGTTGTGGGTATCCATAATGGTGGTGCTGGCGGCCACGGCCTTATCCACACCGGCAATATAATCCTGTGCACCGGCCACATCTCCCTGTTCCAGCAAGGCACGCAGCGCACTGATATGGTTGGTGAACTCATGGGTCAGACGGCGCTGCGCGGTGTAGGAATCCAGCAGAGCCGAGGCCCGCTGCTGCTCCAGCTCGGCCTGAAAATACAGGCTGCGCCGCTGCATGACCTGATCGTTGAACATAGCCACGATATACAGATGCACCATGACGGCCACTGTGAGACCCACTGTCATCCCCATTGTGGCCATGGTGGCCCTTTTATTGTTATCTGTGAGCATGAGCAGGATGTTCAGCACCACGACCACGCCCGGAAAAAAGCTCATGGTCAGCGCCTGCAAAGGCTCCAGCGCATTGCGTCTGCGCCACTTGCTTACCAAAAAGGCCACAGCTGCGCCCACCACCATATTTACCACCGCTATGATGATCAGACAGTCTGGGCGTTGGATGACCTGCTGCAGTTCACACTTCAGCACCCACGATATGACATACCGCACACTGTTTTCAACCAACAGGCACATGGTACCGTTGATCAGGCAGGCGGTAAATTTCTGCCCCGGCGTGCCGCCAAACAGCATGACGGTGATGAACAGAAAAAGAATTGTGAGAGCAACTGCCTGCGGCGTAAAAAAGCCAAAGTTGCACACGACCGAGAGGGTCATCGTGAACATGGTTATAACGCAGGACCACACCAGTGGGTGCTTTACCCTGCCCTTGCCAAGGTAAGCATATTCCACCATGATAAAGCCGAGCCATTGGGTCAGGCAGACCCAGTGGCCGTACATATACCAGCGCCAGAATTCTTCATTCATCGCCGAACTGCCCCTTCCATTCCAGCCATGCGCTGCGGATGGCTGGATAGTACTGTCGGCTGACGCTCAGTTCTACCCCGCTGCGCAGTTCCACCTTATAGTTGCGGATGGAGCGCACATATTGCAGATTGACCACATCGCTGCGCCCTACCTGCAAAAAGCCGTTTTCGTACAGCATGGCGGGCAGATCAGCGATCTTGCCGTAAAAGGTGCAGATGGGCTGGTGCGGGATATCGCCGTAGACGTTGATCTGCCGCAGATTGCTTTCCAGATAATAGATCTGATCCAGCGGGATCTCACTGGTGGTACGGTTGTGGTGCACCTCCAGCGTTTTTCGGGGGTCGGACATGCCGGAAAAGATATCTTCCAGACAGCTGGGCAGCTGGGCGGCAATATCCCGCTTGAGTAGGTAGCGGTAAGCGTTGACCGTGTAGCCCTTTGGGGCAAATTCCAGATAAGCCGAAATGTACACCAGCATGATGTCTGGGGCAATCTGCCGCAGCTTGCGTCCCAGCGCAATGCCATCGGTAGTTTTTAGGTCTACATCCAGAAACGCCAGCTGGTAGCGTTCCAGCTCCGGGGTAGCCAGTAGCTGCTCGCCGCTGGTGCAGACGGTGCTCTGCACCTGGATCTCCCGGGCGCGGAACCATTCCGAGATATACTCATCCATCCGCGCAGCGAAGGCCGCATCGTCGTCACAGACCAGAATGTGCATGGGGTGTTTCCTCCTTTTGAATACAAAAAAGCATATAGCAGTGTTCCCCCCGCCGGGAGAATCACCGTATATGCTTTTATATTACACTTGTGCCGCCCGTTCATCAATCAAAGGCGGAACGTGCTTGTAAAAAATCACGCAAGAAATTTGTCGTAGAGACCAAATGCAAAAATGAACACCACGATGAGCGGCAGCACATAGGTCAGATAGCCGTGCATCCAGTCCTGTACCTTGAGCCCCTCGCCGGTATTGACCTCTTTTTTGTAGTTCTGCCAGCCCCAGCCGTAGCGGGTAACACAGAACAGCAGATACACCAGACTGCCCAGCGGCAGGAAGAGGTTGCTGACCAGAAAATCCTCCACATCCAGCACAGCACCGCCGAACACCGCAAAGCCATCCCATGCCCACAGGTTATAGCCCAGCACACAGGGCATGGACAGCAGGATGATGAGCACAAGGTTCACCAGACTGGACTTTTTGCGACTGCAGCCAGTCAGTTCCATGCCACAGCAGATGATATTCTCGAACACCGCCAGCACGGTGGACATGGCCGCAAAGGCCATGAACAAAAAGAACAGACTGCCCCACAGTCGACCCATGGACATATTGGCAAAGATGTTGGGCAGGGTGATAAAGATCAGACTAGGGCCGCTGGTCTGGTCTACATGGTAAGTAAAACAGGCCGGGAAGATAATCAGACCGGCGGTGATGGCTACAAAGGTATCCAGCACCACGATGCGGACAGACTCGCCCAGCAGGGAGTGCTCCTTGCCGATATAACTGCCAAAAATGGACATGGCACCGATGCCAAGACTCAGGGTGAAGAAAGCCTGATTCATAGCGGAGACAAGCGTATTGACCACGCCCACCTCCTGCATTCGGGTAAAATCCGGCACAAGGAAGAAGGAAAGGCCTTCCTTTGCTCCGGGCATGAACAGGCTGTTGACAGCCAGCACCACCATAATGAGGAGCAGGGCGATCATCATGCCCTTGGTCACGCGCTCCAGACCGCTTTGCAGACCCTTGGCGCACACCAGAATGCCCACTACCACCACGAATACCATCCAGAAGGTCATGGTGGCAGGGCTGGCCAGCATTTCGGTAAATTTACCGGCCACCTGCTCGGCGTTGAGCCCCGCCAGCTTTCCGGCAGCAGTCATGTAGAAATAGTGCAGCATCCAGCCCGCCACGGTGGTGTAGAACATCATCAGCAGGTAGCAGCCGATGAGGGTAAAGTAACCGTGAATGTGCCACTTCTGCCCCGGCTTTTCCAGCGCCTGATACGCCCGCACCGGGCTTTTGCGGGAGGCACGTCCCACAGCAAATTCCATGGTCATGATAGGCAGACCCAGAATGACCAGAAAAATCAGGTAGAACAGTACAAAAGCACCGCCGCCGCCCTGACCTGCAATATACGGAAACTTCCACACGTTGCCGATGCCGATGGCACAGCCTGCGGAAAGCAGAATAAAGCCCAGACGGGATTTCAGAGTTTCTCGTTCCATGATCCGATAACTCCTTACTTCTGCTTACGGGGTGCGTTTTTGCCCACAGGGCCGCGGGGACGGCGCTCGGCAGCCTTAGACTGCTGGACAGCCGAACGGGTCTGTGCGCGGCCCTTGACCGCTGCGGCACGCAGACCGTTCACCTCGGCCTTGGTCAGCTCGCGGTAGGTGCCGGGCTTGAGCATTCCCAGCTTGACCACGCCCTCAGCGTTGCGCTTCAGACGCACCACCTCAAGACCCACACTCTCGCACATCCGGCGAATCTCGCGGTTCTTGCCCTCTTTCAGGGTCATTTCCATCACGGTGCGGCCGGGTTCGTCGGTGACCACGTTGATGGCACAGGGCATGGTCTTGGTGCCATCGTCCAGCACAACACCGCTGCTCAGCTTGAGGATGGTGGCTTCGTCGGCGCGAGGCTGCACGGTAACGCGGTACAGCTTGGAGATGCCGCCGGATGGATGAGTGACGGCCTGTGCAAAGGCACCGTCATTGGTCATCAGCAGCAGACCCTCGCTGTCCTTATCCAAGCGACCCACCGGGTAAAGACGGGCGGGGATGTCGCTGACCAAGTCCATCACGGTCTTGCGGCCTAACTCGTCGCTGGCGGTGGTCACATAGCCACGGGGCTTGTACAGCGCCAGATAATACAGCTGCTGGTTCTTCTGGATGTAGATGCGCTCGTCATCCACATGGAGCACGTCACGGTTGGGGTCCATCTTGTCGCCCACCTTGACCGGGTGGCCGTTCACCTTGACGCGGCCCTCGGCAATGATCTGCTCGGCGGCGCGGCGGGAGCACAGACCCTGCTCGGCCATGATCTTCTGAATACGTTCTTCTGCCATAATACTACTCCTTGTGCGCCTCACGGCGCTCAAAATGCGCACCGCTCCCCTGCTTTTGCAGGGCACGATGCGCGGCTATATAAACCGCAGACCAAAAGGTCTGCGGTTGCGGCTTGATCTGTATAAAAGGTTACTCTGCCTTGGGCTCCTCTGCGGGTGCCTTGCCGTCCTTTTTGACCAGCGTGGTGAGCTTTTCCACCAGCTCGGGCAGCATGGTCAGGGCGCGGTCGATGCTGTTGGAGCTATCCGACAGCTGGATGGTGCGCACGCAGCCATCCTTGATGACCAGAAATGCCACCGGCTGGATGTTGACACCGGCACCAGAACCGCCGCCGAACAGATCCTTGTTGGCTGCGTTCTTGCCGTTAAAATCGGTACCGCCGGAGGCGAAACCGAAGCTCACCTTGGACACCGGCAGGATGGTGATGCCGTCCTCGGTGGTGATGGGCTTACCGATAATGGTGTTGGAGTCCACCATCTGGTGAATTTTCTCCATGGTAACGTTCATCAGGCCCTGAATAGGATGCTCTGCCATAAAACAACTCTCCTTTATTCATCCGTGCAGACAACAGCCCGCCGGAAAGCATTCTGATATAGATTTAGTGTATCATCTTCAAATAAAAATGTCCAATACTTTTTTGCGCCAGAACTCATACAGCACCCGCACAGCGGCAATAACGATGAACAGCGCCTGCGCACTGACCCGGAAGGATACCCTATCCTGTACGGTAGGCTGGGCGCTGCCGAAGTCCGGCAGAACGCGCAGCTGGTCAAATTCCAGAAAGAAGAAATGATCCAGCACGCCAAGGGTCGGGTACAGCCATGCTTGCAGCTTGCCGTAATTGCGGGCAGCCGCAGCGGGGTCGTCACCGCGCACGCCAAGGCAGACTGAGATCTTTGTAAAGCGGATGGCGCCAAACACTGCCTGCAGCAACGTACCCACGCCCCGCAGCATGGTGCAGACCACATCCAGCGTGATCTTTGCCTTTTGGCGGGGCGGCTTTTCAGCCTTGGGCTTTGCAGGTTGTGCGGCTTTTTTTTCAGCCTTTTTGCGCTTACGCTCCGCACGCCATGCGCGGAATTTTGCTTTCAGTCTGCCGGTAAAGCCCTTGGGCTCCTCCGGCTGGGCGGGAGGTTCAGGCTTTGGGTATTGGAACACAGGGAAAGTGATGCCCAGTGCCCCGGCTTTTACGGTAAGGGTATCATTTTCCCAGCAGACATCCGCGCAGAAGGGGCACAGCAGCAACAGCGCCGCCAGCACCAGAATAATCAGCAGCAAGATGCCCACCACCTTGAGGATGAACAGCAGACAAGCGCCCACTGCGGAAAGAACCATGCCCATGGGTCAACCCTCACTTTCGGTCGGATCATCTGCCAGTGCGTCGCTGTGCACCGGCGGCAGGTCTGCCAGACTGGACAGACCGAACACACGCAGAAATGTATCGGTGGTGCGGAAGCTGACCGGGCGACCCGGCAAATCCAGACGTCCGGCTTCCTCAATCAGCCCCTTTTCCAGCAGACCGGATACGCTGGAGGAGGAATCCACGCCGCGTACCTGCTCAATAAAGGCGCGGGACACTGGCTGGTTGTAGGCGATAACCGTCAGGGTCTCCATGGCCGCAGGGCCAAGCGGCACGGCACGGCGGCTGTCCAGTACACGGCGCACGCAGTCTGCCCACTGGGACTTGGTAGCCAGCTGCCACCGGGTATTCAGATGCAGCAGGCACAGGCCGCTATCCTCCCGCTGGTAGCGGGTGTGCAGGGTCTCCAGTGCAGCATCCACACTGGACTGGGGCAGCTGCACCGCCTGTGCCAGCTTATCGGCACCTATGGGGTCGCCGCAGGCAAAAAGCATGGCCTCTACGGCGGCAAGGGTTTGTTTCTGGTTCATGGGTTCTCCTTATTGCGTTCCGGGCGGGTGCGGCGCATGGTCAGCGCTCCCCGGTCGTCCAGCGCGATGCGTCCGCCGCGCACCAGTTCCAGCAGCGCCAGAAAGGTAGCTACGTTGGTGCTGCGGCTCTGGCTGCGGGAAAACAGCTGCTCCATCTTTGCCACGGTGCCGCCCAGCATCCGGCGCAGGATGTACACCACCCGGCTGGTGACCGATACCATGGGCGCGGTGACCAGCGGTTCAAACTGCTGCTGGGTGGGCACGCGGCGGGTCTTGGTGCGGCCCGCCAGCGCCTGCCAGTAGTCCGCCAAAATCTGCGGGGCGTGGTGCAGCGCGTAGGTGTTGTCCCACTCCATCTCCATGGGACGGCGCACGAATACCGGAGCGGCCTCCCCTTTTGCGCGCAGCAGAGCCGCCATGCGGCGGCACTGGTCGTACTCGATCAGCTGACCGGCGAGCTCCTGCTTCATGCGCTCGCCCTCCTCGCTGCGGGGCAGCAGCAGAAAGCTTTTCATCTCCACCAGATGCGCCGCCATCTCAATGAAAGCGCTGGCGGTCTCAGGGTCAGGGTCTGCCTGCTCCACGGTGCGGGTGTACTGGTCGATGAGCTGCAAAATGGGAATGTTGTGCAGGTCCATCTTATGTTTGGCCACTAGCGCCAGCAATAATTCCAGCGGGCCGTCAAAATCCTCCAGATGGAAGGTCAATTCCTCTGCCACTCAGATCACCGCCCCAAGGCTGCCGGCATAAACGGCGTAGGCGATCTTATCGATATACCCGGTACCCGCGCCCAAAAGCGACCACACCACGTTGTTCAGGTAGTACAGCGGCACATCCAGAAAACCGCCCCAAACCGCTGCCAACATGACGATCATGATATATTTTTCGTACCGCATCAAGCCAAAGTAGATGCGCTGCGGCAGCACCACCAGCAAAATGCGGCTGCCGTCCAGCGGCGGCACAGGGATCAGGTTGAACACCGCAAGGCTGACGTTCATCAGCACCAGATAGCGCAGGAACATGGCAATGTAAATGGTGGCATTATTGACCGGTGCCCAGTAGTACATCACCTTCCATGCCACCATGCCAAGGTAGGCCAGCACAAGGTTTGCCACAGGGCCTGCCAGCGCGGTAAGTGCCATACCCCACTTGGGATTTTTGAAGTTGCGGGGGTTGGTGGACACAGGCTTTGCCCAGCCCACGCCCGCAAACACCATGCACAGCGTGCCCAGCAGGTCAAAGTGGGCAACGGGGTTCAGCGAAAGACGCCCCTCGCGTTTGGCGGTGGCATCGCCCAGCAGCCATGCTGCCAGCGCATGGCCAGCCTCGTGGAACGGGATGGCCACCAGCGCCACCAGTGCGCGGATGATATAATAGGTTGCCTGTGCGGTCATGTAAATCTCCTATCAAAATAATTTTCTCCCTTTATAATACTATTTTTTTGTGCCCCGCACAAGCCCCACTGCGCCGGGAATGCAAAAAGCTACAGAAAATTTAAAAAAAGACTTGCTTTTTATTTGCATCTCTGGTAAAATAGTCAAGCTGATTATTTTGATTCCATACTTCACTGTAGGAGGTGCAATTACCATGGCTAAGTGTGAATGCTGCGGCAAGGGTGTTACCTTTGGTATTAAGGTCTCTCACTCTCATCGCCGTTCCAACCGTACCTGGAAGCCGAATGTCCGTCGTGTCAAGGCGGTCGTGGAGGGCTCTCCCAAGTATGTCTACGCATGCTCCCGTTGCCTGCGCGCTGGCAAAGTTACCCGCGCTGTCTAATTTGGTGTATGTGGCCGGTCACTTTGTCGAGTGGCCGGCTTTTTTATTTGCCGCAAGGAGAGGAATAAAATGTCTTTGCCTGTTGATCCCATCATGCTGCTGAGCGTGGTGAACCTGAAACTGCGGGATCAGTATAAGGATCTCGATGCGCTGTGCGAGGATCTGGAGGCCGAAAAGGCTGGTCTGTGCGCAAAGCTGCACGCTGTGGGTTATGATTACGACCCGCAGCGCAACCAGTTTGTCTGATTATAGCTTCCAAATCCGGCACCGGTGCGCAGCGACTGTGCCCGGGCCGGTGAATGATAAAATAAGGAGTGCTTGATTTATGATCCAGGGTACCTATTACAAAGAGTGGAGCACGGTTTTAGGCCGTGAGATGGAGTTTAAGGTGTACGGCCATGCCGGTGTGCCGGTGCTGGCACTGCCCGCCCGCGGCGGCCGTTTTTACGACTGGGAGAACAACGGGATGCCCGATGCCATTGCCCAGCTGCTGAACGAAGGCAAGGTGCAGCTGTTCTGCGCGGATGCCGTGGACGGCGAAGGTCTTTTGAACGGTGATCTGTCCCAGCGCCGCCGTGCCGAGCTGCAGGAAAAGTATTTCGTCTACCTGAGCGCAGAGCTGGCTCCCCGCATCCTGACCCTGAACAACGCCAAAAAGGGCACCCGGATCTGGACTGCCGGTGTAGACTTGGGCGCTTACCACGCCGTCCACTGCCGTCTGCGCCGTCCCACCCTGTTTGCCGGTGCTGTGGGCATGGGCGGTATCTACGACCTGACCCGCTTCTGGGGCACCGGCAGCGATGACATGGTGCTGCGCTGCTCTCCCCTTGCTTACCTGCAGGAGAACGGTATTGCCAACAAGCTGGCACTGACCAAGGCCGAGGAAAACAGCCTGATCCTCTGCGCCGGTCAGGGCGCTTACGAGGGCGACGCCCTGAACGACACGCAGGCGCTGGCTGATCTGCTGAAGGATCAGGGTATGCCCGCACATCTGGAGATCTGGGGCGGTGACGTCTCCCACGACTGGTACTGGTGGGGCAAGATGTGGAGCCTGTTTGCACCGCGCATTCTGGAAGTAAAGTAAACGTCTTTAACGAGGGAAAGCCTGCGGGGCTTCCCTCGTTTTCTTATATGCAGCGGTTTTGAATGACCCTCGCGTGCGCTCTGGCCATGTTCAGTGGAATTTCATCTTTTAATTTATGGTTCAGAAACGCCTGCGGCGTTTCTGAACCATTTTTTGTCAGCTGTACTATTTATATTTCATTTCCTACTTGAATTGTCGGATATTGTGTGCTATACTGCTGTTGCAGGAAAAATATACCCCATGGGGGTTTATGAAGGGAGCGATTCCAATATGGAAGAGAGCAAAAAGCGTTGTTGCTGCTGCGATGATGCGCCAGTAGCGGATGCTGCGGCAGATACTGCTGTCCCCTGCTGCTGCCGTCACAAAGAGCGCAGCCCGGAGGAATATAAAGCCCTGCTCAACCGGCTGAACCGTATTGAAGGGCAGGTGCGCGGCATCCGCGGGATGCTGGAAAAGGACGCCTACTGCGTGGATATTCTGGTGCAGGTGGCCGCAGCCAATGCGGCGCTGAACAGCTTTTCCCGGGAATTGCTGGCGCAGCATATCGGCAGCTGTGTGGCGGACGACCTGCGTGCCGGCAGTAACGAAAAGCTGGAAGAGCTGCTCCGGCTGCTGCCCAAGCTGATGAAATGACCGCCCGCCGGGCAGACTAACCACAAGGAGAAAAAGTAATGGAACAATTCAACGTTACCGGCATGAGCTGCGCGGCCTGCTCTGCCCGGGTAGAAAAGGCCGTAAAGAGCGTGCCGGGCGTCACCGGCTGTTCGGTAAGCCTGCTGACCAACTCCATGGGGGTGGAGGGCACCGCTGAGGATGCCGCCATTATCCGCGCTGTGGAGCAGGCCGGTTACGGTGCAAGCCCCAAAAAGGCCGCCGCAACCGCCAGCACCAGCGCAGAGCTGGACGCACTGGCCGACCACGAAACACCGAAACTGAAACGGCGGCTCATCGCCTCGCTGGGCTTTTTGCTGGTGCTGATGTACTTTTCCATGGGGCACATGATGTGGGGCTGGCCGCTGCCCCGCTGGTTTGACGGCAACCACATCGCCATGGGGCTGGTACAGCTGCTGCTGGCGGGTATCGTGATGGTGATCAACCAGAAGTTTTTCATCAATGGCTTCAAAGGGCTGGTGCACCGCTCCCCCAACATGGATACGCTGGTGGCTATGGGCTCGATGGCAAGCTTTGTGTGGAGCACCTACGCCCTGTTTGCCATGACCGATGCGCAGCTGCACGGCAATGAAGAACTGGTCATGCACTACATGATGGAGTTCTATTTTGAGTCTGCCGCCATGATTTTGACCCTTATCACCGTGGGCAAAATGCTGGAGGCACGCTCCAAGGGCAAGACCACTGATGCACTCAAGAGCCTGATGAAGCTTGCCCCCAAGACCGCTACCCTGCTGCGGGACGGTGCCGAGGTGACTGTGCCCATTGAACAGGTGCAGAAAGAAGATATCTTTGTGGTGCGCCCGGGCGAGAACATCCCGGTGGACGGCATTGTGCTGGAGGGCAGCAGTGCCGTGAACGAGAGCGCCCTGACCGGTGAGAGCATCCCGGTGGACAAGGCCGTGGGTGATAAAGTAAGTGCCGCCACCACCAACCAGTCCGGTTATCTGCAGTGCCGCGCCACCCGCGTGGGCGAGGATACCACGCTGGCGCAGATCATCCGCATGGTCAGCGATGCCGCCGCCACCAAAGCACCTATTGCAAAGATCGCAGATACCATATCCGGCTTTTTTGTGCCTGCGGTCATCAGCATTGCGGTGGTCACCACCCTTGTCTGGCTGCTGCTGGGGCGGGACGTAGGCTATGCGCTGGCGCGGGGCATCTCGGTACTGGTCATCAGCTGCCCCTGTGCGCTGGGTCTGGCAACGCCGGTGGCTATTATGGTGGGCAACGGCTTAGGCGCGAAAAACGGCATCCTGTTCAAGACCGCTGCGGCGCTGGAGGAGGCTGGGCGCACCCACATCGTGGCGCTGGACAAGACCGGCACCATCACCTGCGGCGAACCTACTGTCACCGACCTTCTGCCCGCTGCGGGCGTGACTGAGACCGAACTGCTCACGCTGGCCGCCGCGCTGGAGGGCCGCAGCGAGCACCCGCTGGCGCGGGCAGTGCTGGCCTATGCGGAGGATAAGCAGCTGGAGCTGCCCTCTGTCACTGATTTTACCGCCCTGCCGGGCAACGGCCTTACCGCCAAGCTGGAGGGTAAGGAGATCTTTGGCGGCAACGCTGCCTTTATCAGTGCAAAGGTCGCCATCCCAGCTGCGCTGCAAACGCAGGCTACTGCACTGGCTGCGCAGGGTAAGACTCCCCTCTTCTTTGGCGGCGCAGGTCGTCTGCTGGGCGTTATCGCGGTAGCTGATACCATCAAGGAGGACAGCCCGCAGGCCATCCGGGAGCTGCGGAATATGGGCATCCGGGTCGTGATGCTGACCGGCGACAACCAGCGCACTGCCGAGGCCATCGGCCGACAGGCCGGGGTGGACGAGGTGATCGCGGGAGTGCTGCCAGAGGGCAAAGAGGCCGTTATCCGGCAGCTGCAAAAGTACGGCAAGGTAGCCATGGTGGGTGACGGCATCAACGACGCCCCTGCCCTGACCCGCGCTGACACCGGCATTGCCATCGGCGCAGGCACGGACGTAGCCATTGACGCTGCGGACGTAGTACTGATGAACTCCAAACTCTCGGACGTGCCCGCCGCCATCCGGCTGAGCCGCGCTTCCCTACGCAACATCCACGAAAACCTGTTCTGGGCGTTCATCTATAACATCATTGGCATCCCGCTGGCAGCCGGTGTGTTCATTCCCTTGGGACTGACGCTGAACCCCATGTTCGGCGCAGCTGCCATGAGCCTTTCCAGCTTCTGCGTGGTGAGCAACGCCTTGCGGCTGAACCTGTTTGACCTGCACAGCGTAAAGCGTGACCACCCGCCCAAACACGTCCCTGCCCTGCCCGCCGCCCTTGTGCAGCCCGCAGCGGAGGAAGATACAACTAAGGAGGAGACCGCTATGAAAAAGACCCTGACCGTAGAAGGCATGATGTGCCCCCACTGTGAAGCCCGCGTCAAGAAGGCGCTGGAGGCTCTGCCGCAGGTGGACGAGGCTGTTGTCAGCCACGAAGCCGGTACCGCCATCGTTACCCTGAACGCAGAGGTGGACGATGAGGTGCTGAAGAAGGCCGTGGAGGCACAGGATTACCCCGTTACCGGCATCCAGTAAGGCGAAAATGCAAAAGGCAGTTGCACGAAATTCTGTGCAGCTGCCTTTTTGCATGGGGCGATGTATTTTCTCTCTTACGCCTTCGATAAAAATAACCCTGCCAGCTATACAGTGCCATAGCAATGCAGAGCCAACAGGGGGATTATTATAAGTTCATCAACAATGCTGCGATGGGTTCCATGTAAAAATGCTCATAGCCCGCCGCATTGGGATGTATGCCGTCACTAGTATATTTATCACTCAATCTGCTGCTACCGTATGGCCCCATAGGAGGGGCGCTTTCTTCAATATCAACATAGGGCACGTCCCACTTTTGCAGTACTGCAAGGATGGCCGGTTTATAGGTCTTGTACCAGTTATCTCTGTCAGCAAACAGCCCGCCATGCGGGAATACATAAGCCACGCGCTTCTCGCTGTGATTCTCTGCCAGATATTCCAGCGTCTTTTCCAGCGCACCGGTCATGGTCATTTCATCGTAAACGGCATCAAATCCATCGGTCAGTGTGCCGACTGCGGCTTTGTTCCACGCATCATTGATGCCGCCCTCCAGCAGGATGTAATCTGCTTTTTCCAGCTCATCGGAGCTTGTCACGATTGTGCAGATGCAGGCTCTGGTGCCGCCATTCACGTTGTCTGCAATGTTCGGTGCCAGCGTTGCGCCGTCCGCAGCCTCATTTATAAAGGTCATCCCATACTTTCGCGCTACTGCTTTTCCAAATCCGCCTTCGCTGCCGGTACCATAAGCGATGCTGTCGCCTGCAACATATAAAGTCTTTCCGGTCAAAATGTCGGCCGCCATATCGTTAACATTCGCAATGGGGTTAGAAATGACCGGTTCTTTCTTGTCGAGCTTCGTCACGTCATTGACGTTGCCAACAACGCCAGCAGCAACAACTGCGGCAAGAACCACGCCAAAAACAGCGCGGCCAATCTTTGTCAAACAGAACTCAAACACATTGATTTCTCCCATATATTTTTTAATTGCAAGACCGCCTTTTTCCTTTTGGATGCTCTCTTTGTCGATCACGCCAAGGTCTATGTAATATGAGTGCTTGCCGCCTCTTTTTCTGACCACACTCATGCCTTTACTCTTCTATCAAAGAGTTTTGTTCTTACGGCATGATTCTACCATATATTGTTTTAACAGTCAAATAGTCTGCCCACATCGAGGATTATATTTATAGCCGCTTTTTAAAGCCTGAAACTCAAAAAAGCCCGCTGCAAGGCGGAATGTCCTTGCAGCGGGCAGAATAAATAACTGGGGAACCCTTATTAGACTTCGGTGTTGAAGTAGCGCTTCAGCAGGCCCTCAAAGCCACGGCCGTGACGAGCTTCATCCTTTGCCATCTCATGGACGGTATCGTGGATGGCGTCCAGATTCAGTGCCTTAGCCTTCTTTGCCAGATCCATCTTACCGGCGCAGGCACCGCACTCGGCCTCAGCACGCATCATCAGGTTCTTCTTGGTGCTGTCGGTCACGACCTCGCCCAGCAGCTCTGCAAAGCGGGATGCGTGGTCAGCCTCTTCGTAAGCATAGCGCTTGTAAGCCTCGGCGATCTCGGGGTAGCCCTCACGCTCTGCCACGCGAGCCATAGCCAGATACATACCGACCTCGCTGCACTCACCCTCGAAGTTTGCGCGCAGACCATCAACGATCTCCTGCGGAACGCCCTCTGCCTTGCCGATGCCGACAACATGCTCGGTGACGTAGGTGTTACCCTTCTTCTCCACAAAAGCGGAAGCGGGAGCCTTGCAAACGGGGCACTGAGCGGGAATCTCACCCTCAGCGATATAACCACAAACGGTGCAAACGTATTTCTTCATAAGAATTTACCTCCATTCGATCTGTTAAAAATGATACAGGACGGAAACCACCCGCCTGTTGTTTCTATGCGGGGCAGCAGCACTGCCGGGTATAGAAAGAGCCATGGAAAGAAGTTTTGTGCTTTGTGCACTTCCCTTTCCATGGCTCTATTATAGCGAATAATTCCTAGTTAGTCAAGTATATTTTTAAGAATTATTCCTATTTATTGAAATCTGGCAAGATGCCCAAATTCCACTGCAGAAAACTGGGCGCATTACCGGAATCAGACCTGCAGGTTGCCGCTGGTAGCAGCATCGGTACCGGCAGTAGCGTCAAATTCGTAGTCGTTGCCGGGCAGGATGGCGTTGAGCAGGATACCTGCAATCGCAGCCACAGCCAGACCGGACAGGTTGATGGTGACGCTGCCAACGGTAAAGCCAACGCCGCCCACAGAGTTGAAGCCCAGTGCGCACACCAGAATGACGGCGGCAACGATCAGGTTGCGGCTGTTGGTGAAGTCCACGCGGTTCTCCACCACGTTGCGCACACCGATGGCAGAGATCATGCCATACAGCACGAAGCTGATGCCGCCGATGATGCCGGTGGGGATGGTGTTGATAACGGCCTCAAACTTGGGGCTGAAGCTCAGGATGATGGCCAGCACAGCGGCAATGCGGATGACCAGCGGATCGTAGATCTTGCTCAGTGCCAGCACGCCGGTGTTCTCGCCATAGGTGGTGTTGGCGGGGCCGCCCAGCAGACCGGCCATGGTGGTTGCCAGACCATCGCCCATCAGGGTGCGGTTCAGGCCGGGATCATTGATGTAGTTGTGGCCGACGGTAGCGCTGATGGCAGCGATGTCGCCGACGTGCTCCATCATGGTAGCCAGTGCGATGGGAATGATGGTGAACAGAGCACTGATAAACTCCGGGCTGCCGTCAATGGCGAACAGACCCATAGCCTCCTTGTGCAGGGGGATGCCCAGCC
Organism: uncultured Faecalibacterium sp.; assembly: GCA_934525405.1. Taxonomy (GTDB): domain Bacteria; phylum Bacillota; class Clostridia; order Oscillospirales; family Ruminococcaceae; genus Faecalibacterium. Next base: position 28,284 of record CAKSZF010000012.1, read on the forward strand.
AAGCGGCCTCGGAGATCTTCTGGAAGTCCACTGCTCCGGTGACCAGTGCCACAGCGTAGGAGACCAGCACACCGATGAGGATGGGCAGGATCTTGACCATGCCCTTGCCCCAGATGTTGCACACGATGACAGTGCCCAGCGCCACGAAGGCCAGCAGCCAGTTGGACTGGCAGTTGGTGATGGCAGAGGGTGCAAGGATCAGGCCGATAGAGATGATGATGGGACCGGTGACCACCGGCGGGAAGAACTTCATGATGCGGCGGATGCCAAAGGTGGAGATCAGCAGGCTGGCCACCAGATAGACCAGACCCGAGAATGCAATGGCAGCGCAGGCATAGGGCAGCATCTTGGTGTTGGCAACGGTCAGGTTGCCGTCGGCATCAGCCAGCATGGGAGCCACGATGGAAAAGCCGCCCAAATAGGCAAAGGAGGAGCCGAGGAATGCCGGGACCTTCTTTTTGGTGATAAGATGGAACAGCAGGGTGCCCAGACCGGCACACAGCAGAGTGGTGGAAACGCTCAGGCCGGTGAGCAGCGGCACCAGAACCGTTGCGCCAAACATGGCAAACATATGCTGCACACCCAGAATAAACATTCTGCCGGTGCCCAGCTTTTTGGCGTCATATACGCCCTTGGAGTAATCGATCTTTTCGCTCATAGAAAACCTCCTGTACTGTTATTCCCAAAAAAAGAGGCATTGCCGTTGAAACAGCAGTGCCTCTGAATTTCAGGAACAAGACCTCCACACAAAAACGGGAAAGAAGCCGCTATGCAGTCGCTCGCGCTTGAACATTGTGCTCCTCCCCTTCTTTTTGTGTTCCTTCCAACAACCGGAACCGCTCCGGCAAGGCAGCAGCGGCGCCGCAGCCTTTTAGATAAGTATAGCAGATTTTGGGCTTTCCAGCAAGGTGTTGACAGCTTTTTCTTGCCGGTTACACTGCGCCGTGGGCTGCGGGGGTTGCGCTTTTGGACGGAATGCCCTATAATAGAGCCTGTTCTTATTTCCTACTATCATAATATGTTGATGTTACAGGAGGCTCTATGCTCTATCTGGATTACTCTGCCAACACCCCCGTGGACGAGGCAGTGCTGCAATGCTTCTGTGACGCCGAGCGGCGTTACCCGGGCAATGCCAATGCCCACCATCAGGCAGGCGCTGCCGCAAAGGCTGCTATAAACGAGGCGACCCGCAGCATTGCCCGCTGTCTGGGCGCACCGCCTGCGGGCATCATCTATACCTCCGGTGCAAGCGAAGCCAACAACCTTGCCGTGAAGGGACTGGCAGCGCTGGGAGGTGCAGCAGGCAGGCACATCCTCTCTACCCCGCTGGAGCATTCGTCCGTCAGCGGCAGTCTGGAGGCGCTGCAAAAGCAGGGGTACGAGGTGGAGCTGCTGGACATCCTGCCGGACGGCACAGTAGACCTTGCAGACCTGAAAAAGCGGCTGCGCCCGGACACCGTTTTGGTGGCGGTGACCGCTGTGGACAGCGAGCTTGGCGTGGTGCAGCCCATTGCGGAAATCGCAGCGCTCTTAAAGGCGTATCCCAACTGTTATTTCCATGTGGACGCCACGCAGGCTGTGGGGAAAATTCCCGTACAGTTTGATGGCGTGGGCACCATGAGCCTGACAGCCCATAAGTTTTACGGGCTCAACGGCATCGGTGTACTGGTAAAACGGCTGGGACTGGCACTGCCGCCCCTCATTCATGGTGGAGAGAGCACTACCCCCTACCGCAGCGGCACACCTACCGTAGCCCTTGCCTGCTCGCTGGCACTGGCCTTGGAAAAGGCTACTGCGGAACTGCCTACCCGCGCCGCAGTCGTCCGCAGCCTGAACGACCGGCTGCGCGCAGAGCTTTCCCGCTATCCAAAAGTGCGCGTCAACAGCCCTGCAAACGCTGTGCCGCATATCCTGAACCTGAGCGTGCAGGGCGTAAAGGGTACCGTGTTCCAGCGGGAGTTGGACGCACGCGGGGTATGCGTCTCGGTCAAATCCGCCTGTTCGTCCGATGGGTTGCCTTCCCGCGCAGTGCTTGCAGTCAGTCAAGACCGGCGCAACGCCCTTTCTTCATGGCGCATCAGCCTGAGCCACCTTACCACAGAGGAGGAAGTGACCGGCTTTCTGCACGCCTTTGCAGACTGCTATAACACCCTGACCCGGTAAAGGAGCTGTGAAACAAAGCCGTTTGTAGTCGCCATAAACAAACAAAAAGACCTTCCCGCTCTCCGGAACGGGAAGGTCTTTATAAATTGCTAGTTAGCCTTGGAACTTACGTTCAAGGACAAAATCACTCAATGATCTTGCCAACAACGCCGGAACCAACGGTACGGCCACCCTCACGGATAGCGAAACGCAGGCCCTCTTCCATAGCAACAGGGGTCAGCAGCTCAACGTGCATCATGACGTTATCGCCGGGCATGCACATCTCGGTGCCTTCGGGCAGGGTGATGATGCCGGTCACGTCAGTGGTACGGAAGTAGAACTGAGGACGATAGTTGGAGAAGAAGGGAGTGTGACGGCCGCCTTCGTCCTTGGTCAGGACGTAGACCTGAGCCTCAAAGACGTTGTGGGGGTGCACAGAACCGGGCTTAGCCAGAACCTGGCCACGCTCGATCTGGGTACGATCAACACCACGCAGCAGAGCGCCGATGTTATCGCCAGCCTCAGCGAAGTCCAGAGACTTACGGAACATCTCCAGACCGGTGATGGTGGTGTTCAGACGGTCGGGCTTAATGCCGACGATCTCCATAGCATCGCCAACCTTGGCCATACCACGCTCAACACGACCGGTAGCAACGGTACCACGGCCAGAAATGGTCATGACGTCCTCGATGGGCATCAGGAAGGGCTTATCCTCCTCACGATCCGGGTTGGGGATGTAGGAGTCAACAGCGTCCATCAGCTCCTTGATGCAAGCGTAAGCAGGATCCTCGGGATCGTTGGGAGCCTCCAGAGCCTTCAGAGCGGAACCACGAATGATCGGGGTGTCGTCGCCCGGGAAGTCGTACTCGCTCAGCAGCTCACGGATCTCCATCTCGACCAGATCCAGCAGCTCTTCGTCGTCGACCATATCGCACTTGTTCATGAACACAACGATATAGGGCACGCCGACCTGACGAGCCAGCAGGATGTGCTCACGGGTCTGGGGCATGGGACCATCGGTAGCAGCAACGACCAGGATAGCGCCGTCCATCTGAGCAGCACCAGTGATCATGTTCTTAACGTAGTCAGCATGGCCCGGGCAGTCAACGTGAGCGTAGTGACGAGCGTCGGTCTGATACTCAACGTGAGCGGAGTTGATCGTGATACCACGAGCACGCTCCTCAGGAGCCTTATCGATGTTGGCGTAGTCCATGAAGTCTGCGTCGCCCTTCAGAGCCAGGTACTTGGTGATAGCGGCGGTCAGAGTGGTCTTGCCGTGGTCAACGTGACCGATGGTGCCGATGTTAACATGCGGCTTAGAACGGTCGAACTTTGCCTTTTCAGCCATTGGAATATCCTCCCTTAATTTAGGTTTTGATATTGGTTACAACAACCCTGCAAAATGCAGACATTGCACTGCAAGGCTATTCTACTAAATTTGTCCTGTAAAATCAAGTGCTTTTACAGGAAATTTTGCCGGAGTTACACTACCCCGGCAAAATTCTTATGCTTTACAGCGCTTAGCCCTTGGTACGGCCAGCAATGATCTGGTCAGCAATGTTCTTGGGAACCGGCTCGTAGTGAGAGGGCTCCATAACATACTGGCCACGACCCTGAGTCTTGGAACGCAGGTCGGTAGCGTAGCCGAACATCTGAGCCAGAGGCACAAATGCGTTGACACGCTGGGTACCAGCCATAGCTTCCATGCCCTGGATCTGACCACGGCGAGCGTTCAGGTCGCCGATGACATCGCCCAGATACTCATCGGGAACGAT
>CAKSZF010000013.1 GCA_934525405.1 uncultured Faecalibacterium sp.
CTCATCGGCATGACGTGGATGGTCACCTACCCGTGGCTGCGCATGAGCGCCATGCTCAGCCAGCCGGACTGGTTCGGCCTCATCTTCGGCTTCAGCATCCTGCTGCTCACGCTGGACTTCCGGTTTGAAAAGCTGGAGCCGGTGCGCTTTTGCCTGCTGTTTGCCGCCACGGCAGCCATCATCCTCTCCCGCCGGTGGTACTTATATTTTGTGGTGGGCTACTACTTTGCCTACGCGGTGCTGGTGCTGGTAAGCAGCGCGCGCACTGCCCGCGCCGGGCAGAAAAAGCAGGCACTTTTGCAGGTGCGCAACCTCGTGCTGTTCGGGCTGATGAGCATGGTTGCCATGCTCATCCTGCTGTGGCCGATGGTCAGCCGCATCCTCGGTTACAGCTACGCCGAGCGCTATTCCTACTATAACGGCGGCGGCTTTGTGACCGAGCTTAACCTGCATTGCTTCCGCATGGGTCTGATGAACCTTGTGCTCGTGGGCATGGGGCTGTGGTTCAGCCTGAAACGCCGCAAAATGCCTGCGCTGCCCTGCCTTGCCGGGCTGGAGATCCTGTTGGGCATGCTGCTGTTCACCCGCATTCAGAACACTGGCTCCCACCAGATGCTGCTGTTCATCCCGGGGTGGTTCCTCCTGTTTTTGCTGGGTGCAGCGGCACTGGCTGAGGGCATCAACCGTCACCGGACGGCAAAGATCGTGTTCTGGGTGTTCACGCTGGTATTTGCCACCTCGGTGCGCTGCTCTCCCCTTGCCACCATCGCCATGCCCGGGTTTATGATCGACCACTTCCCGCTGGCAGTCACTGAGGAGTTCGTCCGGCTGGACAAGCTGATCTACGACCGCAAGGATCTGCCGCAGATCAAGGCCATTGCCAACTGGATCGACACCCACTGTGCCGAGGGCGAGATCAGCTACATGATCCCCCACGATATGCTGTACTGCCCGGATCACTTCAAGAACTGCCAGCTGCCCGCGACCCCCATCAACGATAAGCTGGCCTTCGGCTTCTCGGTGCCGGGTACCCACAACTTCCCCATGCAGTTCTTTGAGGCAAAGTACGTCCTCACCGCCGACCCCTTCCCCCAGACCTTTGTGGGCAACGGCGAGATGTCCCACAAGCTGAACGAGAGGTTCCTTGCGGTGCGGGACGAGTACTTTGCACAGGAAGCCACCTTTGATATGGGCAACGGCACCACCTTTACCATCTGGCGGCGCACCGTTGCCCCCACCCGTGCCGAGGTGGAGTACTACCTGAGCGCCTTTAAAGAAGAAGATGCCCAGTACCCGGAGATGTTCTCCGCGATCGCAGAAAGCTGGCTGACCGCCCATGGGCTGTAATGCCGCTTTGCTATAAAAAGGAGTGTTCGACTATGGAACAAACTGCAAACACCATGCCCGCTGCCACTTTAGGGCAGTACAAGGGGCTTGCCTTCACCCGCCGGGTGCGCCCGGTGTCGGAAAAGGCCGTGGAAGCGGATATCGCCAACATGGCGCGTGTCCATGCGCCCTTTGTGCCGACGAGCGACCCCGCCGCCCGCGGGATGCGTGTCACGCTGGATTTCGAGGGCTTTCTGGCGGGTGCGCCCATCCCGGACAGCCGGATGGAAAACGTGACCGTTGTGCTGGGCACCGGGCAGCTGATGCCCGCTGCCGAGCAGGCCGTGTACGGCCACTGCGCGGGCGAAACATTCCGGTTCGATTTTACCTATCCCGCCGAGTTCCGGGTGCCGGAGCTTTCCGGTAAGACCGCGCAGTTTGAAATTTGCCTGCACGCAGTAGAGCGAAAGCAGGTGCCCCCGGTGGATGATGCTTTTGCCAAGACGCTGGGTTTTGACGATCTGGAAGCCCTGCGGGAGGGCCTGCGGGAGAAAAAGCGCCTTTCCCACGAAGCCAACGCCGACCGCATTGCCGGGGCAGCGCTGCTGGATATGGCAGGTGCGAACCTGACTGTGAAGCTGCCCGCCGCGCTGCTGGCGCAGAACGCCGAATACCAGATGACCCAGCTGCGCCAGCGGCTGCGCAAGAGTCAGATGACCATGGAGCTGTACTGCAAGAGCGCTGGGCTGACCCCGGAGCAGGTGCGGGAGGGCTACCGCAAGGAAGCCGAGCGCCAGCTGCGGGCAATGCTGGCAGTGCGCGCCATTGCCGAAGCTGAAAAGATCACCGTGACCCAGCAGGAGGTGGACGCCGAGATTGCCCGCCTTTCCCAGCTGCACGACACCCCGGAAGAAGAGATCCGCAAGGTGCTGAGCCGGGACGCCATCGCCGCCGCTGTGACCAACCAGAAGGTGCAGCGTTTCCTGCTCGACCACGCCGCCCTCACCTCTGTTGTGGAAAAGGAGTAAGACCATGGGCTTTTTTACCAGAACTGCAATGGATGCCCTGATGAAGACCACCCATCCCGAGATCAACCGCCGCCAGTGCTGGAACCTGCACCCTCACCGCAAGCCCTGCACCACCTGCAAGGACATCTGCCCCTACGGCGAGGAGATCTTCTCCCGCCCGAACCTTGTCAAGGACTGGGACCCCTGCACCGACTGCGGTCTGTGCGTTTCCGCCTGCCGCAGCGGCTGCATTGCGCCCTCGCCGGAGCAGGTGCAGCGGGATACCGCCGCAGCGGATACCGACAACGATACCATCTGGATCGGCTGTGAGAAGTCCAGCCGCAAGAACACCGTGGTGCGCAGCTGCATCTGTGCCCTCTCGTGGGAGGCGCTGGCGTATCTGGCGCTGAACAAAAAGATCGTGCTGGACCTGACCCCCTGCGGGCAGTGCGAGAACGACCTGTGCGCCGAGCAGCTGCGTAAGGAACTGACACGCCTTGTGGACTTTTTCGGTCAGCCGATGTTCGAAGCGCGGTTCTCGCTGGCATACGAGGAAAAGGAGTACCCCTACCATGTGCAGGAGCTGACCCGCCGCGAGATGCTGGAACAGGTGAGCCACGGCTCCAAGAGCGGCACCAAAAAGCTGCTGCAAATGCTGCCCGGTCTGCGCAGCGAAGAGGACAGCGGGGTGGACTTCCGCCTGCTGCTGCACCAGCGCACAAAGCAGCTGAAAGCCGCCATGGAAACGCCCCTGCAGTACGGCTACTATATGCCCAAATTCACCGACAACTGCTTTGGCTGCGGCCGGTGCGAGAAAGCCTGCCGCGCCAATGCCCTGAAGTTTGAGGAGATGCCCAATGGCCAGACCCGCATGGTGCTTACCCCGTGGAAGTGCAGCGAGTGCGGCGTGTGCATGAACGTGTGCTCCAACAAGGGCTTTGACGGCATGAAGCTGTACCAGCTGACCACCCTTGGCCCCGTGGTGCTGCACAAGTGCACCAAGACCCTGTGCAAGCAGTGCGGCAAGCCCATTGCCCCGGACAGCGCCGAGGGACTGTGCTCGGTGTGCCGCATTAAGGCGCGTACCCAGAAGCGGCAGGAGGAGGCGCGTCTGCGCGCCGAACAGCTGAAGGCCGAGCGCGCCGCCAAGGCAGCCGAGGCAGCCGCCAAGGCAGCGGAAAACGCTGCGGAAGCTACGGCAGAAACTGCCGCAGAGGCTACCACTGAGGCTGCGGTGCAGGCTGCGGAAGCCGCCGCTGCCGCCCTGCCCGATGCCGTCCCCGCCGGGCAGAGCGCCGCCCCTGCCAATGTGGCTGCGCCCGCCCCGGTGGAATCTGATTGACGTTGCACACAAACAATGCTATACTGGGCTTAAAGTTACCAGTAATAGCCGACCGACTGTTCAAAAGAGGTAACGGATGTGGTTCCGTTGCCTCTTTTTTTACAGAATTGAAAGGGGTTTTTATGATGCATCATGCTTTTTCCCGCCGCCAGTTTTTAAAAGCCGGCGGTGCAGCAGCCCTTTCCACCGCTGCTGCCGGGCTGCTGAGCAGCTGCGGCGGCGCCTCTGCGGGCAGCACTGCAGCAGCTGACGACAGTGCCACCTATACCGTGCTGTACGCCCGCCAGCCCGCCACCCTGAACTATCTGATCTGCTCTGCTGACCCGGACCTGTACCACGGCACCCACTGCGTAGACACGCTGGTGGAGTACGACAGCCGCGGCAAGATCCGCGAAGGTCTTGCCACCAGCTGGGAGTGGGACGCCAACACCCTGACATGGACCTTCCACCTGCGGGACGAGAATTGGGTGGACTATACCGGCGCGGTGCTTGGCCCCGTGACCGCGCAGGACTTTGTGGACGCGCTGGCCTATCTGCTGAACCCGGACTACGCCTCCGGCACTGCCAGCCTCGTCACCCCCTATGTGGCCGGGGCAGAGGACTACTATAACTACTGCATCTGGCGCAACAACGCCAACAACGGCACCGTGGCCGAGGACGGCACCACCTACACCATCGACGCCGCAGGCACCGTGACCCTGACCGCCGCCGATGGCAGCACCACCACCTGCCCCGCCGTGGATTTTTCCTCCGTGGGCGTGGCTGCCGTGGACGAACATACCCTGACCTATACCTTGAACTACGACTTCCCGGGCTTTTTGAGCCTGTTGAACTACGCTCCCTTTGAGCCTGCCTACGGCCCCATGCTGGCGGAGCTGGGCGACCAGTTCTGCACCAGCGCCGAGACTGCCTGCAACTGCGGTGCGTTCTATCTGGCAGAGTACACCCCGCTGGAAAGCTGGGTGATGAAGAAAAACCCCGAAAACTACGATAAGGACAGCATCTACATCGACACCGTCCGCTACATCTACAATCAGGAGGCGCTCATCAGCGGCCCGGAGATGGTGCGGCGCGGCGAGATCGATCAGGCCACCATCAGCTCGGACATTCTGGACAGCTGGCTGGCAGACGACACCACCAGAGACATGGTGTCCATGGAGCGCCCGGAGACCGGCAAGAGCTACTTTTATTTCTTCAACTTCCTGCCCTACGCCCACCAGTTCTCCAACTGGAACACCACCGGCGTGGACGCCCAGTACCAGCCGGACAACTGGGCAAAGGCGGTGAACAGCACCAACTTCCGCAAAGCGTTCCTGTACGCCATCAACCCCGCCGTTACGCTGGCGGTCACCGCGCCGGAAGGGTACGAGAACTACAAGCTGCACACCATCACCCCGCCCTCCTTCTGCGCTGACAGCAAGGGCGTGGACTATACGGAATGCGGCGCGCTTGCCAAGGTGACCGACCACTTCAACGAATCCACCGCCAAGCAGTACCGCGACGCCGCCGTGCAGGAACTGACCGCTGCGGGGGCTACCTTTCCCATTAAAGTGCAGTATCCCTACAACCCCGCCGTGGTGGACTGGGACAAGCAGTGTCAGGTGTTCAAGCAGCAGGTGGAGGGCGTATTGAACGACGGCTTCGACTTTGTGGAGATCATTATTACGCAGGGACCCTCGGATAATTTCCTGAACGCAGTGCGCCGCGCGGGTGCATACGAGTTCATGTCCTACTATTGGGGCGCGGACTACTCCGACCCCGAGACCGAGGTGTACCCCTTCTATCAGGAGGCGGGCGACCGGGGCACCTGTTACGCCTTTCTGCGCACCGGCGTAGAGGACGGCATCATCACCGGCGAGACCGCCGACTATGTCATGACCTACATGGACATGGTGGAAAAAGCCAAAGCCATCACCGCCGACCTTGACGCCCGGTACACGGCCTTTGCCGATGCCGAGGCGTACCTCATCGAGAATGCGCTGGTCATCCCGCTCAGCCTGCCGGTGCCGCCCTACATCGCCACCCGGCTGAACCTGTGGGAGGGACAGTATGCCCCCACCGGCTTCTCCTCGAACCGCCTGAAGGGCATCCATATCCTCGACCATTACGTTTCCATGGACGAGTACAACCATAACCGGGATGCACGGTAAGGGATAAAAAAGAGAGGTGCACACCATGGTGCAATATCTTGCAAAGCGCATCGGGCGCTCGGTGCTGACGCTGTTTATCATCGTGACGCTGGTGTTCTGCCTGCTGCGGCTCATGCCGGTGGAGGGCTACTTTGCAAATTACGAAAAAATGTCCGAGGCGCAAATTCAGGCCGGGCTGCAAGCCATGGGTCTTTTGGACCCCCTGCCCGTGCAGGTGGGGCGCTTTTGGAAAAACGCCCTGCACGGCGACCTTGGCGTGAGCCATATCTATAAGGTAAACGCCCCGGTCACCCAGATACTGGCGCAAAAGCTGCCCATCTCCATCCAGATGGGCGTGCTTGCCATGCTGCTCAGCCTTGTGCTGGGCATCCCGCTGGGGCTTATCATGGGGCAGTACAAAGGCCGCTGGCCGGATAAGCTGGGCACGGCGCTGATCGTGCTCATTCAGGCTGTGCCCGCTGCGGTGTACTTTTTGTACATCCAGATGTACGGCACGGCGGCGGTAGGCGTGGGACTGCTCTTCAACGCCGCAAACTGGCGGTACTGGGTGCTGCCGGTGTGCAGCATGAGCCTTGCAAACCTTGCCTTTTACGCCATGTGGCTGCGCCGCTACATGGTGGACGAAAGCAACAAGGACTACGTCCGTCTTGCCCGCGCCAAGGGCGTGTGCGGGCGGGATATCGCGCTGCATCATGTGTTCCGCAACGCCATGGTGCCGCTGGTGCAGTATATTCCCTCGGCGTTCCTCAACACGGTGGTGGGTTCCATCTACATCGAGAGCCTGTACAGCATCCCCGGCATGGGCGGGCTGCTGGTCACCTGCGTGCAGCGCCACGACAACACCATGGTGCAGGGCATCGTGCTGCTGTACGCCTGTGTGGGCATCGTGGGGCTGATACTGGGCGATATTTTAATGGTGCTCATTGACCCCCGCATCAATTTTGGCAGGAAGGAAGGTGGCCGCTGATGTTCAAACGCGCGTGTTCCCGCCGGCTGGAAACGCAGCTGAACGCCCTGCAAAAGGACGGCCCTGCCGCGTGGGCAGACCTGCCGGAGGAGGAGCTGTTCACCCCCGCCGGGTTCAGCAACCAGCAAGCCGAAGCCACTGCCAGCACCAGTTACAGTTACTGGGGCAGCACCTTCCGTGCCTTTTTCAAAAATAAGCTTGCCGTGGCGCTGCTGGCAGCGCTGGCGGCTGTGGTGGTGTTCGCCTTTGTGCAGCCGCTGCTGCCCGGGCAGGCAGACCCCAACCTTTGCGCCGTAGACCCCGCCACCGGCATCCAGTACCGCAACATCGCCCCGGGGCAGCAGGGCTTTCTCTGGGGCTCCAACTCCATCGGACAGGACTTATGGGCGCGCATCTGGGCTGGCGCGCGCACCAGCCTGACCATCGCCTTTTTCGTGGCGGTCATCGAGGCTGCCGTGGGCATTACCGCCGGTGTGCTGTGGGGCTATGTGCGCGGGCTGGACTTCCTCTTTACCGAACTGTACAACATCTTCGATAACATTCCCACCGCCATCGTGCTCATCCTCATCTCCTATGTAGCCACCCCCAGCATCTGGACGATGATCCTTGGTATGTCCATCAAGGGGTGGATCGAGATGGCGCGGTTCATCCGCAACCAAATCTTGATTATCCGCGACCGGGACTATAACATTGCCTCCCGCTGCATCGGCACGCCTACCCTGCGCATCGTACTGCGCAACCTGCTGCCGTATCTGGTTTCAGTCATCATGCTGCGCATGGCACTGACCATCCCGGAAGCCATCGGCAACGAGGTGTTCATCACCTATATTGGCCTTGGTCTCTCGGTGGAAACGCCCTCGCTGGGCAATCTGGTAAACGATGGCCGCAAGGTGATGATGCAGGCGGGGCTGCGGTATCAGCTGCTGTACCCCACCCTGATTTTAAGCTTTGTCACCATCGCCTTTTACCTGATCGGCAACGCCTTCTCGGACGCCGCCGACCCCAAGAACCATCTGCAATAAGGAGGACACTCATGACCCAAGACCCTATCCTCTCGGTGCGCGGTTTGCAGATCCGGTTCGGGCTGCGCGGGCGCACCCTGCACGCCATCCGGGGCATCGACCTCGACCTTTACCGGGGCGAGGTGTTGGCCCTTGTGGGCGAGAGCGGCTCCGGCAAGAGCGTGTTCACCAAAAGCTTTATGGGTCTGCTGGACGCGAACGGCAGCATCACTGGCGGCAGCATCGACTACTACCCCACGCCCGGCTGCACCCCACTGCACCTTGCGGCACGCAAGACCGAAAAAGAGTGGCTTGCCGTCCGTGGGCGGGAGATCGCTATGGTGATGCAGGACCCCATGACCAGCTTAAACCCGCTCAAGACCATCGGCGATCAGATCACCGAGGCCGTCACCCTGCATCAGGGCTTAAAGGTCGCTGCTGCGAAGGAAAAAACGCTGGAATATCTGCGGGACGTGGGCATCTCCGACCCTGCGCTGCGGTATAAGCAGTACCCGCACGAGTTCTCCGGCGGAATGCGGCAGCGGGTGGTCATTGCCATTGCGCTGGCGTGCAACCCGAAGATCCTACTCTGCGACGAGCCCACCACCGCGCTGGATGTGACCATTCAGGCGCAGATCTTACAGCTGCTGCGGCAGATGCGAGAGAAATACCACCTGACCATCGTGCTCATCACCCACGACCTTGGCGTGGTGGCAAACCTCGCCGACCGGGTGGCGGTAATGTACGCGGGCGATATCGTGGAGATCGGCACGGCAGATGAAATTTACTACGACCCCCGCCACCCCTACACATGGGCGCTGCTGTCCAGTATGCCGCAAATGGGCGTGAAGGGCGAGGATCTGTTCAGCATCCCGGGCACGCCGCCCAACCTGTTTGCCGAGATACACGGTGATGCCTTTGCCCCCCGCAACCCGCAGGCGCTCAAAATTGATTTTGTCAAGCGCCCTCCCTACTTTGCGGTGTCGCCCACCCACAAGGCGCGCACATGGCTGCTGGATCCCCGCGCGCCCCACATCGAGCCGCCTGCTGCGGTGAAAAGGCTGCAAAAGGAGGGGCTGTGATATGGCAGAGCCGTTACTGGAAGTAAAAAATTTACAGGTGACCTACGGCAGCGGGCGCAAAGCCTACGCTGCGGTGCAGAACGCCAGCTTTACCATCTATAAGGGCGAGATCTTCGGCCTTGTGGGCGAGAGCGGCTCCGGCAAGACCACCATCGGCCGCGCCATTCTGCGCATCCTGCCCACCACCGGCGGCGAGATTTTATACAAGGGTCAACGCATCAACGGCAAAATTCCCCGCGCGCTGGACAGGCAGCTTACTCGTGAAATTCAGATGATCTTTCAGGACCCGCAATCCTCCCTGAACGAGCGTGCCAAGGTAAGCTACATCGTGGGCGAAGGCTTGCAGAACGTGCGCCCGGAGCTGAGCGCCGCGCAGCGGGAGGAGAAGGTGCGGCAGGCGCTGTTGGACGTAGGTCTGCTGCCGGAGTTTGCATCCCGCTTCCCCCACGAATTTTCCGGCGGGCAGCGCCAGCGCATCGGCATTGCCCGGGCGCTCATCGTAGAGCCAGAGTTCATCGTGGCAGACGAACCCATCAGCGCGCTGGATATGTCCATCCGGGCGCAGGTGCTCAATCTGCTGCGCCAGCTGCAAAAGCAGCGCGGCATCACCTACCTGTTCATCGCCCACGACCTTTCGGTGATGCGTTACATTTCCGACCGCATTGCCGTCATCCGCAAGGGCAATATCCTGGAGCTTGCCGACGCCGAGGAGCTGGTCACCCACCCACTGCACCCCTACACCCGCAGCCTGCTTTCTGCTATTCCCATGCCGGACCCGCGCCGGGAGCGGGAGAAAACGCTGCTGGTGTACGACCCTGCCATGCACGATTACACCGCCGCGCCGCCCGCGTGGCGGGAGCTGCGTCCCCGGCACTGGGTACTGTGCAACGACGCCGAGGCGGAAAAGTGGCTTGTCGGGAGCGGGATGATTTAGAATGCACGACGCGTTGCTTTGCACATAAATAGCGGAGCGCCTGCGGGCGCTCCGCTATTCCTTTTTCACGGGGAGGGGTCGTAATGGAAAGTGGCATTTGCAGCGGGCTGCGCCTGAGAGGGCGAGGGCGCTTGCGGGAGTTCTCCTCTGCTGCATCCTTTCCGGTTTGTTTATTGACTTTCCTCCGCTATTCTACTACAATACTGAATGAGAGGTTTTGTCCTCTCTGCTGCAACAGCATCCCGGCAGCTTTCCACCACAGCAAGCTGCCTTTTTGCCTTCCGCAGGTGCTGCGCCGGACGGAAGAACCGAAAAGAAAAAGAAGAATGAAGAAAGGTCTGATCCTATGATGGAAACTACCAAGGAGCCGGTCTATGCCTCCAAGGCAAAGCCTTGGCTGAAGTATTATGATGAAAAGTACATCCACCAGACCGTGCCGGAGTGCTCTGCCTTTGAGTTGATCTGCCGCAACAACGAGCGGCATTTGGGCGACACCGCATTGGAATACTACGGCCGCAAGTTCAGCTATGCCGACCTGATCGTGCAGGTAAAAAAGACCGCCGCTGCCTTGCAGGCGCTGGGGGTGAAAAAGGGCGATATCATTACCGTGGTCAGCGTGATGACCCCGGAGGTGGTCTACGCCTTCTACGCCGCCGACCTGCTGGGCGCTACTCTGAATCTGGTAGATCCCCGGTACAGCGCCGAGGGCATCCGGGAGTACATCGAGGAGGTGGAGTCCCGCCTGCTCATCTGCCTGAACGTGGTGTACCCCCGCTGCCATCAGGCCGCAAAGCGCTCCAGTGTGGACCGGGTGGTGGTGCTCAGCCCCGCCGACAGCCTGCCGCTGGCCAAAGCCGTAGGCTACAAGCTGACGAACCCGGATAAAAATCGCTACGCCTCCAACGTGCTGCGCTGGAAGGACTTTATCGCCGCAGGCAAGGGGCACAGCCCCGCCGCCGTGCCCTACGACCCCCAGCACGCATGCGTGGTGGTGCACACCGGCGGCACCACCGGCTCGCCCAAGGGCGTTATGCTGACCGACTACTGCTTCAACGCCCTTGCACAGGAGTTTGCCGCCCAGAGCCGCCTGTTCCACCGCGGGCAGAAGATGCTGAACGTTATGCCGCCCTTCATCGCCTACGGTTACAGCTGCGGCATCCACATGCCGCTGGTCATGGGGCTGCATATCATCATTATCCCCAATCTGGACCCGGAAAAGCTGGGCGCACTGGTGTGGAAGCACAAGCCCGCACATATGTTCGGCGTGCCCACCCACTACCAGCAGCTGGCCGCTGACCCGCTGCTGAAAAACAAAGACCTCTCCTTCATCCGCAACTACGCCGCCGGCGGCGACTCGCTTTCGCTGGGCGCAGAGCAGACGGTGAACCAGTTCCTCAAAGCCCACGGGGTCGAGTACCCGCTGGCAAAGGGCTACGGTATGACCGAGGTATCCTCGGCTGCCACCATCGCCGCAGGCGACGTGACAAAGCCCGGCAGCGTGGGCATCCCCCTGGTCAATACCGTCGTTTCCATCTTCGAGCCCGGCACCGAGACCGAGCTGCCCATCGGTCAGCGCGGCGAGATCTGCATCTGCACCCCCACCGCCATGAAGGGCTACTACAACAAGCCCGAGGAGACCGCCTACCTGCTGCGCCGCCACGCCGACGGCCAGCTGTGGGCGCACACCGGCGATATCGGTTCCATGGACGAGGACGGCTTTGTGTATCTGGATGCCCGCATCAAGCGCATCATCATCCGGCACGACGGCTTCAAGGTGTTCCCCTCCATGATCGAAAACGTCATCAGCCGCCACCCCGCCGTGCACCAGTGCTGCGTGGTGGGCTACGCCGATACCGACCACACCCAGGGACGTCTGCCCTTCGTCTTTGTGGTGCTGGACCCTGCCGCCACCGGCAAAAAGCGCCAGATCCTGCGGGAGCTGCGCCAGCTGTGCCACGAGGAGCTGCCGGAGTATGTGCAGCCCGCATCCTCGGCCTATAAGATCATCCCCGAAATGCCCATGACCCCCGCCGGAAAGGCAGACTACCGCAAACTGGAGGAAGAACTGGGGTGAACCTTCCGGCTGAACTCCCCCAGTCATCTCGCTACGCTCGATGCCAGCCCCCTCTAGGATGGGCCCTTGGCATGGCGGGATAGTTCCCCACTAAAGTGCAAAGCTTCCGGGCGCGCCGGAGGCTCCCTCCCAGAGGGAGCTGGCAAAGCCGTCAGGCTTTGACTGAGGGAGTTTCCCTCCCTTGAGAAAGAAGGAATCATCCATGAACCATCCCCGTTTTGCCGCATGGCTGTGCAGCGCCGCTGCGCTGGTGCTGCTGGCTGTGCCCGCCTTCGCACAGCAGCCCGATGCCCTGCCGCCGGAGGATGCCCCCGCCGTGCAGGAGCAGACCGTCCCTGCGGACGACCCGTCCCCGGTGGAGGAGACTGCCCAGCCCACCCCGGATGCTGAGACCCCCGCAGAAGAAGCCGCTCCAAGCGCGGCAGCTCCTGCCGAAGAAGCTGCCCAGCCCGCCGGGGAAGCCCCTGCTGAGGAAGCCCCCGCCGCCGACATCCAGCGCACCTATGTGGCGCTGGGCGATAGCATCGTTTCCGGCGTGGGTCTGTCGGATTTCAAGTACACCGATGCCGCCATCGGCATGGACGTAGCTGCAAACTTTGAGGGCTACCCAGAGCAGTGCTATGTGGCGCTGGTGGGCAAAGGCCTTGGGCTGGACCGTCAGCACGCCATCAACCTTGGTCTGCCCGGGCTGACCACCGGTGACCTTGTGGATATCCTGCGCACCGGCGCAATGCCCCAGATGAACCAGCTGGCGGGTACCTACTACGTCTACCCCCAGATACTGGACTATATCAAGCGGGCGGATATCATCAGCGTGCAGATCGGCTCCAACGATGCACTGGTGCCTGCCCTTGTAGCGCTGGGCAACGCCACCAACTGGAAGAGCGAGCAGCTGGCAGCCACTATCGTCAGCGGTGTGCTGCGCGCACCCAGCTTTGAAAACTTGCAGCGGCTGAGCAGCGATCTTTCCAAGCTATGGCTGACCTTCGATGAGCTCCAAGCCACCAGCCAGCTGCTGCTGGGCGGCGGCACAGACGCCATCTGCGAAAAGGCGTATCAGGGCGCCGCCGTCAATATGCCGCAGGTGGTGGCAGAGCTGCGGGCACTGAACCCGGACGCGCAGATCATATTGGTAGGCTACACGAACCCCGTGCCCCTGCTGCCGGAGTGGACGCAGCTGTTCCGGCGGCTGAATACCCTTGCCAAAGACCTTGCCGACCAGAACGAGAACATGACCTATGTGCCTATCCCCTACACACTGACAGCTGCCGATGCCCACCCCACCGTGAGCGGGCACAAGTACATCGCCAACCACATCCTGCGGGCGATCAAAAAATAAACGCAACACAAAAACCGGGCAGCCCGCGGGCTGCCCGGTTTTTGTGTTTTTTAACTTACTCTTCCGCTCTCTACCGAGAAGCTGACATCCGCCGCAGCCATGGTGGACTTGCGGTGGGATACCAGCAGCACCGTGCGGTCTCTGCACTCGGCGCGGACAGCGCGCAGGATGATGCCCTCGTTCAGGCTGTCAAGGTTGGAGGTGGGCTCGTCCAGCAGCAAAAAGGGTGCATCGTGCAGGAACGCTCGCGCCACACCGATGCGCTGCCGCTCGCCGCCGGAAAGGGTGCCGCCCAGCTCGCCCACGGGGGTATCGTAGCCCTTGGGCAGGCTGCGGATAAAGTCATCCAGCGCAGCCTTTTTGCAGGCGGCTTCCACTTCTTCCTGCGTAGCATCGCGCTTTGCAAGGCGGATATTGTTGCCGATGGTATCCGCAAACAGCTCTGTCTCCTGTGTCACAAGGCTTTCCTGCGCACGCAGGGCGGCGGTGTTCACCCGCCGGATGTCCTCTGCGCCGAACCGGATGCTGCCGGTCTGCACGTCCCAGAAGCGCATCAGCAGCCGCAGCAGAGTGCTTTTGCCGCTGCCGGAGCGCCCGGTGATGCCCACGATCTTTTTTTCCGGGATGGTCAGGCTGATTTCCCGCAGCACCTGCTCCCCTGCGTAGCCAAAACTGACGCCGCGCACCTCAGCGCCCGCAAAGGGGGTGTTTTCGCCGTCGGTCACCTCGGGGGTCACCGGCACTTCGTCCAGCAGTGCCAGCACGCGGTCTGCGCTGGCAAACACCTGCGTCAGCCCTGCGCCAAGGTTCGCCAGTGCCACCACCGGCCCGAAGGAACTGAGGGCGGTCAGAGTGCACACCAGCACCCCCTGCGCCGCCAGTGCGCCGCGCTGATAGAGCCACAGGCTCACGCCCAGCACCGCCAGTGTGGTGAATAAGATCAGAGTGTTGGTCACGGCAACAATAAGCCCCTCACGGTACTTCAGCGCCGTCTGCTTTGCACCCAGCGCCTCGCTGTGGGCGGTGATGCCTGCCGCCCGGGCGGCAGTGTCCTGATACTGCAAGGTGTCCCGCAAGCCGCGCAGGCTTTCCAGCACATAGCTGTTGGTATCGGCCAGCGCCTGCCGGTATTCGCGGGCAACGACCTGTCCGCGCTTTGCACTCCACACCGGCAGCGCCACGCCCACCAGCAGATAACCCGCCAGCAGCGCCAGCGCGGGCAGGATGTGCCAGTGTGCCGTAAAGGCGGTCATGCCCGCCGCCCAGAGCACGGCGATGCACACCGGCGAGATGGTGTGGGCGTAGAACACCTCCAGCGCCTCGATGTCGGCGGTGATCAGGGAGATCAGGTCGCCCCGGTCGCGGCCTTCCAGCTTTGCGGGGGTCAGGCGGCGCAGCGCGCCGAACACCTTATCCCGGATGAGCGCCAGCAGCCGGAAGGCGATATAGTGGTTGGACGCCTGCTCCGCATAGCGCAGCACGCCGCGCAGCAAAGCAAACACCAGAATGCACCCGAAGGCCGTGCCCACGGTGGGCAGCGGGCTTTGCAGCCCGGCAGCGGTCAGGATGGCAAAGCCGCCGAAAATGGTGATGAAGGTGGCGCAGAAGTGCCCCGCCACGCCCATAACGATGGCTGCCGCCATGATGGGCAGCATGGGCTTTACCAGCACGATCAGCCGCGCCACAATGGCGGCAGGGGTGCGGTGGTTGGTTGTTTTATGCATCAGGCATCCTCCTTTGCAAGGGTTTCCAGCTGCTTCTGGGCGGTGTACAGGCGGCAGTAAGCGCCCCCCTGCGCCAGCAGCTGCGCGTGGGTGCCCTGCTCGGCAATGCTGCCGTTTTCCAGCACATAGATGCAGTCGCTGTCCACCACGTTTGCCAGCCGATGGGAGATCAAAATCACCGTCTTTTTCCCCGCCAGACCCCGGATGGCCGCCATGATGTCGTTTTCGCTCTCGGCGTCTATGTTGGAGGTCGCCTCGTCGAAGAGGTAGATGGGGGTATCGTGCAGCAAAGCGCGCGCCATGGCAAGGCGCTGCCGCTGCCCGCCGGAAAGGTTGCTGCCGCCCTCGTGTACGGCGGTCTGCAAGCCGTTCTGACTGCGGCAGAAGTCCGCAAAGTTCACTTCCTCCAGCGCCGCCCAGAGCTCGCTCTCGGTGGCCTGCGGCTTTGCCATGCGCAAGTTGTTTTCCACCGTACCTTTAAAAATGGTGGAATCATGGGGCACAACGGTCAGCGTGCGCTGCCGTGCAGCCCGCTGCAGCTGCTGTACCGGCACGCCGCCCATGGTCACCCGGCCGGTATACTCGGTGCAGCGACCTGCCAGCAGGGCGGCAATAGTGCTTTTGCCGCTGCCGGAAGCTCCCACAAGCGAGACAAAGCTGCCCTGCGGCACGGTAAAGGATACGTCCTTCAGCACAGTGCGGTCGGCCTCGTAGCCAAAGGTCACCTTTTCCAGCGCCAACGTGGTGTCCGCCGGGGCGCTCTGTGCGCCGTCCTGCGGCTCCTCGGCTGCCAGCAGACGGAAAATTTTCTCTGCCGACGCCGCACCGTTCATGGCAATGTGGAAGTAGCTGCCCAGCAGCCGCAGCGGCAGGAAAAAGTCTGCCGCCAGCAGCAGAATGGTCAGGGTGGCGGTCAGTTCCAGCTGCCCCGCCGCAAAAGCTGCCACGGCACTGATGATCCCCAGCCCCGCGCCGCCGTAGGCCATCAGATCCATCAGGGTGACCGAGTTCAGCTGCATGGTCAGCACCCGCATGGTGATCTTGCGGAAGCGCTCGGCTTCGGTGTTCATCTGCTCGTGCTTCCAGCCGTCGGCCTGATAAATTTTCAGGGTGGTCAGCCCCTGAATGTTCTCCAGAAAGCTGTCGCCCAGCGTGGTGTACTCGCTCCAGTAGCTTGCCAGCAGCTTTTTGGCGAATTTCTGCACCGCCACGATGGACATGGGGATCAGCGGCACGCAGCACAGCAGAATGACCGCTGACCGCGCGTGCACCCCCACCAGCAGCACAAACAGGGTGACGGGTGCCAGCAGGCTGTAAAACAGCTGCGGCAGATATTTTGCAAAATAGGTATCGATCTGCTCTACGCCTTCGCTTGCCAGCATGACCACCTCGCTGGTGGCCACCGTTCCGGTATAGCCGGGGCCAAGGCGGGTGAGTTTTTCATAAATTTTGCTGCGCAGGGTGCGCTTGACGTCCCGCGAAGCCTGATCGCTCATGCCAGAGGCCAGCATGGTAAAGGCAAAGCGCAGCGGCACCGTGCCAAGGCAGAGCAGGATATTCTGCCGCAGCGCGGCAGCGGTCAGGCTGCCCGCAAAGGCCGCCCCCACCAGCCGGGCGACTGCCCGGACAAAGATGATATTACACACCAGCCCCAGCCACTGGAACGCCACGTTTGCTCCCACATACCGCAGCGCCGCCCGGTCGAAGGACAGCAGTTTTTTGTTTATCATGGGTGTTTCTCCTTTTCGGTGTATGTTACCCCCTCAGGCGCTAACGCGCCAGATTCGCCTTTTTGTCACCTGCGCGACATTTTCGCCCTCTCAGGCGCTCCCGCGCCAGCTTCCCCGAAGGGGGAGCCAAGGTTTAAAGCCCCTTGCTAAAGCATTAGGTGCAAAGAGAAGCCTTCCGGCAGTGCTCTTGGCTCTCCCTTTGGGAGAGCTGGCAAGCCCGACAGGGCTTGACTGAGAGGGCGCACGTCGCTGAACTCCCCCAGTCATCGCTACGCGATGCCAGCCCCCTCTAGGATGGGGCCATTGGCATGGCGGGAAAGTTCCCGGCTAAAGTACAAAGTGCCCGGGCGCGCCAGAGGCTCCCTCCCAGAGGGAGCTGGCAAAGCCGTCAGGCTTTGACTGAGGGAGTTCAGCCCACCTCTTCTTCATCCACCATCCGCTCATAGTCGGCGGTGAAAAGGCGCTGGGGCAGAGCGCTGGTCATGGCAAGGGCGGCGTTCCACTTTTCCTCGCCGGTCAGTTCCCCGCTCACCGGCGGGAAGTGCGCCAGAATGGCGTCCAGCTCCTGCTGCACCCGCTTTGCCACCCAGATGCCGCGGTCGGTCAGGTAAATTTTACCGTAGTATTCCTTTACGATCATGCCCTGCTCCATGAGCAGGTTCAGAATGCGCACCACCGAGGGCTTTGTCACCCCCAGCTTTTCCGCAATGCTGCGGGAGCTGATGTCCAGATGGGTGCGGCTTACCTCGTAGATGGCCAGCAGATAGCGCAGATGCGCTGCGGTCAGCTGCATACCGGTCACTCTCCTTTTTGTGCGCCGGGGCTTGCCCGGTGTTATCATATGCTAACTTTATTTTGCTTAAAAAAGAGCGCGAGCCGAGAGTTTCAGCCCGCGCTCCTTGCGGTTCAATGCTTATAGTTCAATGCTCAGTGGCAGCCTTTGCAGTGGCTGCAATCGCCGCCGCAGCTGCAGCCGCCGCCGTGCTTGTGGGTGTGCCATACGACCCAGCCCAGCGCGCCGAACACCAGCGCTGCCACGATGATGGTGGGCAGATTAAAGTTTGTTGCAATAAATTCCGTCATACAGTACACACCCTTTCGTTTCTATCAGATGCGGGAAGTATCCAGCTTTACTTCGTTGTTATTTGCGTACTTGTTGGGGCGCACCAGCAGGTAGATGAACGCTACCAGCACCACAACAGCCACCACGGTGAACAGGCCAAAGTGCACCTCGCCGGTGATAAGGCCGCCCAGCTGATACACTACCAGCGCAGCGCAGTAGGCCAGTGCGCACATATAGCCGATGGCAAAGGCCGTCCACTTGCCGTTGTTCATCTCGCGCTTGATGGCACCCATTGCGGCAAAGCAGGGGGCGCACAGCAGGTTGAAGATCATGAAGGCGTAAGCGGACAGAGCGGTGTAGTCCTGTGCAACCAATGCCCAGATCTCATCGCCGTTATCGGAAAGCTCGCCGCCGAAGTGGTACAGCACGCCGAAGGTGCCAACCACGTTCTCCTTGGCGATCAGGCCGGTAACGGACGCCACGGTAGCCTTCCAGTTGCCGAAGCCCAGAGGTGCAAAGATCCATGCGACCTTGGTGGCGACGATGGCGAGGATGGAGTTGTCCTGATCCTCGATCATGCCAAAGGCACCGTTCTCAAAGCCGAAGCCCTGTGCAAACCACAGGATGACGGTGGAGAGCAAAATCACAGAGCCTGCGCGCTTGATGAAGGACCAGCCGCGCTCCCAGGTTGCCCGCAGCACGTTGCCCCATGCGGGCACATGGTAGGCGGGTAGCTCCATAACGAAGGGGGCGGGGTCGCCCGCAAAGGCCTTGGTCTTTTTCAGCATAATGCCGGAGCAAATGATGGCTGCCATGCCGATGAAGTAGGCAGACACTGCCACCAGCGAGGAGCCGCCGAACAGTGCACCGGCGATCAGGCCGATGATGGGCATCTTTGCGCCGCAGGGGATGAAGCAGGTGGTCATGATGGTCATGCGGCGGTCACGCTCGTTCTCGATGGTACGGGAAGCCATAACGCCCGGCACGCCGCAGCCGGTGCCCACCAGCACGGGGATGAAGCTCTTGCCGGAAAGGCCGAACTTGCGGAAGATACGGTCCATGATAAAGGCCACGCGGGACATATAGCCCACGTCCTCCAGAATGGACAGCAGGAAGAACAGCACCAGCATCTGGGGCACAAAGCCCAGCACCGCGCCAACACCGGCCACGATGCCGTCCATGATCAGGCCGTACAGCCAGCCCGCCACGCCGATGCTCTCCAAAAAGCCGCCCAGCGCATTCGGCACGATCTCACCAAACAGCACATCATTGGTCCACTCGGTGGCAAAGGTGCCCAGCGCCCAACCGCCGTCCGCAATGGAGGTGCCCATGGACAGGGAGTACATCAGGTACATCACCACTGCAAAGATGGGCAGTGCCAGCACACGGTTGGTAACGATCCGGTCGATCTTATCGGAAACGGTCAGGTGCTCCACGCGGGCCTTCTTCTTGACAGCCTTGCCCACCACGGTGTTGATGTAGGCGTAGCGCTGGTTGGTGATGATGCTCTCGGCGTCATCGTCCATCTCTTTTTCGCAGTCCTGAATGTGCTCGTCGATGTGGTCCACCAGTGCCTTGTCGAGCTTCAGCTCTTCCAGCACCTTCTCGTCCCGCTCGAAGAGCTTTACGGCGTACCAGCGCAGGAAGCGCTCGTCCACCTTGCCCTGAATGCTCTCCTCGATGTGGGCAATGGCGTGCTCCACGCTGCCGGTGAACACATGGGGCAGCTCGCCGGTCTTGGCGGCCTTGGCAGCGGCTACCGCAGCCTTGGCGGCGGCCTCGGTGCCCTCGCCCTTCAGTGCGCTGATCTCCACTGCCTGACAGCCCAGCTCTGCGCTCAGCTTCTTCAGATCGATGGTGTCGCCGTTCTTGCGCACCAAGTCGATCATGTTCACAGCCATGACCACCGGGATGCCCAGCTCGATGAGCTGGGTGGTCAGGTACAGGTTGCGCTCGATGTTGGTGCCGTCGATGATGTTCAGGATGGCATCGGGCTTCTCCTTCACAAGGTAAGTACGGGAGACAACTTCCTCCAGCGTGTAGGGGGACAGCGAGTAGATGCCGGGCAGATCCTGAATGATCACGTCCTTGTCGCTCTTGAGTTTGCCTTCCTTTTTTTCCACGGTAACGCCGGGCCAGTTGCCCACGTACTGGTTGGAGCCGGTCAGGTTGTTGAACAGGGTCGTTTTGCCGCAGTTCGGGTTGCCGGCCAGTGCAATTTTAATGCTCATTGCGGATACCTTTCCTCCCTTTTGGTCGTATCAGACCACTTCGATCATCTCAGCGTCGGCCTTGCGCACGCTCAGCTCGTAGTTGCGCACGGTCAGCTCCATGGGGTCGCCCAGCGGTGCCACCTTGCGCACATAGATCTGCACCCCCTTGGTGATGCCCATATCCATGATGCGGCGCTTCACCGGGCCTTCGCCGTGCAGCCGTGCCACGGTGGCGGTCTCGCCCACCTTTACGTCTTTCAGTGTTTTCATCGTACTCGTTCCTCCCTTGCAGTATCTCATGCAGCACCGGGAAGGCGCTGCTCAGGCCACCATGATGCGGCTTGCCATGGTCTTATCCAGTGCCAGACGGCTCTGCTTGACCTGCACGATCAGGTTGCCCGCGATCTCGTTGACCACGGTCACCTCGCTGCCAACCACGAACCCCAGCTCGGCCAGATGCAGCCGCACCTCGTCCTTGCCGCTGATCCTGCGGATGGTGACGGTCTCGCCTGCTTTTGTCATCGTCAAAGGCATCATCGCTGTGCTCCCCTTCCATAAAAATGATGTGATGCTGCGGTGGTTAGTCAGCCGTAACTATCAGCATAGACAGTTTACTGCTGCTAACCCCGACTTGTCAATAGTTTTTTCATATCTCATAGTTAGTTTATATGAACAAACAAATTTTATGCCGGTATCGCCCTGCATTTTTATCAAAATCATCAATGACTAACTCTATTTCTTGAGTTAAAGTTAGCCAATGTTTACATTTTCAGGGGGTCGTTTTTCCATTTTATAGGGCAGGGTGACGGAGAAGAACCCCTTCCGTCTGCTCCCGTTGGTCGCAGCCACCTTCCCCAAGGGGACGGCTTATTGCGGTGACGGTAAAGTTACCGGCTAAACCGCAAAGTGCGCGGGCGCGCCAGAGGCTCCCTCCCAGAGGGAGCTGGCAAGTCCGATAGGGCTTGACTGAGGGAGTTCGACCCCCGCAAGCGTCCTCGCCCTCTCAGGCGCTCCCGCGCCAGCTCCCCCAAAGGGGGAGCCAAGCCGTAAAGTTCATCACTAAAGTTTTAGGTGCAATGAGAAATCTTCCGGCAGTGCTCTTGCCTCTCCCTTTGGGAGAGGTGGCACGGCGCAAGCCGTGACGGAGAGGGCGAGCCCACTACCCCGCGCGGGAGCGCATTCCCCCAAACACACGACCGCCCGGCGCAGGGGTCAAAACTGCACCGGGCGGTCATGTGTAAAAAGGAGGATCGCTCTCTCCTGTGTCGGAAGCATAGGAGAGTTGCCAGGATAAAAGAGAGTATTTGAAAAGAGAATATCAATTTTTCAGGCGGCCACCGCCAACTTTAAAATGGGCGTGCCGCTGTGGAACAGCCGCAGATACACCGCTGTGCACTTGGCCAGCTGGTCAAAGTGCTGCTGGGCGGCGGCGGGGTCGCCGTAGGACTTCCAGCACCCGCAGCAGGTAAAGCACTTGCCCCGGTGCCGAATAAAACCCACCACATCCTCCAGCGGATAGCCCAGAAATACCCCGATCTCATGCGGAAAATCCGCTGCCTCCGCTGCGCAGCACAGCCGCAGGCTGAGCTGGTCGAGCAAGGCACCGCAGTCCGCTGCATCTTCCGGCAGACGGTAGCCCTCCCGGGCTAAAAAGCCGCGCACAGCGGCATCTGCCAGCACCGTTTGCAGCTTGGCGGCGCGGTAGACGTACACCAGATACTGCCGGGTAGCGATGCACCCCCGCAGCACCCGCACCTGCAAGCCCTTGGGGTTCAGCTGAGCGTTCCAGCCCGCCACCCGCCGGGCAAGGTCGGCACGGTCGCGCGTTTCGTAGCGGAACAGTCCCGCAGGTTTCAGCCCCGCCAATACCGGGGCACATTGTTCGATCATTACGGTCTCAAAATCACGCTCCATGGCGGTTCTCCTTTGGCGGCGGTGTCGGGGTCAGTGTGCCCCGGATGCCGGGCTGTTATAAGTAAGACACAGCTAACCACCACTTCAAAAAAAGAAGCAGCACGCCCGGTCTGCGGGCGCTGCCGGTGGGGATTCATGTGGTTAGTTGTTTCTAACGCCAGTAGTGTACCACAACGCAGCGGGGCATGTCAAGCCCTTCCGGCAAAAAAGTTATTTATAGCAAACCACGCCCGTGCTACCCTTCCGGCAGCGATTATGATATAATTGGGGTATTCTCGGGTCTGCCCCTTGGGGCGCACCCCTGCCAAGGAGGCCAAACCCATGCCCACACCCATCACCGCGTCCACCCTGTCTGCGCTGCTGAGCGCTGCGCTGGCGCAAAAGCCCACCCGCCCGCTGGTGCTGGCGCTGGACGGCCGCTGCGGCAGCGGCAAGACCACCCTTGCCAACGCGCTGGCAGCGCAGTTTCCCGGCTGCACCCTGCTGCGCACGGATGATTTCTATCTGCCGCCCGCCCGACGCAGCCCGGACTGGGCACACACTCCCTGCGCCAACATGGACCTTACCCGTCTGCGGGACGAAGCCCTGCGCCCTGCCTACGCGGGGCAGACGGTGGACTACCGGGCATACAGCTGCCGGGAGGGGGCTTATCTGCCCCCGGCACAGCTGCCCGCGCAGCCGCTGGTGATTTTAGAGGGCAGTTACAGCCACCACCCGCTGCTGCGCCCCTACGAGACGCTACGGGTGTTCGTGACCTGCACCAAGGCCGAGCAGACCCGGCGCTTACAGACGCGGGAGGGCACACGCTACGCGGATTTTGCCGCGCGGTGGATCCCGCTGGAGGAAGGCTATTTTGCGCAGTATGGCGTTGCCGAAAGCGCAGATTTTGTGGTAGAGACCACCCAAGGCGGGACGATTTGAAATGCGCCCCGCTATTCCATTTTCACGGGAGGGAACTCCCTCAGTCAAAGCCTGACGGCTTTGCCAGCTCCCTCGGAGAGGGAGCCTTTGGGTGCTGCCGGAAACTTTGCCGCCGCAATAAGCCGTCCCCTTGGGGAAGGTGGCGCGTAGCGCCGGATGAGGGGCAGCACCCATTAGCCTTGCTGCGCCCTCTCAGTCAAGCCCTCTCAGTCAAGCCCTGTCGGGCTTGCCAGCTCTCCCAAAGGGAGAGCCAAGAGCACTGCCGGAAACTTTCTCATTTCACCTAATACTTCAGCAACGAGCCTTAGACCTTGGCTCTCCCTTTGAGGAAAGACTTCCCCCGCTCCGGGGGAAGATGTCACCGCAGGTGACAAAAGGGGGAATCTGGCGCGGGAGCGCCTGAGAGGGCGTGCTCCCCCTTCGGGGGAGCTGTCACCGCAGGTGACTGAGAGGGTTCGTGCCCCAAGCAAAAACTCCCCCTGCATCTCACGGTGCAGAGGGAGTTTAAATTTACAGGCTGTTACTTATTCTTATACATATCCTGATAGTAGTTCTGGTAGTCGCCGCTGGTGACGTGGTTCATCCACTCCTCGTGGTTCAGGTACCAGTCGATGGTCAGCACGATGCCCTTCTCAAAGGGAGTTTCGGGGTACCAGCCCAGATCGTTCTTGATCTTGGTGGGGTCGATGCCGTAGCGGCGGTCGTGACCCAGACGGTCGGCGACGTGCTTGATCAGCTCCTCGCTGATGCCCTCGTCCTGCAGACGGTCGTGCAGCTGGTTGATGATGGTCTTGACGATGAAGATGTTGGGGCGCTCGTTGTGGCCGCCCACGTTGTACACCTCGCCGATCTTGCCGCCGTTGGCCACCATATCAATGGCCTTGCAGTGATCCTCCACATACAGCCAGTCGCGGATCTGCATACCGTCGCCGTAGACGGGCAGCTGCTTGTGGTGCTTGACGTTGTTGATCATCAGGGGGATCAGCTTCTCCGGGAACTGATAGGGGCCGTAGTTGTTGGAGCAGCGGGTGATGTTCACCGGCATGCCGTAGGTGTCGTGGAAGGCCATGACGAACATATCGGCGCTGGCCTTGGAGGAGGAGTAGGGGCTGTGGGGGCACAGGGGGGTGGTCTCCATAAAGAAGCCGTCCGCACCCAGAGCGCCGTACACCTCATCGGTGGACACCTGCAGGTACTTCTTGCCCTCTTTCCAGGTCTTGGCGTCGGCGTCGTACCATGCTTCCTTGGCACGCTGCAGCAGGTTGACAGTGCCCATCACGTTGCTCTGCACAAAGATCTCGGGGTTCTTGATGGAGCGGTCCACATGGCTCTCGGCGGCAAAGTTGATGACGTAGTCGAAATCGTACTTTGCAAACAGGCTCTCCACCAGTTCCTTGTCGCAGATGTCGCCCTGCACGAACACATGGCGGGGGTCGCCCTCCACGTCCTTCAGGTTTTCCAGATTGCCTGCGTAGGTCAGCTTATCCAGATTGACCAGCAGGATCTCCGGGTATTTTTTGAGCATATAGTGCACAAAGTTGGAACCGATAAAACCGGCGCAGCCGGTGATCAGATAAGTTTTCATAGGTCAGTATTCCTCTTTATTTATTTGTTGTTGTCCCCGGACTGCGGGCGGGCTGCGGCGCGGGCGCGTTCCTCTTCGGCGCAGCAATACTTTGCCACAAGGTAGAGGTTTTTGTTCATGCTGTTCATGGTCTTGCCCATGGCCTTGGTGTATGCTTCCAGCCCTTTGTTCATGCTGTGGAGCTCTTCATAGGTGGCTTGGGTGTACCGCGCAAGACCCGCACTTATGTTGCTGAGCTCCTTGTGGGTGGCCTCGGTATGCTCCACCAGCTCCGCAAAGGCGTACAGCGCCCATGCAAGGAACATTTGCAGCACCCAGAACACCGCGGCGACCGCCAGCCCCAGCACGATGGCTGAAAACCGGTTGATGGGCTTCAGCATTTCATGGACCGCGCCGCACAGCATGGCTGCAAGCACAAAGGCCAGCACACACTGCACCTTTGCAAGGATCTTTAATATCTTGACAGATCTGCTAAAAATCGCATCAAACATGATACATCCTCAGTTCTTCCGCAGGGGGTGTTTTAAAAGCTGTTTTTGTAAGCGGGGATGCTTATAAAACGACTTATTACTTCATGCCGTTTTCGCCGTCCCAGTGGGCGAAGAAGCAGGCCAGCGCGTCCTTCCAGCCGCGGACATCGTTGCCCACGGTGCAGCGCAGCATCCGGTTGTCCAGTGCGCTCCACTTGGGGCGGTCGGCGCTGTCCGGGTGCTTTGCCTTGTACTCCTCGCTGGTGCAGGGAGACACGGTAGCATCCACACCGGAAAGGCGGATGATCTCGGCAGCAAAATCGTACCACGAGCAGATGCCCTCGCCGGTGCAGTGGTACAGGCCGTACTCGTGGGTCACGCACAGCTGCAAGATCTCGTGGGCGAGGTCGGCAGCGTTGGTGGGGTTGCCGCACTGGTCGTTGACCACTTCCAGCTTGCCGAACTTTTTGCCTGCGTTCACGATGGTCTTGACAAAGTTTTTGCCGTAGTAGCTGTACAGCCACGCGGTGCGCACGATGAAGTGGCGGTGGCAGAACCGCTCCACATACTTTTCGCCCATGAGCTTGGTAGAGCCGTAGGCGCTGATGGGCCCGGGCAGGGTGGCTTCATCCTGCGGGATGCCGCCGTTCTCCCGGCCGGAGAACACATAGTCGGTGGAAACGTGCACCAGCCGTGCGCCGGTCTTTTCGGCAGCCTGCGCCAGATTGCGGGGGCCAAGGGCATTTGCCTTAAAGGCATCGTCGTGGTGCACCTCGCACCCGTCCACGTTGGTGTAGGCGGCGCAGTTGATGATGATATCCGGGCGGTTGCGCCGCACGAACTCGTCCACCATCTTGTAGTTGGAGATATCCAGCTCCGGCAGATCCACCGGGATCACCGTAGCGTTGAGCAGCTTTTCGGGGATGGGACCCAGCTCGCTGCGGCCCTCCTGCAGCTGCTTGAGCAGCTCTGTGCCCAGCTGCCCCTTGCAGCCTGTGACAATGATTTTCATACCAATGTGCCTTTCCTTATGCTTAGTAGCGCAGCTTGCCGTCGGCCACGTTCTTCAGATGCTGGCCGTAGGGGCTCTTGCCGTAGCGCTCGGCGCTTTCGAGCAAAGTGTCGCGGTCGATCCAGCCGTACTTGAAAGCGATCTCCTCCGGTGCGCTGATCTTGATGCCCTGACGCTTTTCGATCATGTGCACAAAGTCGGCAGCCTCCACAAGGCTTTCCATCGTGCCGGTGTCCAGCCATGCAAAGCCGCGGCCCAGCAGCTGCACATCCAGCTCGTCCTTCTTCAGGTACATATCGTTCAGGGTGGTGATCTCCAGCTCGCCGCGGGCAGAGGGCTTTACCTGCTTTGCCATCTCCACCACTTCCTTGTTGTAGAAGTACAGGCCGGTGATGGCGTAGTTGGACTTGGGGTGCTGGGGCTTTTCCTCCACACTGAGCACCTTGCCGTCCTTGTCGAACTCCACGATGCCAAAGCGCTCGGGATCCTGCACATAGTAGCCGAACACGGTGCAGCGGCCCTTGTTCTCTGCATTGGCCGCAGCGCTCTTGAGCAGCTTGGAGAAGCCGTTGCCGTAGAAAATGTTATCGCCCAGAATCATGGCGCAGCAGTCGTCGCCAATGAACTCCTCGCCCAGAATAAAGGCCTGTGCCAGACCATCCGGGGAGGGCTGCACCTTATACTGCAGATGGATGCCGTACTGGCTGCCATCGCCCAGCAGCGCCTCAAAGCGGGGCGTATCGGTAGGGGTAGAGATGATCAGGATATCCTGAATGCCCGCCAGCATAAGGGTGGACAGCGGATAGTAGATCATGGGCTTGTCGTAGACCGGCAGCAGCTGTTTGCTGGTGACCATGGTCAAAGGATAGAGCCGTGTGCCGGCACCGCCGGCGAGAATAATGCCTTTCATACTTGTGCACTCCTTTTTTCTTATAAAAAGATGTGCAGCTTAATTCAAAGCGGAGCTGCGTCCGCTGTAAACAATTTTGGGTCTGCCAAGGCCGCATTTTGCAAAAGACGATAGCAGTACACTTTATTTTACTATGAAAATACAGAAAAAGCAAGAAAGAACGGCTCTTCCAGAAAAAATTCTCTGGCAAAGCCGTTCCTGTATTTTTCTTTGGCAGCGCTCAATCTGCTGCTCCCGGCTGCAAAAAGTTATTCAGCCATGCCGCAAAGGTGTAGCGGTTTTCCACTGCTTCCGGCAGCGGCTGATACGCCGCCTGCAAAAAAGCAGACAGCTTTTCCTGCACACCCGGCTCCCAGATAAGGACGTTGCACGGATGATACAGCGGGGTCTCGCGGATCGCAGCGTTGTTTGTAATCAGCTTTTTGTGATAGAACATTGCCTCCAGCGCCCGGACCGTAATGCCCACCTGCCGGCTCTGCACCACCTCCACCACAATGTCGCTCTGGATGGTGTGCTGCAAAAACTTTTCGTACGGCAGTCCTTTTGTCTTGATCCACGCGGCATCCTCTGCCGCATACCGCCGGAGCGGCTCGCTTACAAGACAGAAATCTGCGGCAACGCCCTGCCTGCGCAGCGCCTCCCTTATTTCCTTCATCATGGGATAGCGTCCCTTATCGACACAGGCCGAAAACGCCGTAAGACCGGCTTTGCCGTCTGCATTTTCCCGGACAGGCAGGGCCTCCGGCGCAAAATAGAACTGCTCGTTCAGCTTCCAGCCAAACTTTTTTGCATCTACTGCATCAAACGTCCAGTTTTCGCAACGGCGGCGCAGCGGAGCATTTCCGCGCAGCCATGTGCGATTGGTGATATTCCAGTTCCAGAGCACCAGCTTTGTCCGGCTCGGGTCGATCCGTTTTTTCAGGTACAAAAACAGTGCCGGTTCCTCAAACAGCACGATCAGCCGATACTGCGCCAGATAACGCGGCGTAAGCTGCCGGAGCTGTAGCGGCCGCAGCACGCTCAGGCCGTATTTTTCCCGGCGGAAATCGCTGATCGGCAGCACCGTGCAGCCGCATTCCTGCATTTTCCGGTTGTAAAAACGCTCAAATCCATTCGTATCCAGCTTGATCAGCAAAACTTCACTCATCTTCATGGCAGTACCTCTTTTACCACGCAAAGCCCCACTTGGAAAAATAGCGCAGCAGGCTGCGCAGCTGCCACAAAAAGGGCTTCAGGCTGCGGTGCGCCGCGCGGTGCCATGCGTGGATGGCGGTGTACTGGGGCACCAGATACGCCTTGCCCTGCGTGCGCATCTTCTGGGTCAGGTCGGCGTCCTCCACATACATGAAGTAGTCCTCGTCAAAGCCGCCCACCGCCTTGAAGGCTGCGGTGTCCACCGCCGAAAAGCTACCAGTGCAGAACTCGATCTCGGTGGGCTTTGTCAGGTCTTTGTCTGCCATCAGGTAGCGGTCGTTGCACTTTGCCCAGAAGCGCAGACAGGGCAGCTGACGGTAGACCATGGCGCGCACATTACACCGGCGCAGTGGCAGCTGCTGGGGCTTGCCGTCCGGGAAGATAAGCCCGGGGCGGGTCATCACCACGCCGGGGTGCGCCGCCATCCAGTCGGCAAGGTCGCTCAGGGTATCCGCAGTCAGCTGGATATCCGGGTTCAGGATAAAATGCACCCGGCTGTGCAGCAGCGAGAGCACTGTGTTGTGCCCGGTGCCGAAGCCGCCGTTTTCCAGCCGGCAGAGCACCTGCACCGTCTGCCCCGGGACGGTGCGCAGGGTGCCGTCCTTGGCGGCGGCGGTCAGCTGCTGGCCGCTGCCGTCCGGGCTGGCGTTATCCACCAGATATAAGGTGAGCGGGTAGCGGCGGGTGCAGTCCAGCACGGTCTGGGCGGCCCTGATGGCCTCCCCAGCACCGTTATACACCACGATACAGGCCGAAAGCTCCATCTGCGTTTCCCCTTTCGTTTTATCGTTGGCGGAAGGCTCACTCCAGCGGCTTGATGTCAAAGCTGAAGTCCTCCTTCATCAGGTCAAAGTTGGGGTTCATGCAGGGGTCGCCCGCAGCCAGCTGCTTTGCCCACCGCTTCTGGAAGCGCTCCACCTCAGAGGCAAAGCGCTTGCGCTTGGCAGGGCTTTCGTCCAGCCCGCGGCTCTTGCTCTCGTAGTGGTACAGCTGGGCAAAGGGGGTGAACACGTTGGTGTAGCCCGCCTCCCGCACGCGCACGCAGAAGTCCACATCGTTGAAGGCCACGGCAAAGCTCTCGTCCAGCCCGTTCACCTGCTCGTATACGTCCTTGCGCACCATCAGGCAGGCGGCGGTCACGGCGTACACGTCCTGCGCATAGACCAGCCGTCCCATATAGCCGGGGTGCCCCACGGGGAAGTTCTTGTGCATGTGCGCCGCCAGCGTCAAAAAGCCGAAGCCGATGCCCGCGTGCTGGATGGTGTTATCCGGGTAGAGCAGCTTTGCGCCCACGCAGCCCACACGGTCCTGCTGGGCGTACATGACCATCTCCTCCATCCAGCGGGGAGAGATGACCTCGGTGTCGTTGTTGAGCAGCAGCAGGTACTCGCCGGTGGCAGCCCGTGCGCCGAAGTTATTCAGGGCGCTGTAATTGAAGCCGGTGCCCTGCCATGTGAGCACATGCAGGGTGTCCGGGTGCTCCTTTTGCAGCTGCTCGTAGCAGCGGAAGGTGGCAGGCTCCTTGCTGTTGTTCTCGATGATGATGATCTCAAAATCCGGGTAGGTGGTCTTGCGGTAGATGGACTCCACGCACACCCGCAAATCGCCCGAATGGTCGCAGCTGGGGATCAGCACACTGACCCGCCCGGGCTTTGTAATGGTGTAATCGGTCTTGTAAAAGCCCGGGGTATTGGGCACCATGGTCACCGCGTCCACCGGCACGCCCATGCGCTCGTAGTGGGCACGCAGCGCCTTCATGGCTGCTTCCAGACAGTAGGTCTTGGCAGAGATGTTGCTGGCTACGCTTGCCGGGCTGGAACGCCAGTAGTACAGCAGGTGCGGGATGTGCACGATCTTTTCTGCCTGCTCAGTCAGGCGCAGATAGAGGTCGTAATCCTGACTGCCGTTGAACTCTGCCCGCTCGTCGCCGCCCACCTTTGCCAGCAGCGCCGCGCTGAACACGCTCAGATGGCAAATATAGTTGTTGGAGCGCAGGTTGTCCAGCATATAATCCGGCTTGAAGTGGTAGACCGTCAGGTGGTCGATGTTCCCTTCAAAGGTCACTTCGTCCGTGTATACAAAGTCCGCGCCCTGCTTGGCAATGGCTTCTGCCACATACCACAGTGCGCAAGGATGCAAGATGTCGTCATGGTCCAGCAGGGCGATATACTCGCCGGTGGCAAGGGCAAAGCCCTGGTTGGTGTTGCCCGCAATGCCCTCGTTGCTGTCCAGTTTCCGGTAGCGGATGCGGCTGTCGGTGCAGGCACGCTCCTGCACCACAGCGCCCACGTCCGCGTCCTGTCCGGCATCCACCATGCACAGCTCCCAGTTGCGGTAGGTCTGGTTCTGCACCGAGTCCAGCAGCTCCACCAGAAAATCGTGGGGGGTGTTGTACAGCGGCACCACGATGCTGATGCGCGGTGCAGCAGGCTGGTCTGCGGCCTGTTTTACCAGCAGCTCTACATCCGCAAAGCGGTCGGCGGGCATGGTCTTGCCCGGGAACAGCTTTTTGTACTCCTTTTTCGCCTTGGCCTGTGCCTTTACGCCTGCAAAGCCCACCCGGCGCAGGGTGGCAAAAAAGACGAACAGCGGGAAGGTGCGCCACAGCTGGCGGCACTTGCTTACCAGATACCGCAGCGGCCAGCTGGCCTTCCAGAAGGTGGAGTTGACCACACTGTTCAAGGTCTTTTCCAAGTCCTGCTCGTGGCTGCGGCTCAGGGAAAGGTCGCTGCGCAGCCGCTCGAGCTGGGCAGCCTGCTCGGCGGCGGTGCGCTCAGCCAGCAGAGTACGCTCCCGCAAAATGTCCAGCTGCTGCTCGTAGCCATTCTCCAGTTCCGGCAGCTCCGGGGCGTCCATGCGGCAGAAAAGCGCAGTCAGCTGCTCCTTGCCGTGATCCTTCCACGCAAGCTCCCGGCAGAAGCCCTGTGCCGCAAGCTGCTTTGCGCAGTCTGCCATCCCGGCGTACTCGCCGCACACCAGCAGCACCTTTTCAGCCTGTACAATGGGCAGGCTGACCCACTGGGGGTCTGCCACTACCAGCAGCTCCGGGGTGCTTTGCACCACCGTGGTATTCATTTTACAAAAAGCTTTTTCCAGCAGCCCGCTGTCCTCCAGCACCTGTACGCTGCGGGGAGCCAGCTCCCGCACGACGCGCTGTGCCAGTGCACGGCAGCGCTCGGCGGCCTCCTGATTTTGCTTTTCCTGATCCAACTCCATGCTGATACTCCAATCCGTGCGTTTTTTCTACGCAGTTATGTTTCCCGTTCATTTTTCACAAACGGATATAGTATACCAAATCCTGCGGCGTTTGAGAAGGTATTTCCAAAATTTCAGTGAAACACGCTCAGCGGAACAGCCCCGCCAGCCAGTCGAACAGCCCGCCGCTGCGGGTGGTGCGGGTACGGATCTGTGCCCCGGTGTAGTAGTGCTGTAGGATCTGCTTGTAGTTCATGCCCTCCTCGGCGGCGTAACCCACCGCGCCGCACTGGCTCATGCCCACGCCATGACCAAAGCCGTAGTAGGTCATGCAGGGGATGCCGCTGGCATCTGTGCCGAAATCAAAGCAGTAGCGAGAGGAAACGAACTGGTTGATGTACCGGTAGCTGCGCCCGTTGGACACTAGCGTGTTGTACTGCACAAAGCCGCCCAGATCCTTGTGGGTAGTGTCGGCGCTCTGGTAAGGCTCGCCGGTGCGGCTGTCGTTGTATTCTATATAGGTATAGTCCTTGCCGATCACCCGGCGCAGCAGGTTGTGGTA
>CAKSZF010000014.1 GCA_934525405.1 uncultured Faecalibacterium sp.
ATATCCCGCATTGCGCCCAGCTGCGCTTCCAGCACGATGCGCTTGCCGCTGTCGTGCGCCTGCTGCAAGAAAGTGCCTACATCACAGATGAAGGGCGCAAAGTACGCTGCCTGCTGCCTGCACCAGTTCAGCAGGGCATCATAGCTCATGGGCTCCTGATGGTAGCAGCCCGCCAGCTCC
Organism: uncultured Faecalibacterium sp.; assembly: GCA_934525405.1. Classification (GTDB taxonomy): domain Bacteria; phylum Bacillota; class Clostridia; order Oscillospirales; family Ruminococcaceae; genus Faecalibacterium. The sequence goes on from CAKSZF010000014.1 coordinate 181, forward strand.
ATGTTTTTGGCGTCCAGGATCATGTGCAGGCGGCTTTGGGTACGCTCCTCGTCCAGATGCAAAAGGTCGCCCAGACGCAGGGTCTTTTTGCGGTACTTGTCGCTGTACGCGTAGGCGATGCCGCGCCGGGTAGAGCCGAACGCACTGCCCTTTTTGGCAAGGCGGTCCTCTTCCAGCCCGTCCTGTACCTTGTGCCACGGCATGGAGATCGTAGCTTTATCGGAGAGCTTCAGGTTCTCCGGCTCCACCTTCACGCCGCGCGCCTCAATGGCCTCCATCTCCCCGGCCAGATGCTCGAGGTCGATCACCATACCGGTGCCCAGCACACAGGTCACCTCCGGATGCAGGATGCCGGAGGGCAGCAGGTTCAGGATGAACTTGCCCTTCTCGGTCACAACGGTATGGCCGGCATTGTTGCCGCCCTGATAGCGCGCAACGATATCGGCATTTTCGGCCAGCAGGTCGATGACGCGGCCCTTGCCCTCATCGCCCCAGTTGATTCCAGTAACAGCGGTCAGCATAAACTTCATTTACCTTCTTTTCATTCTTGTTTCCTGTTCGCGGTGTATATTATACGAGCGTGCAGAGAATATGTAAAAAGTATCCTGTGTATAGCAGCAATATGTTTTTTACATTGCAAAGGCTGCTGCCCGCATCCGGCACAGCCGCGCCGTAAAAAGCGCTTGCAATTCCGGCGCGCCGTGCTATGATACAAGAAGAGCATAAAGCCGCTTCTGCCGCAGGCCGCGCCGGAAGCCCGACAGGAAAGAGGGCCGCACTCATGTATGTAGACTGGGAATACTACAAAATCTTTTACTATGTGGCAAAGTATCAGAACTTTACCCGCGCGGCGCGGGTGCTGGGCAACAATCAGCCCAACATCACCCACGCCATGAACCGGCTGGAAAGCCAGCTGAACTGCGTGCTGTTCATCCGCTCCAACCGGGGCGTCACCTTAACGCCGGAGGGGGAGTTGCTGTATTCCCGCATTGCCTCGGCGGCGGTGCAGATACAGGATGCAGAGGAGGAACTGAGCGCCACCGCCACGCTGGAGCACGGTGCCATCAGCATCAGCGCCACCGAGACCGCTTTGAACATCTACCTGTCGGAAAAGCTGCGCGCTTTCCATACCGAGTACCCGGGCATCCGGCTGCGCATCTCCAACCACTCCACCCCGCAGGCGGTGCAGGCGGTACGCAACGGTGAGGTGGATTTCGCCATCGTGACCACCCCCGCAGAGGTAGAAAACGGGCTGAAAATGGTAGAGCTGATGCCCTTTTACGAAGTCCTTGTGGGCGGCAGGACCTTTACGGCGCTGGCCAGCCAGACCTTGAACCTGAAAGAACTGGCCGGTTATCCCCTGATCTGCCTGAACGAGGAGAGCATGACCCGCAGCTTTTACCGGCAATTCTTTCTGGAGCACGACGCGGTGCTGAAGCCGGACACCGAGGCCGCCACCACAGACCAGATGCTCACGCTGGTCAAAAGCGAGTTGGGTCTGGCCTTTATGCCGGAGCCTATGGCAGCGCCCCTGCTGGCCAGCGGAGAGCTGGTGCAGCTGCACTTGCAGGAGATCATCCCCTCCCGCTCCATCTGCCTTGTCTACGACCATCACCGCCCGCTGAACACCGCCGCCCGCAAGTTCCAGCAGCTGCTGACCAAAGCGGGTGCCCGGGGCACGGAGCGTAAATAAAACCAATACAGCAAGGGGCTGCTGCACCAATGATGTGCAGCAGCCCCTTGTCTGTTATTTCCGGGTGCTCTGTTTCAGCTCCCGCTGCTCTTCCTGCAGTTCCTGTTTCAGGGTACGGTCGATTTCCCGGGTCTCCTGCCGGATGGCGCTCAGGTCTTTTTCGATGACCGGGTTCTCTTCCAGCTCCTCCCGGATGAACATCAGCGCAAAGCTGACCAGCAAAAAGCAGCAGGAGATCCAGATGGCACTGCCGCCCAGCTGCGCCGCGCTCTTGCTGCCCAGCCCTGCCCCCAGCGCGAACAGGAATATGATGCCAAAGTACCGCACCATCCTGTCCTTTGCGCGGGGCTCGTGGGTCTTGCGCCAGATGCAAAAGGCCTCCACGCCGCTGCGCAGATCGCCGATGCACATGGTACTGGCAAAGGCATAGCCGTCCACCTTTCGGAAAGCCTGCACCTGCATGGCGCAGGAGAAGGAAACGATGGCGTTGGCCAGCAGGTTCTGCGATTGCGGCAGAAAGCCCACCGCAAACAGCAGCAGCACCTCGCCCAGCACCACCAGCTGCCGCCAGTGCAGCCGCTGCATTGCCTGAAAGCGCTCCCGCATTTTTTCCGCAGCCAGCACCCCCAGCGCAAAGGCGCACAACGGTACCAGATAGTGCAGTACCTTATCCCACCGGCCATCCATGATATTGGCGCTCAGCAGCACGATATTGCCGGTCTGGGCATTGGCAAACACCTTGCCCCGGAACAGATAGGTGTAGGCATCCTGCAAGCCGCCGGACAGCGAAAGGAACACCGCCGTAAGAAAGGACTCGGACATTTGTCCGTGATGCTTTGTTTTCATACTTGTACCCTCTTTTCGGGCTCTATTATAATACATTTTGCAGCAGTTTCTGATATCATTTTTACATACCGGCTATGTTTTCCGCCCCAAAAGGCACAAAAAGCGCGGGTACCCTTCCCTATTTCAGCGCAATCTGTTAGAATAGGGAAAGAAAATCTCGTACACAGGAAGGAGTTTTTAGTATGAAGATCGCAATTCCTTATGAAAATGGTCAGGTGTTCCAGCACTTCGGTCACTCCGCGCAGTTCAAGCTGTACACTGTCGAGGAGGGCCGCATTACCGGTGCCGAGGTGGTCTCCACCGACGGGCAGGGCCACGGTGCACTGGCAGGCTTTCTGGTGCGCAACGGCGTAAATGTGCTGCTGTGCGGCGGCATTGGCGGCGGGGCACAGATGGCGCTGGCACAGGCCGGTATCCGTCTGTGCGGCGGCATCACCGGCGACGCCGACAGCGCTGCGGCGGCGTATCTTGCCGGTACGCTGGTCTTTGACCCCAACGCCCGCTGCACCCACCACGACCACGAGGAGAGCCACAGCTGCGGCGCTCACGCCTGCCACGCCGACAAGGGCGGCTGTGCTGGCAGCTGCCATTAAGAGCCGTTCCGCTTTCCGGGCTGGACGATTTTGAATGCCCTCCGCTTGCGCTCTGGGCATAAGCTAAGGAAAAAATATTTATAATTTCGGAATACCGGAGCGTCTGCGGACGCTCCGGTATTCCATTTTCACAGGTAGGTCGTGGCTGAAAACGGCATTCGCAGCGCCGCTTTCTGCGAAAGCGCGGCACTGCGGGTCAGCGTGCTAAATTTTCTTTACTGAAATCAAAAGCTTTGCACCATCCTGAAAAGAGTGCTCCTTTCCCGTGAAAAAGGGGCTCAGGAAAGTCCGCAGACTTTCCTGAGCCCCAAATTAAGAATAATTTTTCCGCTGACTATGCGCAAAGCAGCGCGGCGCGCATTTCAAATGGTTTTTCAGACCTTCTCGATGGTGATGCTCCACTCGCTGGTCATGGCCTCGTCCGGTTCCAGAACCTCGTGTTTGCCGTCCTCGTTCACGCTGTTGGCCCAGCCGTTCCAAGGCTCCATGCAGACGAAGCTCTCGGCATCCTGCTGCCACAGCACGCCGTTTTCAAAGGTCTCGTCGGCGTCCACGGTCACCTTATGGCCGTTGCCCTTGTCGGTCAGGGTCATGGGGAACTGCACACCGGTCAGCAGACGGACAGAGTTGTCTGCGCCCTCCTTGCGGGTGAGGGTGATCTTTTCCGGGGCGGCGGGCTGCTCACCCTTGGCGTTTTCGGAGCAGGTGGCGCACTTGATATCGAACTCCACGTTCTCCAGCTTGGAGGCGGTAAAGTAGGGGTGGTAGCCAAAGCTGAAGGGCATATCGGTGTTGCCCTCGTTGATGACGGTCAGACTGACCAGTGCCTTGTTGCCCTCCAGATTATAGTTGAGCAGCAGGGTGAAATCGAACGGGTAGAGGAACTTGGTCAGCGGGGTGGACTCCAGTGCCAGCGTCACGCCGTCCGGGCCAACGCTGTCCACTTCCCATGCGCACAGGTCGGCAAAGCCGTGGGTCTCCATGGGGTAAGCCTTGCCGTCAAAGATGTGCACGCCGTTATCCGGGTTGCCGCAGCTGGGGAACAGCACCGGCACGCCAAAGCGGGGACGGTTGCACTCGGAGAAATTGGGGCGGCGGGTCCAGACGAACTCCTCGCCGTCCAGCGTAAAGCTGGTGATCATACCGCCGCGCTCGGGGGTGATGGTGAGGGCGGTCTTTGCCTCGGGGTCGGTGATGACGTACTGCTCGTAGCAGGCGCCGTTCTCGGTGATGTACCGGGTGGTGATCTGATTCATAAGTAAAAGCCTCCTATTATTGCCGCCGGGTCGCCCCGACGGGTCATTCCTTGTGTTCGGTCTGCCGTGCATCCAGCTTTTTGAAGTAGTAGTCGATGCCGTAGCGGATCAGATATTTGATCAATCGTACTGCACCATAAATGATAGCCGCATAAAGCAGCAGTGTCAACAGCAGCACTCCATTTGCGCCCAACATTTTATACACTTCCCTTCTTTTTATGCACAAAAAGGCCGCCGTACCGCTTTTTGCCGTACAGCAGCCCTTTTTCAGTTACAGAACCACGCCGTCCTTGAAGATGGAGATCTCGCGGAAGCCGTGCTTTTCCGCCTTGGTCTGCTCGCCGCTGGCCACGCGGATGACCAGATCCAGCAGATCCTTTGCAGCCTCGTCGATGGTCTTTTCACCGTCTGCGATGACACCGGTGTTGAAATCGATCCAGCCGCCCTTCTTCTCTGCCAGCGGAGTGTTGGTGGAGATCTTCAGGGTGGGAGCCGGAGCGGAGAACGGGGTGCCGCGGCCGGTGGAGAACAGGATCAGATGTGCGCCTGCTGCCGTCATGGCGGTGGCGGAAACCAGATCGTTGCCGGGGCCGTAGAGCATATTCAGACCCTTGGTCACCACGGGGTCGCCGTAGCCGATGACGTCCATGATGGGGGCAGTGCCGCCCTTCTGCACGCAGCCACAGCTCTTATCCTCCAGCGTGGTGATGCCGCCGGCCTTGTTGCCCGGAGAGGGATTATCGTACACCACCTCGTTGTGGCTGATGAAGTAATCCTTGAAGCCGTTGATCATGTGCTCGGCCTTGACGAATACCTCCTTGTTGATGCAGCGGTCCATCAGGAAGCCCTCTGCACCGAACATCTCGGGCACCTCGGTCAGCACGGTAGAACCGCCGCGCTGGCCCATCATGTCGGAGAAGCGGCCGATGGTGGGGTTGGCGGTGATGCCGGACAGGCCGTCCGAGCCGCCGCACTTCATGCCCACCACCAGTTCAGACACGGGGATGGGCTCGCGCTTAAACTGCCCGGCGTAGGCGGCCAGTTCCTTCAGGATATCGCGGGCGGCGGCAAACTCGTCCTCCACGTCCTGACAGGTCAGGAACTTGACGCGGTCGTGGTCGTACTCGCCCAGCTCCTCCACGAACTGATCGTGCTGCAGGTTCTCGCAGCCCAGATGCAGCACCAGAACGGCGGCGGCATTGGGGTGGCGCACCAGCGCAGCCAGCAGCTTGCGGGTCTGTGCGTGGTCGTGGCCGGTCTGACTGCATCCAAAGGGATGGGTAAAGGTGTACAGACCCTCGATGGAGCCGGTGACCAGATCCTGATTGTCGGCTACCATCTTCTTGGCGATATCGTTCACGCAGCCCACGGTGGGGATGATCCAGATCTCGTTGCGGATGGCGGCGCGGCCGTCCTTGCGGCGGAAGCCCATAAAGGTCTCCGGCTCTGCCTTGGGCAGCGGAGCCAGATCCGGGGCGGGGTTATAGCTGTACTCCACCTCGCCGGACAGGTTGGTGTGCACGTTATGGGTGTGCATCCAGGTGCCGGGGGCGGCGTCTGCGGTGGCGTGACCGATGGGGAAGCCGTACTTGATGACGTTCTCGCCGTTCTTAATGGGCTTGACTGCCATCTTGTGACCCTGCGGGATATCCTCCAGTGCGGTGACGGCAAGGCCGTCCACCTCCACCAGCGTGCCCTTGGCAATGGGGTGCAGGGCAACGACCACATTGTCGATGGGGCTGATATGAATTGCCTGCGGCATAGTTGTTCTCCTTATCGTATCGCACAAAAGGGCTGCTGCCCAAAGCAGCAGCCCTTTGTTGTGCGGGTAGGTTGATTTTTCAGCTTACAGGCAGCTCTTGTAAGCAGCCTCGGCACCCTGAGTGCGGATCATTTCCAGATCTGCCAGCACAGCGGCCTCCAGACCCTCGATCTTGGTCAGATCCTGATCCCACATCTGGGTGTTGGTCAGCACAGCGTGCACCAGCTGCGCAGCGGTGTCGTCCTTGTGTGCGTAGTAGAAATCCAGAGCCCATGCGTCGTCCTGGATCTTGTAGGTGTTGCCTGCGGGGCGCTTGCAGATCAGACCGTCAGCGGTGCGCTCCTGAATATCGTTGGAGTAGAAGGCAATATAGGCTGCCAGAGACATGGTCAGGCACTTGGGCAGCTGCTTCTGCTCCTCGATGTAAGCCAGGAAGGAAGGCATATTGCGGGCCTTCCACTTGGAGGTGGAGTTCAGGGAGATGCTCATCAACTCGTGGTTGACGAAGGGGTTGTTGAAGCGGTCCTCAACAGCAGAGGCAAAGTCCTCCAGATCCTTCTTGTCCAGCGGCAGGGTGGGGATGATCTCCTCGTGCAGCATCTTGTTCATAAAGCCGCGCACGGTATCGTTGTGCATGCAGTCGCGGACGATATCAAAGCCTGCCAGATAAGCGCCCAGCACAAAGCCGGTGTGTGCACCGTTCAGGATGCGGACCTTGCGCTTCTTGTAGGGGGTAACGTCGGGCACGACCATGACGTTGACGCCGGCCTTCTTGAACGGCAGCTTGTCCTCCAGACCTGCGGGGCCCTCGATGACCCAGACGCCGAACACTTCGCCCACGTCCAGAGCGGTATCGTGGTAGCCGTTGGCCTCTTCCAGAGCAGCCAGCTCCTGCGGGTCACGGATGCGGCCCGGAACGATGCGGTCCACCAGAGTGGAGCAGAAGGTGTTGGCAGTGTTCATCCAGTCGATGAAGGCGGGCTCCAGATCCCAATCCTTAGCGTAGTTGTTGCAGCACTTCTGCAGCTCCTTGCCGTTGTTGTCGATCAGCTCGCAGCTCAGGATGACCAGACCCTTATCGGCAGCGCCGTTGAAAGCCTTGTAGCGCTCGAACAGCACGCGGGTCAGCTTTGCGGGGAAGCTGTTGGGAGGAACCTGATCGAACTGGCTGTCGCCCTTGGTGTAGGCAATGCCGGCCTCGGTGGTGTTGGATACAACAGTCTCCAGATCCTCAGAGCGAGCCAGAGCCAGAACCTCGTCCCACTTGCCATCGATGTAGGGGCACACGCAGTCGGACACGCAGGAGATCACCCGCTTTGCGTCCACCTTCTGGCCCTTCTCGCTGCCGCGCAGGTACAGGGTGTACAGACCCTCCTGCTCGTTGATCCAGTCTGCCATCTGGGGGAAGTTGCCGATGGGCTGCACCAGCTTGACCTTGCCGTTGTAGCCGGCCTTCTCGTTTGCAATATCGTAGAAATAGTCCACGAAAGCGCGCAGGAAGTTGCCCTCGCCGAACTGCATCACCTTAACGGGAGCATCCTTCAGGATGTAGCCGTTGTAGCCAGTGCCTTCCAGAACCTTGTAGTTCAAAGTTTCCATCTTCATTGATCTCCTTTATAAACTTGCTTTGCATGGCAGGCTCTCGTTTTCCCTGCCATCTTCTGCTCCTATTTTATGCTGTTGTATACAAAGAAGTCAAGTGGTTTGTGCAATGTTTTTAGTCTAAAAATAGCTGTTTAGCGCATTTCCAGCGGTTTGTACAATTCCAAGGGTGAAATTTTGGCAGTTTTTCAGTTGTATACATCGGCGTTTTCCGGTATACTAAGGATAAGGCAGCCTGCCCGTTCCAAGCAGGTGCAATTTCATGCCCGTTTTTGTCTAATTTTTAACAAATTCATCAGAGAAAAGGAGTTAAAATCCCATGAAAGCATTTATGGATAAGGACTTCATGCTCCAGTCTGCTACCGCACAGCATCTGTATCACGACTATGCAGCTGCTATGCCCATCTGCGACTATCACTGCCACATCCCTCCCCGCGAGATCTACGAGAACCGCCGCTTCGAGAACATCACTCAGGTGTGGCTGGGCGGCCGCAACCCGGACGGCAGCTACTTCGGCGACCACTACAAGTGGCGCGTGATGCGTTCCAACGGCGTGCCCGAGGAGTACATCACCGGTGATAAGCCCGACCGCGAGCGCTTCCAGAAGTTTGCCGAGGCTCTGCCCATGGCCATCGGCAACCCGATGTACCACTGGACCAATCTGGAGCTGCACGTTTTCTTTGGCTACGACGGCGTGCTGAACGGCGACACCGCTGAGGAAGTGTGGAACCTGTGCAACGACAAGCTGCAGCACGATCCCAAGCTGACCGTCCGCGGCCTGATCGAGCAGAGCAACGTGGCCTTTATCGGCACCACCGATGACCCCATCGATGACCTGTACTGGCACAAGAAGATCAAGGAAGATTCCACCATCAAGTTTACCGTGGCTCCCTCCTTCCGTCCGGACAAGGCCCTCAACATCAGCAAGCCCGGCTTTGCTGAGTACATGGCTAAGCTGGCTGCCGTTGTGGGCAAGGAAAAGCTGGCCTGCATCGACTGCGTGACCGATGCCCTGACCAAGCGCATCGAATTCTTTGCCGAGATGGGCTGCCGCGCTTCTGACCACGGTCTGGACTATGTTCCCTACCGTGAGGCCACCAAGGACGAGGTGAACGCCATCTACCAGAAGGTGATGAAGGGCGAGAGCTGCACCGCAGAAGAGGCCGAGAAGTACCAGACCTACATCCTGATCCATCTGGGCAAGCAGTACCATCGTCTGGGCATTGTCATGCAGTTCCACTACAACTGCCTGCGCGGCGTGAACCGCAAGATGAACAGCCTGCTGGGTCCCGACACCGGCTTTGACATGATCAACACCGCCACCTGCGGCGGCCAGATCGCACAGCTGCTCAGCGCCCTGAACGACACCGACGAGTGCCCCAAGACCATCATTTACAGCCTGAACCCCGCCGACGATGCACAGATCGGCACCATTCTGGGCTGCTTCCAGAACAGCGAGGTGCCGGGCAAGATCCAGCACGGCTCCGCATGGTGGTTCAACGACCACAAGATCGGCATGGAGGATCAGATGATCCGTCTGGCAAGCCTTGGCCTGCTGGGCAACTTTGTGGGTATGCTGACCGACAGCCGCAGCTTCCTGAGCTACACCCGTCACGATTACTTCCGCCGCATCCTGTGCAACATCATCGGCCAGTGGGTCGAGGATGGCGAGTATCCCAACGACGAGAAGGCTCTGGAGAAGATCGTCAAGGGCATCTGCTTCGACAACGCAAAGCGTTACTTCAACCTGTAAGCGCTTTTCCCTTTTCCTGCACTGAATCTCCGCGCCGCCCGCAGACAAAACCGTCTGCGGGCGGCGCTTTGTTTTGCCCTTTTACGTCTAAAATGCACCGGATGTTCCTGTTTTTTCACCTTTTATCGGCTGTTTTCCGTCTTTTTCTACAACTTCTCTTTTATCCCTTGACTTCCTTGTACAGGGGGAGTATATTTTTGCATGGCATTCTGGCCAAATTACTGTATTTTTTGATGGAGGAAGCCCATGAACGGTTTAAAAGAAGCCTTCAGCCGCGAAAATCTGCTGAAGAATCTAAATTTCTTTATCCTGCTGAACCTCGGCCTTGTGCTCACGGCAGTGGGCATCGTATATTTTAAAAATCCCAACCACTTCGCTTTCGGCGGCACCTCGGGTCTATCTATTCTGCTGGCAGACCTGTTCCCCCGCATCAATGTGGGCGGCTTTATGTGGATCATCAACTTGGTGCTGGTGGTGCTGGGCTTTATTTTTTTGGGCATCAAGTGCATGGGCTGGACGATCTACTCTTCCTTTGCACTCTCCTTTTTCGTGTCCTGCTGCGAGTGGCTGTACCCCTCCGGCGTCTCCCTGAGCGGCGATGCCATGCTGGATCTGGTGTTCGCGGTGTTCCTGCCCGCGCTGGGCGCTGCCATCGTGTTTGATATCGGCGCCTCCACCGGCGGCACCGACATCGTGGCGCTGATCCTTGCCAAGTACACCTCCATGGAGATCGGCAAGGCGCTGATGGTCAGCGATATCCTCATCGTGCTGGCGGCCGCCGTGCGGTTCGGTATGGGCACCGGCCTGTACTGTATCCTTGGCCTCATCGGCAAGTCCTTTGTGGTGGACGGTGCCATTGAAAACATCCGCCTGCGCAAGGTGTGCACCATCATGACCTCCAACCCGCAGCCCATTCTGGACTTCATCATCCACAACATGAACCGCTCCGCTACCGTGGAAAAGGCCTACGGTGCCTACACCCACCACGAGCTCAGCGTGCTGGTGACCGTGCTCACCCGCCGTCAGGCTTTGCAGCTGCGCAACTTCCTGCGGGAGAACGACCCCCACAGCTTTATCACCATCGTCAACTCCAGCGAGATCATCGGCAAGGGCTTCCGCTCCTTCAACTAAGGTCTGCCCGCCTCTTCCAATTCATTTTCCGAACAAAGGCTTCCCCCGACCGGGGGAAGCCTTTGTTCATAGAATCATCCCCCATCTGCCACGCAACTCCGTACTTGAAGAAAAACGCAAAATAGTGTATTATATAGTATTATGAGTAAAAGGGGGCACGCTGTGCCCTGACAGGGGGAACCTATATGGCTGATAAAAACTTTCTGACAGATATCATCGATGCCGACCTTGCCGAGGGCAAGGTGCAGCAGATCCACACCCGCTTCCCGCCGGAGCCCAACGGCTATCTGCACATCGGCAGCGCCAAGGCCATCTATATCAACTGGTCCATTGCCAACCAGTACGGCGGCAAATTCAACCTGCGTCTGGACGACACCAACCCCGCCCGCGAAGGCGAGGAGTACGTCAACAGCATCATCGAGGACCTGCACTGGCTGGGTGCCGACCCCAACGGCGGCATCTTCTACGGCAGCGATTACTTTGACAAGTGCTACGAGTACGCCGAGAAGCTGATCACCGAGGGCAAGGCTTATGTAGACGACCTGACCCGCGAAGAGATGCGCGAGTACCGCGGCTCCGATGCCGGCAAGCCCTCCCGCCCCTCTCCGTGGCGCGACCGCAGCCCGGAGGAGAATCTTGACCTGTTCCGCCGGATGCGTGCCGGTGAGTTCAAGGAGGGCGAAAAGACCCTGCGCGCCAAGATCGATCTGGCAAGCCCCAACATGAATATGCGTGACCCGGCCATCTACCGCATCAAGTACGCCGAGCATCACCGTCAGGGCAACAAGTGGTGCATCTACCCCATGTACGACTTTGCCCACCCCATTCAGGACGCCATCGAGGGCATCACCCACAGCATGTGCAGTCTGGAGTTCGAGAACCATCGCCCGCTGTACAACTGGGTCATCGAGAACATCTTTGGTGCCGAGTTCCCCAAGCAGCGCGAGTTTGCCCGCCTGAACATGACCAACACGGTCATGAGCAAACGCTATCTGCGTGAGCTGGTGGAGATGGGCATCGTGGACGGCTGGGACGATCCCCGTATGCCTACCCTGTGCGGTCTGCGCCGCCGCGGCTACACCCCCACCTCCATCTTCACCTTCGTGCGGGAGGCCGGTATCTCCAAGTCTGACAACCTGATCGATATGCGTCAGCTGGAAGCCTGCATCCGCAGCGAGCTGGACCTGACCGCACAGCGCCGCATTGCCGTGCTGGAGCCGGTCAAGCTGGTGGTGGACAACTACCCCGCCGACAAGACCGAGTACTTTGACGTGGCCAACAACCCCAACCGCGAGGCCAACGACACCACCACCCGCAAGGTAGCCTTTACCCGCGAACTGTGGATCGACGCCGAGGACTTTGCCGAGGTGCCGCCTCCCAAGTTCAAGCGCCTGACCGTGGACGGCGAGGTGCGTCTGATGGGTGCTTATATCGTCAAGTGCACCGGCGTGGACAAGAACGCCGACGGCAGCATCGCCGCCATCCACTGCACCGCCGACCTGGAGACCGGCAACGGCAACCCCGCCGATGGCCGCAAGGTCAAAGGCACCATCCACTGGGTAAGCGCCGCACATTGCGTGGACGCCGAGGTGCGCCTGTACGACAAGCTGTTCACCGAGGCCAACATGAACGGCATCCCCGAGGGCAGTGACTACAAGGACTACCTGAACCCGGAAAGCGTCACCGTGCGCACCGGCTGCAAGCTGGAAGAGAGCCTGAAGGACGCAAAGCCCGGCGAAAAGTTCCAGTTCGTGCGCACCGGCTTCTTTACCCCGGACAGCAAGAACCCCGGCGTGTACAACCGGGTGGTCACCCTGCGCGACAGCTTCAAGCCCGCAAAATAATCACCCCCAAGGAGAAGATACCATACCATGACCGCAAAAATGACCCGTAATATCCTGCTCATGCTGGCAGCTACCGTGCTGATGGGCATTGTGCTGAACCTGTATATCCACAACACCGGCACCGTACCCGCCGCCGACAACGCCGCGCCTCTGACCGATGGCAGCTACACCTCCTCTGCACAGGGCTGCCTGAGCGAGGTGACCGTTACAGTCACCGTGACCGGCGGCAAGGTGACTGCCGTGCAGGTGAACGCCTCTGCCGAGACCCCGGAGCTGGGCGGCAAAGCCGCCGAGACGCTGGCTGCCCAGCTGACACAGACCGGTTCCACCGCCGGTGTGGACTCCATCACCGGTGCCACCATGACCAGCGAGGCCATCTTTACCGCCATGGACGCCTGCCTTGCACAGGCGCAGTGATGCTGTAAACCACAAAAAACTGCCGCACAGTTGTGCGGCAGTTTTTTTGCATTTTACAGGGTGCTTTGCAGCCGTGCACCGCTGGCGTACTGGGTGCGGCGGTCCATCTGGTTATCCAGCGGCTGGCCGGCGGCATAGCGTTTGAGGTTGTGCGCAAAGATATCCACGATGTTGTCCAGCGTCTTGGGCAGGCTGAAGCCGCCGGTGACATGGGGTGTGATGATCACGTTCGGCTCTGCCCAGAGAGGATGCTCCGGCGGCAGCGGCTCAGGGTCGGTCACGTCCAGCCCTGCGCCGGAAAGCCGCCCGCTGTGCACCGCCGCTGCCAGTGCCTCGCCGTCCACGGCAGTGCCGCGGCCCACATTGAGCAGAATGGCACCGGGCTTGCAAAGCGCCAGCCGCTCAGCGCCGAACAGATGCAGTGTCTCCGGCGTGCCGGGCAAACTCAGCGCCACAAGGTCGGCCTGCGGCAGCTCTGCATCCAATTCGCTCTGTGCCACCACACGGGTGCAGTAGTCCGGGCAAGGGGTGTCCGGGTGCACGGTGCGGCGCACGCCCACCACCTCTGCACCCAGCGCATACGCCCGCCGGGCAAAGTTCGAGCCGATATCGCCCATGCCCACGCACAGCACCCGGCTGCCCGCAATGCTGCCCACAGAGTGGCCAGTGGGTGCCCAGCGGTGTTCCCGCTGGTTGTCCCGGTAGGTGGGCAGCTCCTTGAGCAGACTGAGCCACATTGCCAGCATACACTCGCTGATGGCCAGACCATAAGCACCGGTGGCGTTGGTCACGATGCAGTTCTCCGGCAAAACCCCCGGCTCCAGATAGTTATTGGGGCCGGCTGCATTGGATTGGAACCACTCCAGATGGTCGTTCTGTCGGATCAGCGGCACCGGCAGATTGCCCAGCACAGCATCGGCCCACAGGGCATCCTCTGCCGTGGCGGTGTCCGGGGTGGTAAAGCGGTATGCAAAGCCCTGCACCGCCTCAATGCGAGCCCTCTGCTCTGCGCTGATGGGCAGGCAGACAAGGATATGTTTGGACATAATGGAATCTCCTTTCCTCTTTTTTGTCTATCATACTGCAAACTGTGCGGCGGTACAAGGGGCGGTTCTGTGCTTTCAGACGCATCCCGTAAAAGAACAATGCCGGGCAACCCGAAAGCCGCCCGACACCGCATTCTATTTTAGTCCAGTGCACGGATGGCGTCCATCGTGCATTGATACTGCTCTGCCACCTTTGCAAACTGCTCCTGTGTGCCCTCCAGCTGCCCGGCGCGCAGGGTCTCGGTCAGGGTATAGGTGGGCGCGTACAGATTGGAAAAACCCAGATTCTGGCAGACGCCCTTGAGGGTATGCGCTCCGCGGAACGCCTCCTTCACGTCTCCCCTGCGCAGCGCTTCCTCCAGGATCTGAAAGCTGTCGTCCTGCAAGAACATCCGCACAAATCTGCCAATCATGGCTTCGTTGTGCAGCCGTCCCAACACCTCCTGATAGTCCGCGCCCATCTTATCATAGCATTCCTGTATCGTCATCACTTACGCCGTGCCTTTCTTTTTCGCTATCGTCTGTTTTCCCACCGCCGCATCTCACTACACTTCACGGCGATATAGTGTTATGATAGCACCTTTCCAGCCAGCTTGCAACTAGAGTGCAACAAGTTTTGCACTCTGTATAGTTTTTGCGTTCTCTTTTTGGCAGTTGCACCAAAGCCATGCCCATCTCCCGTAAATATGCCTGTCACCGCGTCTTTTTCTGCTGCTGGCGGCTGCCACTTCCGCCAGTTGAAAAAAGCAGACCGCACAGTGCCGTCAACTGCGGATTCTGTATTGACGAACTGCGCAAAAAAAGATATACTATATTTTGGCGGTGCAGCCGTGCCGCCAGATGTCGGGGTGTTGCGCAGTTGGTAGCGCGCCTGCTTTGGGAGCAGGAGGCCGCGAGTTCGAGTCTCGCCACTCCGATACGACAAACGCACGTTGATTCGATAAGGATCGGCGTGCGTTTTTGTTTTGCCGGTAAACCTGCCTGAAAGGGTGCAGAAACCGCACACACTGCAAGGCTGCTTTCAAAAAAACAGAGCAGCCTTTTTTCTTTTTCCCCCTTTTTGCGGGATTGATAAAAGCCCACAAGTGCGGTATACTGAATAGTACTTTATTCGAGCGAAGTAAGGAGGTGCGGCCTATGGCGATTGGTGTGCCCCGCCCGCTGGTGTTGGAAAAGCCGCAGAGCGTAGATCTGGCGCAGGCGGCGCGGTATTTCGGTGCGCACGGCGAGCCGGACGCCGCCACGCTGACACTGCTGCAAAAATGCGCCGTGCCGCTGCTGGCGGCGGCGATGCCCCGGGCGGTGTGGCTGCTGGCAGATGTCCCCGCCCTGACCGAGGCCGGGCTTCTGCCCGGCGAGGATGTGCACAAGCACCTGACCGGCTGCGGGCAGGCCATTCTGCTGGCGGTGACGCTGGGTCCGGGGGTGGATGCCCAGATCCGCCGGGCGGGCGTGGGCGACATTGCCGCCGGGGTAGCCTCCGATGCCTTGGGCAGCGCACTGGCCGAGCAGGCCGCCGATGCCGCCGAGGCGCAGCTGCGCCAGTGGGCGGCGACCGAGGGAAAGTATCTGACCGGGCGCTTTTCGCCCGGCTACGGCGATTGGGATATCGCGGTGCAGCCGCTGGTGGCAGCGGCGCTGGACACCGCGCGCAAGGCGGGGCTGTACGTCACCGACACCAACCTGATGACTCCACGCAAGAGCGTGACCGCCCTGCTGGGGGTCAGCGACCACCCTGTAAAGGGACAACTGGCCGGGTGCGGTCATTGCGTGCTGCGCACCCGCTGCGAATACAGAAAGAGGGGAAAGACCTGTGCAAGTGAATGAACTTTTCAGACAGAGCAATACCATCCTGTTGGACGGCGGCATGGGCACCATGCTGCAAGCTGCCGGGCTCAAGCTGGGCGCACGCCCGGAGGAGCTGAACATCACCGACCCGGCGCTTATCGAGGGCATCCATGCGCAGTACGCTGCGGCGGGCAGCCGCATCGTCAACGCCAACACCTTCGGCGCTTCTGCCCATAAGCTGGCGGGCAGCGCCTACACGCTGGAGCAGGTCATCGCCGCAGGCATTGCCAACTGCAAGCGTGCCTGCGCACCCTACGGTGCGCTGACCGCGCTGGACGTGGGCCCGCTGGGCGAGCTGCTGGAACCCAGCGGAACGCTGGCCTTTGAGGACGCCGTGGCCGAGTATGCCCGCATCGTGAAGGCAGGCGAAGCCGCCGGGGCAGACCTGATCTTTTTTGAGACCTATACCGACCTGTACGAGCTGAAAGCCGCCCTGCTGGCTGCCAAGGAAAACACCCGTCTGCCCATTCTGGCCAGTATGAGCTTTGAAGCGGGCGGGCGCACCTTTACCGGCTGCACGGTGGAAAGCTTTGCCGCCACCGCCCGGGGCTTGGGGGCAGACGCCGTGGGCATCAACTGCTCGCTGGGACCCAAGGAGATCTTCCCCATGGCAAAACGGCTGGCGGAAGCCGTGCCCGGCAACTTCCCGGTGTTCGTCAAGCCCAACGCCGGTCTGCCCCGTGCAGACGGCAGCGGCTACGACATCACCCCACAGCTGTTCGCCTTGCAGATGAAGCCCTACCGGGAGCTGCACCTGTTTGCCGCTGGCGGCTGCTGCGGCACCACCCCGGAGTTCATCAAGCTGCTCAGCAGCACCTTTGCAGGCTGCACCCCGGGGCGTCCCGCGCACCGGATGCCCTCGGTGCTGTGCACCCCGGTGGACACGGTCACGGTGGACGGCATCACGGTGGTGGGCGAGCGCATCAACCCCACCGGCAAAAAGCGCTTCCAGCAGGCACTGCGGGAGGGCGACATGAACTATGTGCTGGAACAGGCCGTCAGTCAGGCAGAAGCCGGGGCGCAAATCCTGGACGTGAACGTGGGCGCGCCCGGCGTGGACGAGCCGGTGCTGATGGAGCAGGTGGTCAAGGCGCTGCAAAGCGTGACCAGCCTGCCCCTGCAGCTGGATTCCTCCAACGTGGAAGCGCTGGCGCGGGGTCTGCGGGTGTACAACGGCAAGCCCATCGTCAACTCCACCAACGGCGAGCCGGAAAAGCTTGCCGCCATTCTACCTCTGTGCAAAAAGTACGGCGCTGCCATCGTGGGGCTTGCCATCGATGAAAAAGGCATCCAGCCCAAGGCCGCAGACCGCGTAGCCATTGCCCACCGCATCACCGAAGCGGCGCTGGCAGCGGGCATCCCCCGGGAGGATATCTACATCGACTGCCTTACCCTGACCGCCAGCGCCCAGCAGGAGGATGTGCTGGCTACAGTACAGGCACTGGAAGCCTGCAAAAAGGAGCTAGGGGTGCGCACCGTGCTAGGTGTGTCCAATATCAGCTTTGGTCTGCCCTGCCGCACCTACCTGAACACCACCTTCCTGACCATGGCCATGTACGCCGGGCTGGACCTTGCCATCATGAACCCCTCCAGCGAAGAGATGATGGCGGCGGTGTACGCCTACAACGTGCTGACCAACCGGGACAAGCAAAGCACAAAGTACATCGAGCGCTTTGCCGACCGCGTGCCCGCCAGCACTGCGCTGGCACAAGCTGCAAAAGCCGCGCCTGCCGCCAGTGCCGCCGAAGCAGAGCATACCGGTCCCTACGCCGCCCTGATGAAAGCGGTAGAAAAGGGCTTGAAGGGTGACGCCGCCGCCCATACCCGCGCCCTGCTGGCAGAAAAGCAGCCGCTGGAAGTAGTGGACGAAGCCTTGATCCCCGCCTTGGACATCGTGGGCGCTAAATACGAAAAAGGCACCCTGTTCCTGCCGCAGCTGCTGCAGGCTGCCAGCGCCGCCCAGAGCGCCTTTGAGGAGATCAAGACCGCCATTGCCCAAAAGGGCGAGGGCAGCGCCAGCAAGGGGCGCATCGTCCTTGCCACTGTCAAGGGCGACGTACACGACATCGGCAAGAACATCGTCCGGGTCATTCTGGAAAACTACGGCTTTGAGGTGCTGGACCTTGGCCGGGATGTGCCGGTGGAGACGGTAGTGGATACCGTGCGGGAAAAGGACGTGCATCTGGTAGGTCTTTCGGCCCTGATGACCACCACCCTGAAAAGCATGGAAGAGACCATCGCCGCCCTGCACGCCGCTAAGCTCGACTGCAAGATCATGGTGGGCGGTGCCGTGCTGACCCCGGAATACGCCGAGAAGATCGGCGCGGACTGGTACGCCAAGGACGCCAAGCGCAGCGCCGACATCGCCAAGGAGTTCTTTGGGGTGTAACGCAAAAAAATTTCAGATTCAGACTGCTGAGAAGTGCGGACTTTTCAGCAGTCTTTTTTATGGGCAGGGCGTTTATTTGCAAACTGTTCAAATTTACCACAAAAAATTGCCACGATTGTCTGGCATAATAAGGGTGCACTCAGGGAGAACGGAACGGACATCCCCCATAACCTCCGAAAGGTTCTCCCCGCAAAAGCCCATGCAGGCACATTTCCCTGCGGGTGCGGCCGCAGCAGCGGCGCACAGCAGGCCCATAAAAAACTGTCTCCCGTTTCTATGCGAGGCAATAGCCAGAACGGCGGACAGACTACCAAATCCCTCCTGACCAAGCCGCAATGTTCAGGGGTTCCTATACAGCAGGCAGTGTCGCTTTCCTCCTCCTTTCCACGACACTGCCTGCTTTTTGTTTGCGCATTTTTCCGTGAACTGCAAGAAAGTTCGCGGCCGGAAGAACTGCCCTTGTCCCCGTTTCCTGCATACAAAAACCGCCCCGGCTTCCATCACGGAAACCGGGGCGGTTCGTTTGCTTTATTTGCGCTTTTTCAAGCACTCACGCAAAACCTTGCAGGGGTCTTTTGGTAAGCCCCGCGTATGCGGGGAAAAGCCATCCTTGCAGCGAAACTCCTTCACCTTGAAAGGATCACCCCCGCGTATGCGAGGAAAAGGCTGAACTGATCGAGCATATCTGCGACTACTGGGGATCACCCCCGCGTATGCGGGGAAAAGGCAGTGTTGGTGTCCTTGACAAAGTTCGTGAAAGGATCCCCCCCCCCGCGTATGCGGGGAAAAGAAGCCCGCAACGATGGTTCCGGGCAAGGAATCTGGATCACCCCCGCGTATGCGGGGAAAAGGAGAGGACGAGGGCCTCGGCTTCTTTCCGTCCGGGATCACCCCCGCGTATGCGGGGAAAAGTCAGGTTCGATGCCGTTCTGGACATACCCGGCCAGGATCACCCCCGCGTATGCGGGGAAAAGGCGATGACTTCGAGGAAGTCAGCATCCATACCGGGATCACCCCCGCGTATGCGGGGAAAAGATGCGTTTCATGAGAAATCGCACCCAATTGAGAGGATCACCCCCGCGTATGCGGGGAAAAGACCTGCCCGCTGGCTGTGACTATATCCTGATGGGGATCACCCCCGCGTATGCGGGGAAAAGGGGAGATGAACACGCAAAATGACATACAAGGAGGGATCACCCCCGCGTATGCGGGGAAAAGCTTGTCCTCCTCCGTGCTGGCTGCGGAGATCTGGGATCACCCCCGCGTATGCGGGGAAAAGAGAACATCATCGGCGAAATTGTTCTGGATGATAGGATCACCCCCGCGTATGCGGGGAAAAGACTAAAAAGATCCCGTAGCACCGTGCCTCCTGTTGCTATTGTACCGCTGTTTCCTTCAGTTTGCAATAAACCTGTTGTATCAGACGGCAGTCCGGCAGGGCGCGATGCTCCACTTTTTCTGCCAGCTGAAAATGCTGTGCCAGCGTCACCAGCTTATAATTTGCGATCCTTGTAAGGTTTCGGCGGGCAAGTTGTGCAAGGTCGGTCTGGCGGTTGGTCGGTGCCGGAAAGCCATATCGTTTGCAGGTCATGCGCAGAAACTCCAGATCAAAGGCAATATTATGTCCCACCAGTGGGTCTTTGCCAATAAACAACAAAAAGCTATTCAGCGCTTCCCGTGGTTCTGATCCCTGCTGCAATTCCGCAGCGCTGAGTCCTGTCAGGGCTGTGATCTCTGCCGGAACGTTTTCTTCCACGCAGACCAGCATGGTCAGCTCCTCCACCGGTACACCGTCCCGGACCCGCAGCGCTCCATATTCGATGATGGAATCGGATGCAGCTTTCAGACCGGTGGTTTCCAGATCGATCACGGTGTAATTGCCTGTGCTCGGCTTTGTTCTGCCCGCTTTCCGCGCCATTTGCTGCTGTGCCGCTTTGCTGAACCCGGGTTTCAGGTCGATTTGGTTTTGTTCGGCCTGCGGCAGTGGTCGTCGCATCAGTTTGATCCCGTCAAAGTCCACGGTTTCCCATGCGGTATTGTGGGTGCGAAAGTCCATCCGCTGCTCTCCCGCCGTGGTGAACACCAGTGTTGCCTGTCCGTTTTTCAGGTTCTGACACACCCGCTCCCACAAGGCATCCCGCACACGGCTGCTCACGTTGCCTACATAGACGCCAGTGTTGATCTCGCACAACCATTTGGACAGATCCCCGCGCAGTTTTGGCGGGCAGTTCGTCATGGTGAGAACTACGATGTTTCATCACCCTCTTCTTCAAAATAATTGATGCCGTTGGCCACAGTGCCCACTTTGTTGTCCCACAGATAAACAGCTTCCGGCTCTTGTTCCCGCTCGTCCGCATTCAGGAGCAGATACCGGATATCGTGCACCATGCGCTCCAGAATATGATGCTCTACCATGGCATCCCGCACCCGGCGGCGCACTACGGCCGGCAGGTCATCCGGGGCCTGTGCCGCCACTTCAAAGGCGATGGGAATGGTCACCTCAGCCTTGTACAGGTCGGCGATATCGTACACAAAGGAGCACTCGTGCCCCACATGAACAAAGCCAAGACCCGGGGCGCAGCCCAATGCCACAATCACCGCGTGCGCCAGACCGTACAAACAGGCGTGCCCGGCAGAAAGCGCCTGATTGACGGCATCGCCCGATGCAAAATCCTCCGGGCGGTACAGTCGGCCGCTCCACGGAACACCGGTATCCTTGGAAGCTTTGCGGTATACCTGCCGCACACGGCTGCCCTCGCGTCCCCGCAGCTGCTGCATCGTCAGCCGGGAGATATCTTCGTCTGGGAAACGAAGCTGATACATCTTGCGTACCACATCCAGGTGCTTGCGGGTGTTGCTGACAAGCTCTGCCTGCCGCAGCAGCAGCTGCGAGTGGGTGGTCAGGGGACGGCCATGGGCGTAATACCGCACACCGTGCTCACCTACCCAGACAGCACCCACGCCCGTATCGCCCATAAGTTCCATGGCGCGGTGGGTCACCCGCGTGCCCGGCCCCAGCAGCAGCACCGAGATGCCCGCCGCCGGGATCTGAACGATCCCTTTTTCATCTGTAACGGTGATTGCGCCGTCCTGTCGGCCAAGGGTGCAGTGTTCCAGATACAGAAAGGTCATCCGGTCTTTCACCTGCGGCAGCGCCTGCAGGTCCGGCCGGATCATGCCCGGCATCTCGTCCATCTCAGTTTCCTCCGTGCATAACGGTCATCAGTCCAAGGCCATAGGCCTTGCCGCGCCCCATGCCCTGACACAGCAGTGCCCGGAACTGCTCTGCATCGGTCACCTGCAAAACGCCCTCATAGGTCACTGCCAACAGGGTCACCGGCCGGGTGCCGTGCTTGGCAAAATGCTGCCACTGCACCCGGGTCACGGTAAATCCCTCCTCCCGCAGGGCAAAGCCGTGCTTTGCGGCGCGCTCCAACAGCCACTGCTTCTGGTACTGTGTCGTGCAATGTGCGGCTACGGTTCCCCGCGCTGCGGGGTTTTGGGGGTCTTTGCAGCTTTTGGTGGGGTTTGCGGTCAGTCGAAACTGCCAGCAGCTGCCCGGCTCCACCCGCTGCAAAAGCGGGTCGTAGCTGCGGGTCTCCGCAGCTGCTCCGGTGCCAAACTGCTCCACCACGCCGGACAGCTCCGGCGCATCCTCGCTGAGCAGCAGCAGATACAACCGCTCTCCCAGACGATCCAACCGCCACAGTCTGCGGCGGCGCTCCCCTGCAAAAGCGCTTTCCACTGCGCCATGCAGTTTTTGCGGTGCCGCCAGCGCAGCCATGGTGCTGCGGCGGGTGGGATCAAGTTCTACCCGTGATAAATACATTCTCTCGCCCCCTTTTTACAATTCCCGGAACGGGTCGTGCTCCGTAGTCTCCGGGCTGTCCGGCACTTTCTGCCAAAGCTCCCGTACCGAGCGGTAGCCGTACTGCCGATGATGCGGGTCAAAGCTCACCG
Organism: uncultured Faecalibacterium sp.; assembly: GCA_934525405.1. Taxonomy (GTDB): domain Bacteria; phylum Bacillota; class Clostridia; order Oscillospirales; family Ruminococcaceae; genus Faecalibacterium. The sequence continues at coordinate 22,321 of CAKSZF010000014.1, forward strand.
GTACATCCCGCTGCGGAGCTGTGCCCGGCTCCAGCGGGTCGGCGTCCAGCAAGATCCGGCTCTGCCGTCCCGGACACAGGGGCGGTTCCGCTTGCAGCACCTCCTGCAAGCTGCCCGGGCGTACTCCCAGACAGAGCGGCAGGGTAGGCGGGCAGCAGCGGCGGCCGAGATACAGCGGAAACGCCGGGTGCAGCAGTGCCTGCTGCAGCTGCTGCAAAAGGGCGGCATCCTCGCTTTCAATACCGGCCAGAAACACGGCGTCCTGCAAATAATGGCGGTAGGTCACATAAGAGGTCTTTTCATCCTGCGTCTTTGCCGTGTGGTAGTCCACCAGCAGCTGCCCTTCCCGCTCCACGCGGACGCCGAACCGCAGCCCGGTCAGCCGGGTCAGCGCTTCGCTCTCGTCCCGCCGCAGCCCCAGAGCTGCCGCCAGCAGGCCGATCATGCCGCTCTTGGTGGGTTCCCGGCCCGTCTTGCGGATCTCAAATTTGGAGTCCGCGCCCCACGCCTGCAAAGGCGCTGCCAGCCGAAGCAACAGCGTTGCCATTACCCCACCTCATTTCCGGCAAGTGCATCCCGGACAGCCTTTTCCAGTGCGTCCAGCATCGCCTTTGCCGTCTGCGCCGGAGCCAGTTCCTCCAGCCCGCTGCCCACGGTAAAGCTTTGCGCCGGGGCCTCGGCAAAGCTGCTGTACATCTGCTGCGCATACTGTGCCAGTGCCGCCTTGGAAGGCGCGGCATACCCCTGCGCACTGCGGGGCACGGCCCGCTCGAATGCGCCGCACAGGTTCACCGGCTGATCCTCCCGCAGGGTCACATATACCGCATCCGGCAGAGTGCGGTTTGCAAAGGTGTTCTGCTTGCCGGTGGGCATGGAGAAGAGGAACGCCTCACCAAAGGCCCGCACCGTTTCCGCGGCCTGCGCTGCACCCAGCTGCCCGGCCAGCTCCATCACGTTCACTGTGGCATAGCGGTACAGGGTGGAGGAGTTGTACTCCACCGTGCCCAGATGGCCTGCACCGGCGTTGTCCTCTGCCTGACAGTCATCCACGGCGGTAAAGTAATCGTACTCGTTCTGCACGGCATGGGTGGAGATACTGTGCGCCACCTGCGCAGCGGCGTCATAGTTCAGAGAAGGTTCATCTGCCACCATGCGGCCAAACAGCGCCATGTCCATCGAGGGCGCTGCTTTCAGGGCATCCCGATACTGCTTTTTATCCGCAGAGCCCTCCACAGCCAGCTCTGCCAACGCCTTTGCCTGCGCAGTGCTCATGAAGAACAGCGCCTTGGTGACCGTATCATCCTTCTTGCTCTTTTCATCGAACTTGATGCCCGCATTCTCCAGCGCTTTCTTTGCCAGCTTGTCCGCATCCGCTTCCGGGGCCAGTGCAAGGATCTGCGCCTTTACCAGTTCTGCGGCCTTTTTAGTGCGCTTGCCCACGTCCAGCCGGGCGTTCTCCGCAAAGGCTGCGCGCATGGCGTGTTTCCATGCCTGCGAGGAAACTCTGGCACGGCGCACACCGCCGTACACAGCCGTTTTGGGGCTGCCGGTATCGTCCCGGTTGATGCAGCTGGGCGGGACGGTCTGCAAAATGTGGAAATCAACATACAGGCGCTTATTCATGATCAATTCTCCTTTTCTTTCTCTTCCGGTGCAGGCTTCGGATCGCGATACAGGTCCTGTCCCCACCGCAGACGAACATTGGCGGAGGTCTGCGCGTATCGCGGGTCGGTGCATTGCAATTCATACAAGTCTGCCGCAAGCTGCGGATAGTCCAGCGGGATGCCGCCATCCTTTGCCGCGCTCAACAGCTGGATCATGCCCCGCAGATGGTGGCTGATCTCGGTAATTTCTTCTGCGGTGGCCAGCGCGTTGAACCGCCGGAGCACACTGGCCTCGGTCCAGTCCTGTCCGGCACTGTTCCGCTCTGCCAGCTGCCGCACCGCACGCCCCAGCGTGTTGCCGGGGCAGTTCATGGGGCGGTCGTTCCCCTGCTGATGCACAGCATACAGGGTCAGGGCGAGGTAGACCGCCCACTCTGCCGCCGATGGAGCACTGCGGCCCTGAAAGCTTTCCGGCATTTCCAGCAAAAAGCTTCCCCACAGCTCCGGCAGCTCGCCGGGTGCGTGGCCGATGCCCCGCCGCAGCTTTGCCAGTTCCGCCCGCCGCTGGTTGTCCGGCAGCGCCTGAAGTCTGTGCAGCTGCTGCGCCGCATACAGTTTGACGTCCTGTGTTTTCATACAATTCCCCCTTTATAGTTTTGTTTTGGGATAGATCTCCCAAAGCCTTGTGCGGAAACAATTATAGGCCTTTGGCGAGGTATACAGGATGGTGCGCTCGGTCTTTTTATCCTTATCCACCACAATGCGGTGTCCCTTCAGGGCGGCATTTCCGGCCTCCATCACCATCTGTTTTCCCAGCTTTTCCGCGATGTTTCGCGCCTGCGCCTGCCAGCGCAGCGCTGCCTCATCCGGGTCGTCCTGCTCCGGGTCGATCGCCTGCAGCCACTGCCGGAAAGGCTGATCCACTGCAAAGTAGAATTGTGCACGAACCGCGCCGCCTGCATTTTCATTCCGGTCACCGGCGGCAATTGCCAGTTCCTGCGCAAAATGCCCGACCAACGCCGCTGTCTGTTCACAGCGCTCGATTTCTCTGACGATCCGACTCTGCCATGGACGCCCTATCTCATCCAGAATTCCTGCCTGAAAGGTCAGGCTGTCGCTGAAAGAATCATTTACAAAGAAGTCCTTATCGCCATATTGGACACCGGAGATGCGGAAATGTATCTTTCTGCGGGGATCCAGAAGTTTCAATCTCTTTTCCTGCAACTTTTCGATCCAGCATACAACGCCCGGGCGATGCCCGCTGTCCTGACAAAAGACCGCCGGGAACTCCCGCCAGAATTGTTTGGCCGGGTCATGACGACAAGGCACAAATACCACCGGTTCATTTTTCTTGATTGACATCGTGCGCCAGATGGTCATCTGTTCGGCAAAGACGTTTTCTCTGGGGAAGAAATCTCCTCCCAGCAGACAGAACCCATCCACATTCTCCCCTGTCCTGTGCAGCAACAGCCTTCTGGATTGCAGGGTGAGCAGCTGTGCCGGGTTATCCGGGCAGCAAATTTCTGTCCGTTCCGCGCTCTTTGGTGCTTCCAATTCCCAACAGGGCTTGCTTTCGCCCCAGCATTCCCGGCCGTCGCGCAGCAGCGTCAGGTTCAGCATCAGGGTCTCGTACAGATTATCGCCCTGTGCCTGAATAAAACCGATCTTGCCCAGCCACCCGGCTCCTACGGATGGAAGTCCCTTTCCTTTTGGCTTTGCGGAGGTGTCATCATAGCCGTTCACACACAGCAGCCATCGCGCCGCCTGCGGATAGCTCAGCTGCTCCTTGCTCTGCCCCGCATACAGCGGAAAGAGCCGGAGTTTATTGCTGCTTTCCGACATTTCACCGTTGAGTTTGGCCGCGCCGTATTCCGTGCCGATCTTTGCCTGCGGCACCTGCCAGAAGGGGTGTGTCGGGTGGAACAGCCAGAAGCGGTCCTTCCACTGCTCCAGATAATCCCGGACAGGCTCTGCCGGGAAATGCCCCAGCTGCCACAGCTCGCTCCAGCGTTCCAGTGCATCATCGCTCTGTGCCAGCGGTTGGGGTTTTCCCTTTGCATCCACCCGGGAGAACACGGTGAACAGCACCGCCAGCAGCAGCCGCAGCATGGCGGCGTTCTGGGTGGGCATCTCGCCCGCAAGGTCCACATAATCCTGCGCCGACACCAGCGCCTCGGTCAGGGACACCTCCCGCACCGTGTTGTCCCGCAGCCGCACCCGTATCCACGGTTCGGTCAGCAGGTTGAATTCAATTTCCTTCATCCGTCTCCTCCTTTTGGCAATATAAGCCGTTTTCACGGTCATAACAAAGTTCCATGCCCGCAAGCCGGGCAGTCAGGTTTTCATCCAGCAGCAGGATCAGTTCTCCGTGCAGCAGCGGCGACAGCTGCCACGCCGCAAGGCGGCTGCGGTTATCCGCTTCCAACTCCCGGATGACCCTATCCACCTTCCACGCCTTGCCGAACACCGCCGGGAGCCGCAGCTTCTGCCGGGCGATCTTCAGTGCCGTTTCCGGCGGGGGCGGGCTGTCGGCAGCTACGGCGCTGCCACCCTCCTGCCACGGCAGAAAGTGGATGCTGCCGTCTGCCCGGCACTGCATTATAAGCACCTCTACCGAGGGGTCGCCGTCCCGCACTGCTGCCCGCGCTGCCGGGTCAGAGCGGGCGCCCTCGTTCTGCATCCAGTCATCCAGCGTATTCAGCTGCGCCAGCCGGTGCGTTTCCGGCTGCGGCACAAGGTACGCCTCGGCGCGCGCTTTCTTTTTCTCCTGCGTCTGCTCATATATGCAGCGCATTTCCTCCCCCTGCGCCCCGCCGGGAGCTTCCCGCTCCCAGCCGTAGACCTGCTGCACCAGCGGAGAGATTTCCTCCGGCAGCCGGATGCTCCGGGGCAGAAACTTCCGGGTGCGCCAGAGCAGCCACTGTCCATATACTGCCTCGCTGCCTGCGTCAAAGGCATCTTCCCCGGTGTCCAGCACCGCGCAGCAGGCCTGCTGCAATGGGGCGGGGCGGCTGCGGCGGTGACGGTGCAACCGTCCGATGCGCTGCAACAGCAGATCCATGGGGCAAAGCTCTGTAACAAGAACGTCCAGATCAATGTCCAGCGACTGCTCCATCACCTGCGTGCCCACCACGATCAGGTCGTTCCGGCGCTCCGGTGCAGAGCCCTTGCCGATACGTGCCATCAGCTGGTTTTCCCGCGCCGCGCGGTCCGGCATCAGGAACTGCGCATGGAACAGCTGCACCTCTTTGTCCGGCAGGCTTTCCCGCAGCAGCTGCGCGATCTTCTGCGCTTTTTTGACCGTGTTGACGATCACTCCCGCGCAGCCGCCCTCTGCCAGCTTCCGGCGCAGCAGCGCGGGCAGCTCCGGCTCTGTGAGCGTGGTCAGCTGCACCGTTTTACCGGGTGCGTCTGGTGGGATAGCCGTCTGCTTTACCTCTGCGCCGTCCGTCCATGTCAGCAGCGGATAGCCGCAGCTGGTTTTCCATGGGGCGTCCGGGGCAGCCTTTTTCTGCTGGTAAGCCTCGACCAGTTCCGCGCGCCGCCGGGCAGGCAGGGTGGCCGAAAGCAGAATGACCGGCACCTTGTACCAGCCCAGCCATTCCAGTGCCCGGTCCAGATAGCAGTTCATGTAGGTATCGTAGGCGTGGCACTCATCAATAATGACCACCTTGCCCGCAAGCCCCAGATGCCGCAGCATAACGTGCTTCTGGGCAAGTGCCGCCAGCAGCAGCTGATCCACTGTGCCAATCACAAAGTTTGCCAGCAGTGCCTGCTTGTTTCCCCGAAACCACTGGTGTACCCGCACCTGATGCGCTTCCTGCGCGTCCTCTTCCAACTGCACCCCGCGCCCCTGCAGCCGCAGATAGCACTCGTTCAGTTCTGCCATGCCGTGTGCCAGCTTTATAGCCTGCGGCAGCGTCTCCTCAGACTGCGTGTCTGCCCAGCCAAGCAGCCGGGGAAAGATGCCGTTTGCCGTGGCCTGTGTGGGCAGCCCGAAAAAGACACCACCCAGCCCAAACCTGCTGGCCATGACCTCCGCAGCGGCCAGCGCCGCCTCGGTTTTGCCCACGCCCATCTGTGCTTCCAAGATCAGAATGCCCGGTTCCGCTGCGGTATCCACAGCCTCCAGAACAGCCCTCTGCACCGCATTGGGCGCAAAGCCGAACCGCACCGCAAACTCCTGCGGGTCTGCGATGCCCGGCTGTGCCTCCCACGGGAAGGGCAGCGCCAGCTTTTCCCACGCCCTGTCCACCCGCGCCGGGTAATCTTCCATGCTGCCCAGCTCTTCTACCGGAATCAGGGGAAAGTATTCCGTATTGCTGGCGATCCAGTCTGCCATGATCAGAAGTCCGGTCAGAAGCACTTCCTCCTGCGGATTCAGATCATCCAGCTCCGCTGTGTCGTCAAAGCCGCAGTCCTGCAAAACAGTCATGAGCAGTTCTGTCCAGAAGCCCTGCCAGACCTTTTCCTGTCCCTTGGGGTAGTAGTTGCTCTCCCAGCACTCCAACTGATCATCGACCGCCGCGCAGCTCTGTGGCTTGCCGTGATGCGCTCCCACAATGGAGGCTAGCCCGCCGGGACAATCATCCCACAGCAGGATTGCCTCGCCCGCCCGGGCATGTGGCGACTCCCGGCGGTTCTGCTCCGGGCAGTCCAGCGGCGTCAATGTTTCCAGCCGCTGCCGCGCCTCCGGCAGGGTGCGCAGGATATTTGCCTGAAAGGCTACCGTAGCCTTGCCTATATCATGGATTCCACCCAAAAACCGGGCATGCGCGAGCAACGCTTCCTCGCGCTCAAAGCCCATGGCCCGTTTTACGCTTTCCGGGAGCCACCGCCGGACCAGCCGCTCCATGATGCCCGCCGTATCCCACAGATGCATCCAGAGCGGCAGCCACAGGCTGGTATTTTCCGGGTCCGTTTTACCGGTCAAAAGCCTTGTTTTATTCAACGTCCTTCGCATTTTTGCTCCTTTTCCGGTGCGTGCGCCTTCCATGTACCGAGCATAACAGATTATATGTCCCATAATCCGCACTTTCTGCATTTTATCTCCGCAAACGAAAAAACGGCACACCGGGCCGTGCCTTATCGAAACAGAAGTAGCCTTGCAAGGCAAAGAAACCTGCTATTTATAGCCCTGTTCTGTCTTCTGTTCCAAAGATACGCTTCTGCCCTTCTGCTGTCAACGGCTCTGCACAAATTCATCAAAGCCACAAAAAACGGTTTCTTTTTTGTATAAAAAACCGCCCCGGCTTCCTGTTGTGGAAACCGGGGCGGTTCGTTTGCTTTATTTGTGCTTTTTCAAGCGCTCACGCAATCACTTGCGGGGGTTCTTGATGGCAGCCTGGGCTGCACTTTATAAACAGAGAGCACAAGAAAACACACATTTACGATATTTATTTTTTCAGTCATTCGATTCTTCGTCCACATTGTAATATTTTCGGGAAATAACACATTTTTGGATTTGAAGTTTTTGGAACAATCTACAACGCATTTTTTCATCCATTTTCATATCCATTTTTTCTCAAAAATTGAATTTCAAAAAATTTCCATATCACAAAGAGGAGGTGTTTTCCACATGAACAAGCACTCACAGTTGAAAATCCGAGGACACACCAAATGACGCTGGACTACTTCTACGGGCAGTCGGGCGAACTGTTCTCCTACTTCCGCATCCCAAAGGCACTGTTCCAAGACCACCGCTTCCGGCAGCTCTCCACCGATGCCCGGACGCTGTACGGCATCCTGCTGGACCGTATGAGCCTGTCAGTCAAGAACGGCTGGTTGGACGAGCAGGGGCGAGTGTATATCATCTATACAGTCCGGGAAGTACAGGAATCCCTCTGCTGCGCCGAACACAAGGCGGTCAAGCTGTTCCGGGAACTGGAGGGCATCGACCTCATCGAGCGCAAACGCCGTGGTCTGGGCAGACCCAGCCTAATCTACGTCAAGGACTTTTCCTCTGGCTTGCCAAAAGCGCAAGTACAGAATTGCCCAAACAGCAATTCTGGTGCTGCCGAAAGCGCAATTCTGGAGCAGCCAAAACCGCAAGCAAATAAGACTGATAAGAATAAGACAGAGTGGAACGATCCTGACCCTATCTATTCCGGGGGCATCCGGGAGCAGCTTGAGGATTATTTTTATCAGTCTTTGGAGGTGGACCTCCTGCTCCGGCTCTGCCCGGACGATGAGGACACCATCTACCAGATCGTAGACTTGCTTGTGGATACCTGTTCCACCAAACGCAAGATGTTGCGGATTGCCGGAGATGATAAGCCCACCGAGGTGGTACGCAGTCGGCTGAAAAAGCTGAACGCTGACCACATCCGTTTCGTGCTGGAATCTCTGGCAGAGAACACCGCCCCGGTGCGGAACATGAAGCAGTATCTGCTGGCGATGCTCTACAATGCGCCCACCACCATGAACCTCTACTATCAGAACAAGACGAACCACGACTTCGCACGCGGTTCACCGAAAGCGGGGTGATGTTATCGCAAAGAAAGCTACGATTATCGCAGTCACAAATCAAAAAGGCGGTGTGGGGAAAAGCACCACCTGTGAGAATCTGGGCATCGGGCTGGCAATGGAGGGCAAAAAAGTCCTGTTGGTGGATGCTGATCCACAGGGGTCACTTACCATTAGCATGGGCTGGCAGCAGCCCGATGAACTGCCTACCACCCTTTCCACCCTGATGCAGAAAGCCATGAACGACCAGCCCATTCCGCCCGGTGACGGCATCCTACACCATGCAGAGGGCGTTGACCTGATTCCTGCCAACATCGAACTGGCAGGGCTGGAAGTTGCCCTCGTGAACAGCATGAACCGGGAAAAGATGCTCAAACAGGTGTTGGAGGGGGCAAAGCGGGAGTATGATTATATCCTGCTGGACTGTATGCCCTCGCTGGGGATGCTCACCATCAACGCACTGGCGGCGGCAGACGCTGCCCTGATTCCAGTGCAGGCGCAGTACCTGTCCGCAAAAGGCTTAGAACAGCTTTTGCAAACCGTTCAGAAGGTCCGGCGGCAGATCAACCCGAAATTGAAAATTGAGGGTATTTTGCTGACCATGACCGACAGCCGCACCAACTACGGAAAGCAGATCAGCAATCTGATCCGGCAGGCATGCGGAAAGCACTTGAAGGTGTTCGAGCAGACCATTCCCCGGTCAGTCCGTGCGGCTGAAACCAGTGCGGCAGGCAAAAGCATCTTTGCCTATGACCCCAAGGGCAAGGTGGCAGAAGCCTATAAATCTCTTGCGAAGGAGGTGCTGGCGGATGCCGATTGACAGCGGAAACTTAGCTCTGAAAATGCTGGTTGTAGTGGTACTCCACCACATCCATCGATCCTTCGTCGTAGCCGTGATACTTGCAGTAGCCGCTGGC
>CAKSZF010000015.1 GCA_934525405.1 uncultured Faecalibacterium sp.
CGGTAGTCGTCCGGGGTGCCGCCGTGGGCATCCAGATAGTTCATCAGCTGTTCCAGTGCCTTTTCAAAGCTCTTCTGCCGGCCGCGGGCTACGCCGCCGGAGAAGATCTCGCCGTCCTTGAACAGGATCATGGGCTTCAGTCCCAGCATATTGGCGGCGCGGCCGGTCACCTTGCCGATACGCCCGCCCTTGATGAGGTAGTCCAGATCACCCACGGTGAAGAAGATCTGGTTGGTGGATTTTTCGGCTTCCAACCAAGTCACAGTCTCGTCCAAGGTGCAGCCTGCGTCCCGCATGGCTACGGCATTTTCCACCATGGTGGATTCGGTCACGGTGGCAGCGGCAGAGTCGATGACCTCAATGCGAGCATCGGGGTAGTCCTCCAGCACCAGATCCCGGGCGTTGCGAGCGCTGCCCACGCAGCCGCTCATCTTGCCGGTGAACACCAGACACAATACCTCCCGACCCGCCTCGGCGTGTGCGCGGAAGGCCTTTTCAAAGTCCTCGATGGAGGCCAGACTGGTCTTGGGGTAGGCCGCCGGGTTATCCACCATGAACTGATAGAAGTCCCGCACAGGGATCTCCAGCCCTTCCTTGCGGTAATGCTCGCCGTCCAGCGATACATAAAAGGGCACGACCTCGATGCCAAGCTGCTTGGCGGTGTCCAGCGTCAGGTCGCAGGCGCTGTCGGTAATGATATCAAACATCTGTGACGCTTCCTTTTCTGAAACTCGGGGGCTGCTTTTGGCGGCAGCTCAGCCGCGGTGGATGTAGGCCTCGCGCTCTGCGCCCACCGAGATATAGGTGATCTTGCAGCCCACAGCCTTTTCCAGATACTCCACATAATCGCGGGTCTGCTGGGGTAGGTCCTCCCACTTGCGGGCTGCGGTGATATCGCAGTGCCAGCCGGGCAGGTACTCCACCACGGGCTGTGCGGTATCCAGTGCCTCACCCATGGGGAAGCGGGTGGTAGTGGTGCCGTCGGTCAGCTTGTAGGCGGTGACCATGGGGATCTTTTCCATGTAGTCCAGCACGTCCAGCAGGGTCAGGGCGACCTCGTCGCAGCCCTGGCAGAACACGCCGTAGCGGCTTGCCACCAGATCGATGGGGCCCACACGGCGGGGACGTCCGGTAGCTGCGCCGTACTCGTGACCAGCCTCACGCAGGGCGTGCTTTTCTTCCTCGGTCATGGCCAGCTCGGCGGCGAAGGGGCCGTCGCCCACGCAGGAGGAGTATGCCTTCATGACACCGATGGAGTTGTGCAGCTTGTGGCCGGGGATACCGGCACCGATGGGTGCGTAAGCACCGATGACGTTGGAGGAGGTGGTGTAGGGGTAGATGCCAAAGTCGATATCACGCAGTGCGCCCAGCTGTGCCTCAAACAGCACCTTTTTGCCGGCGGCATCGGCATCGGCCAGATACTGACCCACATCGCAGATATAGTCCTTGAAGATGGCGGCATACTTTTCGAGCCATGCCCACATCTCGTCCACGCTGATGGGGGAAGCGTTGTAGCTGCCCTCCATGACCAGATTCTTGGAATCCACCATGGTGACCAGACGCTTCTTCACGGCGTCGTCCAGATGCAGCAGGTCGCCCATGCGCAGGGTCTTTTTCATGTACTTGTCGCCGTAAGCGTAGGCAATGCCGCGCTTAGTGGAGCCGAACTGTGCGCCGGTCTTGGACAGGCGAGCCTCCTCCAGACCATCCTGCTCCACATGGTAGGGCATGGTGATGGTTGCGCGGTCGGAGATCTTCAGGTTTGCCGGGGTGATCTCAATGCCCTGCTCGCGCAGCTTATTGATCTCGCCGTCCAGATGATGCGGGTCGATGACCATGCCGTTGCCCATAACGCACACGACGTTGGGGCGCAGGATGCCGGAGGGCAGCAGGTTCAGCACGAACTTGCCGCGCTCGTTTTTAACGGTATGGCCTGCGTTGTTGCCGCCCTGATACCGTGCAACGATGTCGTACTCCTGGCTGATCAGGTCGACCATGCGGCCCTTGCCCTCATCGCCCCAGTTGATACCCGTAATTGCAGTAAGCATAATAAATGACCTCTTTATCCTTTTTTCAAAAGACAGCCTTTTCCGTGCACCTTGCCCGGGATACGCTACCTTGGGTAAAACGCACCGGTTTGCTGCCCTTGCGGCACGCACCAATGCTATTATAGTATAGCACAGTCCGCCGCGCAAAAAAAGGGGGAACGCACCTTTTTGCGGCGGATTCCCCCTTTTAAAATAAAAACGGCTCTGCCGAAGCAGAGCCGTAAAAATGCATACTGAGGTAAATCAGCGCTTGGAGAACTGGGGTGCATCGCTGGCAGGGCTGCGCCCTGCACGCGATGCTTGAGCAAGGATTTTGAGCGCCTCCGGCTCGCCCCTCACGGGGCAACCGCCGGAGATGCGCAGTCGTGCTCCCCAGTTCTCCGGGAAAGGGACAACAAAAAACGGCTCTGCCGAAGCAGAGCCGTAAAAGTGCACACTGAGATAAATCAGCGCTTGGAGAACTGGGGAGCACGACGTGCAGCCTTCAGACCGTACTTCTTACGCTCCTTCATACGAGGATCGCGGGTCAGGAAGCCAGCCTTCTTCAGCACAGGACGGTTCTCGTCGCTCTGCTGCAGCAGGGCGCGGCTCAGGCCGTGACGGATAGCGCCAGCCTGACCGGAAACACCGCCGCCGGAAACGCGGACGACGACGTCATACTTGCCCTCCAGGCCCAGCAGGACCAGCGGAGAACGGACGATCAGCTTCAGGGTCTCCAGACCGAAGTAGTTGTCGATATCACGATCGTTGATGGTGATCTTACCGGTGCCGGTGTAAACGCGAACGCGGGCAACGGAATCCTTACGACGACCAGTGCCGTAGAAATAAGGTTTGGTTTCGTACATATTCGATTGCCTCCTTCTTAGAACTCGATCTTCTCGGGCTTCTGAGCAGCGTGAGCGTGCTCGGCACCCTGGTAGCAGTGCAGGCGGGTCAGAGCCTTAGCACCGATGGTGTTGGAAGGGATCATGCCCTTGACAGCGTAGGTCATAGCCAGATCGCTGTTCTCAGCCATCAGCTTGCTGTACTGGACCTTCTTCAGGCCGCCGATGTACTTGCTGTGGGTGATGTGGAACTTCTGCTCGGCCTTCTTGCCGGTCAGAACAGCCTGATCGCAGTTGATGACAACAACGAAATCGCCGCAGTCAACGTTGGGGGTGTAATCGACCTTCTGCTTGCCGCGCAGCAGAACAGCGGCCTCAGCAGCGACGTGGCCCAGGCTCTTGCCGGCAGCGTCGAGCAGGTACCACTTACGCTCGACTTCAGCGGGCTTTACGAGAGTAGTGCTCATATCTATTTCCTCCTGATAAGCTTTTTGTACGTTTCAGGCGCCCTTTTGGGGCGCGAGTGTCAGTATACAACACAAAAACGCGCCTGTCAACATGATTTTTGGATTTTTTCGGCGCAGATTTTTAAAACTCTCAAAATCGCTCGTTTTCTCTCAAATACTCTTGATTTCTAAATTTCGATTTTTGTAAAAGTTTTTTGCCCGTACCGGCATATTTTTGCCATTTGCCCGCTACAAATCCCGCCGCGGTTGTGGTATACTATAAAGGATATGGGCAGTGCACCGCTGCCTTTGCCAACACAAGGAGAATACATCCATGCCAAATGAGATCGACCGCACCTCTTCGGCGCAGCGCCGCAGCTCCAAACTGCTGACGGCGATGGCCATTTTCATCTGTCTGGGCATCGCAGCCTACATGGTGCTCACCCTGCTGGTGAACCGGCAGACCCCCGCGACACCCGACACCCACTATACCGGCACGAACGGCATCTCTGTCTACTACGACAGCAGCGTGTGGAGCGTGTGCCGCATGACCGAGGACCCCACCCTTGGCACCGTGCTGGAGCTGGCTACCGCAGACACGGCAGACAGCGAGGATTATCAGGCCGTGCTGTTACAGCGGGGCACCGCCGACAGCTACGACAACTTTATTGAGGATTCGGAAGCCGACCTCAAGCAGGCCTACGGCGTCATCAAGCCCCGCAAGGTCAACCTGACCGTGGCGGGCGCAACCGTAGAAGCAGTGCGCTGCGATATCCGCACCTACTACGCCGTGCTGGCTACCATCACCTACGACAGCGGCGATGTGGTCTATGTCTCAGCGCTAACAAAGCTGGCGTCCATCAGCGATGTGGTCAATCTGGTAGAAAGTGTGAGCCTGTCATGAGTGATCTTCGTGCAATGCAGCGGCTTTGTGGTTTAATGCGCAAGGCCGTACAGGACTATGAAATGATCGCCCCCGGCGACCGGGTGATGGTGGGCGTTTCCGGCGGCAAGGACAGCGTGGCGCTGACCATTGGCCTTTCCATGCTGCGCAAGTACATCGGCTTCGATTACGAGGTGGTGGCGGTCACGCTGGACCCGCAGTTCGACCATCAGCCCATGGACTACTCGGCACTGGCAGAGCTGTTCCGGCAGCACGGCATCCCCTACGAGGTGCGCCGCACCGAGATCGGCCCTGTGGTGTTCGAGTATCGCAAGGAGAAGAACCCCTGTGCCCTGTGCGCCAAGCTGCGGCGGGGTGCGCTGCACACCGCTGCGCAGGAACTGGGCTGCAACAAGGTGGCGCTGGGGCATCATCTGGACGATGCCGTGGAAACCTTTTATATGAACCTCTGGCGGGAGGGACGCATCGGCTGCTTCTCGCCGGTGACCTATCTCTCCCAGCGGGACCTCACCCTCATCCGTCCCATGCTGCTGGCAACAGAGTACGAGGTGCAGTGCGCCGTGCGGGAGGCGGGCTTGCCCATCGTGAAGAGCCGCTGCCCCGCCGACGGTGTTACCGTGCGGGAACAGACCAAAGAATTTGTGCAGGAGCGCTGCCGCACCGACCACGCTTTCCGCCAAAAGACTCTCCATGCTTTGCAGGAGAGCGGCATTGACGGCTGGCGTCCCGTCCACACGGGCCGGGGCAGCTTTATCGTACCAAAAAAGGAAACAGATCATGCAGAAACAACCGTTTGAAAAACACGTCTGGGCCGAGATCGACCTCGAGGCCCTTCGGTATAATTTCCGGGCAGTCAAGGCCCGGGCAGGGGCGCTGCCCCTGTGCGCAGTGGTCAAGGCCGATAGCTACGGTCACGGCGCGGTACAGTGCGCCCGGGTGTTCGCCGAGGAGGGCGCCGCATGGCTGGCGGTCAGCTGCCTGACCGAAGCTGTGCAGCTGCGCAAGGCGGGGCAGACTTTGCCCATCCTTATTCTGGGTCATGTGCAGCCCGCCTACGCCGCCGCTCTGATCCAGAACGACATCACCGTGGCCTGCTACTCCCTTGCGCAGGCACGCGCCCTGAGCGAAGCTGCCGTGGCGGCAGGCGGCAGAGTGCACATCCACCTCAAGGCCGACACCGGCATGGGGCGCATCGGCTTTGCGCTGCGCACCGATTTTGATGCCGCCATCCGGGAAATGCTGGAAGCCTGTGCGCTGCCCGGGCTGGAAATGACCGGCCTGTTCCAGCACTTTTCCGTGGCCGATGATACCGCCCCGGAAAACGTGGCCTACACCGCCGAGCAGCACGCACTGTTCGTGAAAGCCTTCCACGCACTGAAGGCCGCCGGGCGGGAGCCTGCCCTTGTGCACTGCGATAACTCTGCCGGGGTCATGCTGCACCCGGACTGGCCGGAGGGCTTGCCCCGGGAGCGCTGCATGGCACGCCCCGGCATCATCCTGTACGGCTACGACCCCAGCGACGAGGTGCGCTTTGACCGCTTTAAGCCGGTAATGACCCTCAAGACCGTGGTGAGCATGATCAAGGAGATGCAGCCCGGCCAGTGCGCCAGCTACGGCCGCCGCTTTACCGCCGAAAAGCCCACCAAGGTAGCCACCCTTTGCACCGGCTATGCCGACGGCTACCCCCGGCTGCTCAGCTGCGGCAAGGGCGTGGTGGAGATCCACGGCAAGGCCTGCCCGGTGCTGGGGCGGGTGTGCATGGATCAGATGATGGTGGACGTGACCGATGTGCCGGAAGTGCGCGAGGACGACGAGGCCATCCTGTGGGGCGGAACCGTGAGCGACACCGCAGAGACCATTGCCCGCAAGACCGATACCATCCCCTACGAGGTGCTGTGCGGCGTTTCCCGCCGCGTGCCCCGCGTCTACCGCGACCACGGACAGATCGTGGCTGTGGAGGACTGGATCTTAGAAGCATAAAGCTGCCCGGAGGAACTACATGGCAAGAGACAACATCCGCAACTTCTGCATCATTGCACATATCGACCACGGCAAATCCACCCTGTCCGACCGCATTCTGGAACTGACCAAGAGCGTGGACGAGCGCACCATGGAAGACCAGATCTTGGACAACATGGATATCGAGCGCGAGCGCGGCATCACCATCAAGGCGCGCGCCGTGACCATGAACTACACCGCAAAGGACGGCAAGACCTACGAATTCAACCTGATCGATACCCCGGGTCATGTGGACTTTGCCTACGAGGTCAGCCGCAGTCTGGCCGCCTGCGAGGGTGCCATTCTGGTGGTAGACGCCACGCAGGGCGTGGAAGCGCAGACGCTGGCAAATACCTATATGGCACTGGAACACGATCTGGAACTGGTGCCCATCCTGAACAAGATCGACCTGCCCAGTGCCCACCCGGACGAGGTGGCACAGGAGGTGGAGGACGTGATCGGTCTGCCCTGCATGGACGCGCCCCGCGTCTCCGCCAAGACCGGCCTGAACATCGATCAGGTGCTGGAGCGTGTGGTGAGCGATATCCCCGCCCCCACCGGCGATCCGGACGCACCCTTAAAGGCACTGATCTTCGACAGCATCTACGACAGCTACAAGGGCGTCATCGTCTACATCCGCGTGTTCGAGGGCACGGTGAAGCCCGGCGACACCATCCGCATGATGGCCACCGGCGCAGAGTTCACGCTGGTGGAGGTGGGTCACATGGGTGCTACCGCCCTGACTCCCTGCGCCCAGCTGCAGGCCGGTGAGGTAGGCTACCTGACCGCCAGCATCAAGACGGTGCAGGACACCCGCGTGGGCGATACCGTCACGCTGGCAGAGCGCCCCACCGCAGAGGCGCTGCCCGGCTACCGTCAGGTCAAGCCCATGGTGTTCTGCGGCATCTACCCCGCCGACGGTGCCAAGTACCCCGACCTGAAGGACGCACTGGAAAAATTGCAGCTGAACGACGCCTCCCTGACCTTTGAACTGGAGACCAGTGCTGCGCTGGGCTTCGGCTTCCGCTGCGGCTTCTTGGGTCTGCTGCACATGGAGATCATCACCGAGCGTCTGGAGCGGGAGTTCGATCTGGACATCATCACCACCACCCCCAGCGTGCGCTACCGCCTGACCTTGACCGACGGCACGGTGGAGATGATCGACAACCCCTCCAGCTACCCGGACCCCAGCAACATCGTCAAGCAGGAAGAGCCCTTTGTGGATGTGCACCTGTACACCCCCAACGACTATGTGGGCGGCCTGATGGATCTGTGCCAGAGCAAGCGCGGCGTGCTGATCGACATGAAGTATCTGGACGATGTGCGTGTGGACCTGCACTACGCGCTGCCGCTGGGCGAGATCGTGTACGACTTCTTTGACGCCATCAAGAGCCGCAGCCGGGGCTACGCCAGCTACGACTACGAGTTCAAGGAGTACCGCGAGAGCGATCTGGTCAAGCTGGACTTTTTGCTCAACGGCGACCCCGTGGACGCTTTGTCCATGATTGTGTTCCGGGACAATGCCTACGCCAAGGGACGCCGCATCTGCGAAAAGCTGCGGGACAACATCCCACGCAACCTGTTCGAGATTCCGGTGCAGGCGGCCATCGGCGGCAAGATCATTGCCCGCGAGACGGTCAAGGCCATGCGCAAGGACGTGTTGGCCAAGTGCTACGGCGGCGATATCTCCCGTAAAAAGAAGCTGCTGGAAAAGCAGAAGGAAGGCAAAAAGAAGATGCGTCAGCTGGGCAGTGTTTCCCTGCCCAGTGAAGCCTTTACCGCCGTGCTCAAGCTGGACAGCGACGATGATTGATCTGCGAATATTCCGAAAATATGCAAAAGGGATGCTGCGTGCGCGGCATCCCTTTTTTGATGGGAGCTCCTAAATGTGAAATCCGCCCATAACAGAGATGCACTCTTTGCTTTTCCCACTAAATATGTTATAATTTATTCATATATCGGTTTTTGTATCCGTTTTGGGCGAGATAGGCTGCGGTCTGGCGCCGCGCCCTTTTCCCTGCAACGTTCCCTGACAGAAAGGATGTGGCCTTTATCAATATAAAGCAAGAAAAAGACGCAGTGCAAAACAGCAGCCCTACACAAAGCGGCCGCTGCTTCCAGAGGGTGGCATCCCTCTTGAAGCAGGCGCTGCTGACCTTGCTGGTTCTTGTTGCCCTGCTCGCCCTGATCGGTGGGATCTTGTGGCAGAATATCTGCTATAACCGCACCCACTACACCGCAGAGTTTTACCAGATCCATTCCCGCAAGCTTACCCAGAGCTGCCGGGTCGTTTTTCTTACCGATGTGCACCTGCGGGAATACGGAGAGGATAACTGCGAGCTGGTGCAGGATATCCGCAGCCTTGCCCCGGATCTGATTTTGCTGGGCGGCGACCTTGTGACCTACGGCGAAGGTTCCAGCTATGATAATATGCTTTCCCTGTGCAGTCAGCTGAACCAGATCGCCCCGGTATGCGGGGTTCTGGGCAACCATGAGGACGAGCTGTATTTTCTGGACGGCGATCAGGCACTGGTTGAAAAGTTCACCGCCGCCGGGGTGACCATCCTGCGCAATGAGGAAGCACGCTATACCGTCCACGACAACGTTATCAGCATTCTGGGCGTGGAGGGCAGCCCGAAGGACTTTTACAACTACGGTGCCAGCGCCTTTATGGACAGCGTAGAGACGCAGACGGACTACGACCTGCGCATCTGTCTGGCGCATGTGCCCACCTACTTTACCGAGCATCTGGAAAATTATTCCTTTGAGCTGGGTCTTGCCGGGCACACCCACGGCGGCATCGTCCGTCTGCCGAAGATCGGCCCGCTTTACAGTGCCGAGGAGGGCTTTTTCCCCGATTATGCCGGGGGCAGCTATGGGCTTGCCAACAACGCCACCCTCATTGTAAGCCGGGGACTGGGCGATTCCAGCTGGGTGCCCCGCATCAACAATGTGCCGGAGCTTTCGGTCATTGACATCGACTAAGCGGCCTGCGCAGAGCGTGCAGGCCGCTGCAAAAGGATAGAATGCCATGGATGACATCAAAGATAAGATCAAACAGGCGCTGCGCCATATCTGGACAAATAAATACCGCCTGTTTCTCTGCCTGCTGACCTTGTGCTGTCTGTTCGGGCTGATCCACTATTTTAAAAGTGCGGACAGCGCCAGCGCCAGCATCTCCTTCAATTACTCCGAGGCCGCGCTGGGCATGAACCCCAACAAGACCCGCTTCAACGCCTACGAGATCGTTTCGGACGAGGTGATGGAGCGCGCCATCCGGCGGGTGGGCTTGCAGGACAGCCTTACCCCGTCCAAGCTGTCCGAGTGCCTTTATCTGAGCCCGGACGGCACCGGCAGCGCCAACGGCAGCGAGTATATCAGTACCAACTACTATCTTTCCATCAACACCCGCAAGCTGGAGCTTGGCAGCCGCAAGCCCTTGGATCTTTTGCAGAGCGTGTGCGAATCCTACCGGGAGATCTTTTTGAGTAACTACTGCGATAATCAGAGCATCCTCATGGAAAAGCTGGAAGTGACCACCGCATGCGAGCCTTACCTGCGGCTGAACGAGCTGGAGGTGCGCGCTGAGGGGCTGAACCGCTACCTGAACGCCCGTCTGCAGGAGAACAAAAGCTTTACGGACGAGGCAAACCCCGACTCTGCCACCAACAACTTTACCACGCTTGGTAAAAAGATCAACAATCTGGTGGATTACGATCTGCCCAATGCCATGGCCTTTGTCATTGAGGGCGGCGTTGCCCGCGACCCGTCCATGCTGACCAGCATTCTGGAATACAAGAACAAGATCGACGATCTGGCCATGCGCACCCAGCAGGCTTATTACGACGCCGATAAAAGGGGCATTTCCATCTACGAAAAGTCCATGACCTCCATCATGATGATCCCCACCGTGGATGAGGCCAGCGAATACTATATGTCCCGCACCAAGACCGCCATGGACGCGCTGGCGCGCTCGGCGGATGCTTCTCTGTCCGATGCCACCGACTACCAGTCCGAGATCGTGAGCACGAATTACGTGATCCAGAAGATCCGGGAGCTGGACGCCGGGCAGCCGCGTCTGACCGAGGCACAGGGCATGGTAAACAAGCTGGAAGCCGCCATCAACGAGATCTCGGAGCAGCTGTTCGTGCTGGATAAAGCCTACATCAAGTATAAATCCCAGAACTATATCACCTTTACCTACGGTTCAGCCTCCTTTATCCAGCGGCTGAGCCTGAAAAAGACCCTGATGGAGTCTGTTGCCGTCATGCTGGGCGGCGCATGGCTGCTCCACGCATGGAAGCGCAGAAAGGCAAGGCACCACAAATGAAAAAGTTTGAGATCCTGCGCTATCTGAAGCGTTTCAGCCTGCTGATCTTTCTGGTGTCGCTGGCAGGTGCTGCCGCCATCTATCTGTATGCAGACGGGCGGCAGCGGTACACTGCCTCGGTCATCATCCGCTATACCAACGACGGCATCTCGGACGGCTACACCCCGGACGGCAGCGATCTGGATGTCAACGAGATCTATTCCTCCACGGTCATTTCGCAAGCCATGGATGCGCTGGGCGCTTCCGGGCGGCTGAGCACCATCCGTTCCAATATTTCGGTGACCCCGGTGATTTCAGAGGATCAGCAGACCATCAATGAGGCACTGCTGGATAAGGGCGAAGAGGTGACCTATTTCCCCGATACCTACAAGGTGAGCCTCGTGGTAGACGGAGCGCTGGGCGCGGGCTATGCCCGCAATATGCTGGATGCTATCATCCAGAGCTACTGCACCTATTATACGGAAAAATATGTGGAGCAGAAGCTCTCGCTCAACCCCTCGTCCGGCCTGCTGGACAACGGCTACGACTATTACGAGTGCATCCGCATTCTGGAAAACGACACCACCGAGATGCAGGACTACCTGCTGAGCAAGCGGGAGCACTACCCGGATTTCCGCTCTTCCCGCACCGGCTACACCTATGCAGACCTGTGCGATATCTATTCCGATTTCAAAAAATATACCATCCCAGAGCTGTACGCCTATGTGCTCAACGGTCCGCAGGTGCGGGACGGCACGGTGCTGCAGGAGTATCTGGCCAACTGCATCGAGACTGCAAAGCAGAACGAACAGATCACCACCGAGCAGCGGGACAGCCTGTGGAGCCTGACCGACCAGTATGTGTACAAGAACGCCGACCTGCTGAAAAACTACTTTACCGACCGGGGCGAGGTGGTGTCCTCGGACTACATCTTGGGCAACATCGAGCTGGAGGGTGCGGGTGAAAAAGCACAGACCACCTACGACGGTCTGGTGTTGAAGCTGGTGTCTCTGGAACAGCAGGTGGCTGCCAGCCAGATCGACCGGCAGTTTCAGGAGGAGATCCTGCAAAGCTTCCGCAACGTGGATTTTGGCGGCACAGACGAGCAGCACGCCAAGATGGAAAGCCTGATCAATGACTACGAGGCACAGCTGAAGAGCTACTACGAGATCATCAATACCAGCAGCAAGGAGCTGAACCTGTACATCAGCGCGGATTATCTGAAGATGATCAGCTCGGTGCAGGTGGCTGCCGCCATCAACATCAAGCTGTACCTGATGCTGGCACTGGTGCTGTTCTTTGTCATCGGCTGCTGCGGTGCCGTTGTGCTGGGACGTATCTCGGATGTGGTGGATTATCTGCTGTATGTGGACAAAAAGACCGGCCTGCCCAACCGCGAAAAGCTCAATGTATATATCACCAGCATGGCCGGCCGCATTCTGCCGGAGGACTTTACCTGCTTTGCCTTGCAGCTGGACAATCTGACCGATATGAGCCGCCGTTTCGGCTACACCGTAGGCGATGGCATCCTGAAGGATTTTTCCGGTCTTTTGCAGCTGATGGGCGACACCGATGGCACAGTGGGCTACAACGGCGCGGGCAAGTTCCTCGCCTTCTTTGATGAATGCAGCAGCCGGAAGGCAGAGGTCATGCTCCACATCCTGCAAAGTCAGGTGGACGAGTACAACAAGCTGAACCCGGAGTACCCCATCCTGTTCACCGCTGCATGGGCCACCTCCTCGGAGGAGAAGCTCTACCATGTGCGCGACCTTGTGCGCTGCGCGCAGAAAAAAATGTCCTTGATCGCAGAAGAGGGCGGCTCGGCCCCTGCAGGAATGGAGCGTGGTAAAGCATGATTCAGAATCGACGCGCTTATCAGCTGATCCACTGCCGCACCCACAGCCGTCTGCTGGCGGGCGCTGCTGCCGTGTGCGGTGCCGCCTGCGGCCACGCAGATCTTGCGTTGTATCATTTGCGGCACCGGGGCGGTGCACCGATGCCGGACAGCACACAGGCCGACCGCGCTGCGCTGGCAGCGCTGTGCCCGAAACCCGCAGCGGAGGAGACCTACCCGCCGCTGCCGCCGCAGAATCCGGCGGTGACACTCTCGGTCATCGTGCCGGTATATAACGGCGAAGCCACCATCGGCCCTTGTCTGGACAGTATTTTGCAGCAGGAGACCGGCTGCACCGTGCAGCTGATCGTGGTGGACAGCGATTCCACCGACGGCACAGCCGCCGTGCTGGAACGCTACCGGGCACTGCCCGGGGTGGTGCTGTGCAATTGCAGCGCACCCCGCAGCGCCGCCGCCGCCCGCAACGAGGGACTGCGCCATGCCGTGGGGCGCTGGCTGATGTTCGTGGACAGCGATGATCTGTTATTGCTCGGCGCTGTCCGCACCCTGCTGGAGGCCGCACAGCGCCTTGACGCCGATGTGGTGCAGGGCGGCTGGCAATACCTGTATACGGACGACACCCGCGGCCCGGTGCAGCGCTACCCGGCGGCAGTCTATACCGGAGCCACCGCGCTGGAGCGGTTCGAGCTGCCCGGGATGCCATGGGGCAAGGTGTACCGGCGGGAGCTGTTTACGCAGATACGCTTTCCTGCCTACTATACCTGCTTTGAGGATGCCATCATCCATTTTCTGGTGTTCCGGCAGGCCAAAACTGTGGCCTCTGTGCCGGAGATGGTCTATCTGTGGCGTAAAAACCCCAAGGGGCTTACCGCGAACAGTCAGCACCGCCCTGCCGCCGTGCAAAGCTATTGGATCATAGAGCAGCTGCTGGCACAGGATGCTGCGCTGGGCTTGCCCCACGATGCGCTGTACCGTTGCAGTCTGACGTTGCAGCTTTCGGCTTTCTGCTATGCCACCGTATCCGGTCTGCCACTGGAAACGCAGCAGGCGGTTTTCCGGCTATGCTGCGCTTTGTACGCCAAGGCGCTGCCGCAGGAAGGTACACTGCCCCGCCGTGCCCGCTGGGGTGCCCGCGCGCTGCGGCAGCAGGACTTTGGGCTGTGGTGCCGCTACGGCAGAAGATTTCAATTGTTATAATGTGAGGAGTACCCCATGATACGAGTGCTGCATTCGGTCAGCAATATGGACCGCGGCGGAATCGAGACCATGCTGATGAACTACTACCGGCATATCGACCGCGACAAGGTCCAGTTTGATTTTATCGTCAACAAGAAAAAGCCCGGCGATTACGATGACGAGATCCGCCGTCTGGGCGGGCATATCTACCAAAGCCCGGGATTGAACCCGCTGCATTACCCGGCGTATCTGCGCTTTGTGCAGCAGACCGTGGCCGCAGATCCCCGCATCCGCATCCTGCACGCCCACAACGAGGCCATGGGGCTGTACGCCCTGAAGGGCGCGGAGAAGGCCGGGCTACCCGTGCGCATTGCCCACGCCCATAATATCTGGATCGTCCGGGACTACAAGTGGCCGCTGAAGATGTTCTGCAAGCGCCTGCTGCCCGGCGCGGCCACCCACCTGTGGTCCTGCGGCCGGGACGCGGGCATCTACTACTTTGGCAAAGCGGACTGGGAGCGCCGGGGACAGATCATTCCCAACGCCATCGAGCCGGAGACCTTCCGCTTCTCCCCCGCCGTCCGCGCTGAAATGCGTGCCCGCTATGGGCTGGAGGACCGGGTGGTGCTGGGCCACGTGGGGCGCTTTGACGTCCGCAAGAACCACGAGCGTCTATTGGAGATCTTTGCTGCCTTTTTGCCGCTGGAACCCCGGGCGATGCTGGTGCTCATCGGCACCGGCAGGCTGGAACAGGCTGTCCGCGCACAGGCGCAGGAGCTGGGCATCACAGATCATATCCTGTTTGCCGGGCTGCAAAGCAATGTGGCAGACTGGTACCAGCTGATGGATCTGTTCGTCATGCCCTCCCGCTTCGAGGGTCTGCCGGTGGTGGGCATCGAGGCGCAGGCCGCCGGGCTGGGGTGCGTATTTTCGGACGCAGTGCCGGAGGAGGTGCTGCTTTCGCCCCATGCCATCCAGATCCCGCTTTCTGCCAGCAATGCAGACTGGGCGGCAGGCTTGCAGCGGATGCTCCAACAGCCCTGTGACCGCTCTGCCGGTGCAGAACTGATCCGGCAGGCAGGCTACGATATCAACATCGCCGCCGCCCGCTTACAGCAGCAGTACTTGCAGCTGAGCGGAGAGGCGTAAGTCACCTGCGGGAACACCCGCTACAAAAGGAGAACCCTTTTTCATGCGCACATTGGATCAGATCCTGACCAAAAAGGATTATAGCCGGAAAACACCGGCCTCTTTATTTTATAAGGACAGCCCGCTGTGGCAAAGGCTGCTGACCATCGGCTGCGTGGTCTTTTTGTCCGGTGCCGGGCTGGGGGAGTGGAAACCTATCAACAGTGCAGTGGGCGGTCTGCCCAAGGCCGTTGCGCTGGGGGTGATCGGGCTGGCGGTGCTGTACGCTCTGTTTTACCCGGACGAAAAGCGCTTCCGGGAGATCTGGAAGCCTACCCTGCTGTATATGTCCCTGATGGTGGCGTTGTTTTTCTGGTCGATAGTCATCTGGATCGAAAGCTTTGCTGCGGTGTCCTCCATGATCCGCAGCTGTTCTAAGCTTTTGTTCCAGAGCATTGCCATCCTCACTGCCGTGGCGCTGGTCTATCTGTTCCGGGAAAAAGCAATCGAACTGTTCACCATCAGCATCTGTATTACCAACACTGCCATCATGCTGATGAGCATTCCCGGATATGGCGTTGCAGCCAGCCTCCAGTCTCTCATCACCTGTCTGGTCACCTTCGGCGATGCAGACGGCTACGCGCTGCAGCTGGAAATACATGATCTGACCTTTGTGTTCGGACAGATGGTTTTGTATTATGCCGTCTTTGCGCCCCATGACACCCGGCAGGAAAAACGCAAACGTCGGCGGTATCTGCTTGCCTGCTGCTGGTTTTTTCTGATCGGCATGAAGCGCAGCGCCATTCCGGCAGTGCTCTTGTTTGTTCTGATTGCTTTGTTTTTCCGTAAGCGCAAGGTACCCAGCTGGGTTTACCCGACAGTGGGCGGGTGCTGCATCCTGTTTTTTCTGGCATTTCTTTACTGTGTGCGTAATGGCATCATTTCAAGGCTTTTGAACAGTGTTGGCGTAGATATGATGGGTCGGGATTACCTGTGGAGCATGGCAAACCCCTACTATGAATTTTCCATCACCTATCTCGGCCACGGCTTTGAATATGTGGATACCATCATTGGCCAGTGGTATAATGCCGGTCTTATCAACGAGCCCTTTCCTTTTCACAACGACATCCTGAAGGTCTTTGTGGAAATGGGCTTTCCCGGCTTTCTGATCTGGTCCGGCATTCAATATATTCTGACCCCGCTGTTCTGGCAGCGCTATGCAGACCAGCAGACAACACTGCTGTATCTGTGCGAACTGGGCTATATGACGGTGACCTATCTGACCGATAATACTGCCTTTTATTTCTGGAGCACGATGGCGTTGCGTCTGGTGACGCTTGCCTATGCAATGGAGCGCAAAAAGCCCCCGAAGCCCAAGGTGTGGATGCCGGACAGTCGGCAGGAGATGCGGGATCGCATCCATATTCTGATGCAGGAGGGCTGACAGAGATGACACAAACCACCAAACGTCTGGATCACATCGACATCGCCAAGGCCATTGGCCTGCTGCTGGTGATCTACGGCCATACCTTTCGGATGTCCATGCGCGCCGCACATCCATGGTGTGCGTTCTCGTATACCTTTGTTTACCGGTTCCACGTCCCGCTGCTGTTTCTGCTCTCCGGTATGGGCTGCACCCTGACCGCGCAGAAGAACCGCAGCCTTTCCGCCCGGCAATACGTGTGCAAAAAGGCACGCAGTCTGCTGTTGCCGTGGGGGATATATTCCGGTTTTTTATACGCTTTATTTTGCATGGCAAATCTGGTGCCGCCGGTGCGGGCGCTGCTGTCCGGCAGCGCATACCAGCTAAAACAGCCTGCGGAATATCTCTGGCTGGTGCTGCGCAACGAGAACCCCTACGGTTTTCATCTGTGGTATCTGCCAACCCTGTTCTGGTTTGTCCTCACGGCATGGCTGCTGGACAAAGCTCTGTCCCCGGCAGCAGCCCGGGCGGCAAAGCTGGTGCTGGTGGTAGCGCTGCCCGCGTGCTATCAGCTGCTTTTCACCGAATGGTTCTGGGCAGTGAAAAGTTATTTCCAGCAGGGCGCGTTTTTCTTTCTGGGCTGCGTGCTCCCGCGTGAAACGGCCGAACAGCACGCAAAGCCGCTGGCGCTTTTTGGTGCCTTGTGCGGCCTGTGGGTGGTGTGGGGACTGCTGTCGCCCACTGTGGTCTGGCCGGATGGTCTGCTTGCAGAAGCTGTGCGCACATGGGTGGACTATTTTGCGGTCAGCGGGTTCTGTGTGGGCATCTGGGCGGCGTGTGTGCTGCTGCAAAAGCCCCTGCGGCGGCTGGTTCCGCTGGGGCAGAACACCATGCTGTTTTATCTGTATCATCAGCCCTTTTGCTGTGCAGTGCCGGGGCTTGTGCTGTATGATAAGCTGGGTGTTTCTGCGGGCGGGACTGTTCTCATCTGCGGTGCGGCCAGTCTGGTGCTGCCGTACCTGTTCTGTTGGCTTGCCGGCCGACTGCATCTGCGGCCGCTGCTGCAGCGGCTCGGCCTGCCGGGATAATAATTTCAAGGAGTTGGGATCATGCCCTGTATCTCGTTTATAGTGCCTATTTATAATATGGAGCGCCTGCTGCCCCGGGCGCTGCGTTCACTGCGGGCGCAGACCCTGACCGACTTCGAGGCCATTCTCATCAACGATGGCTCCAAGGACGGCAGCGCCGCGCTGTGCGCACAGGCTGCTGCCGAGGATGCACGTTTTCGCTTCATCGACCAGCCCAACGGCGGCGTAGCCGCTGCACGCAACGCGGGTCTGGATGCTGCTCAGGGAGAATATATTTTCTTTTTGGACCCGGACGACTGGGTGGAGCCGAACGCCGCAGAGGTGCTGTACCATACCGTCCGGGACGCGGATGCAGACTGTGTGGAGTTTGGGATGTTTTATGACATCTGCGATGAAAACGGAAAGCTGCTGCACTCTGAAACCGACCACTGTACCTTTTCCGGCGTGTACCGGGGCGAGCCCTTCAAGGAGCATTTCGACAAGATGGCGTCCTCGTATCTGGCTGCAAACAAAATGTACCGCAGAGCGTTTCTGGAACAGTACCATCTGCGCTTTCCCTGCCATCAGCTGGGTGAGGATGGAATGTTTTTCGTAGCCTTCTATCGCCAGAACCCCGGCTGTCTGGTGGTGCTGGAAAAGCCGCTGTACCATTATGTCATCGCCCGGCGGGGCAGTCTGTCCAACCGCTACCACCCGGAACGGCTGGAAGATAACTTCTACCTGAGCGATGCGGTGTGGGACACCGTTGCCGCGTGGGGCTTGCTGGACAGCCCTATGCACCGCGCAAAGGCCAACTACTGCACCGTCCGCGACCTGATGATGGGGGTCAAGAACCTTGGCTGCAGCCCGCTTTCTCTTGCCGAGCAGACTGTTTGGCTACGCAGTGCGTTGCAAAAGCCCCGGGTGCGCACAGCGGTGCGCAGCACCCCGCTGCACGCCATGCAGAGCCGGAACGACCGGGTAAAGCTGCTGCTGCTCAAGCTGCGGCTGTACCGCACGGTGCTGATGCTCTCGGGCGCAAATCAGCGCAAGAATACCTGAAGAGGAACGCAAAAATCCCCCCGCTGCCAAGCAGGCAGCGGGGGGATTTGTTACCGATTTAAATGAAAATCAGCGCTTAGTTCTGCTTCATGCGAGCGAAGCAGTCAGAGCAGTAGACCGGACGGTCCTCACGGGGCTGGAAGGGAACCTTGCAAGCCTTGCCGCAAGCTGCGCAGACAGCGTCGAACATCTGACGCTCACCGCTGTTGCTGCGTGCGCCGCCGTTCTTGCGGGCGTCACGGCAGGGCTTGCAGCGCTGGGGCTGATTCTCGAAGCCGCGAGATGCGTAGAACTCCTGCTCACCAGCAGTCCAAACAAATTCCTTACCGCAGTCCTTGCAGACCAGAGTCTTGTCTTCAAACATAGTAGTATCTCCTCTTTAGTTAGTTCTTGCCCACGGAAGGATTGTAACCATACCTTTGGTTTTGGGACCATCGCGCTGATCAGTAAGCTTACCAGGGGCTTGAATAGATAAACGCCCTCGGATTGAGGACTTTCCTATTGTACCGTTATTTTTGAGATTTGTCAACCAAAAAACAACTGTTCGCCCTTTTATTTGTACACATGGCACAAACCGACAGCATATATTTGGGTAAAATCACCGCCGGAAGATAGAAAAGCGGCGCACTGCACAGGTTTTGTGCAGCGGCAGCGCTTGAACACAGACGATTGGAAATGGCCTCCGCTTATGCTCTGGCCATAAATAGAGGAAAATTTATTTATGTTTCGCGTTTGTCGCGGCCTGCGGGCCGCTCCAAACGCATTTTCACAGAAGGGGCCGTAAAGGAAAACGGGAAATTTTCCGGTAAAGAAGTCATTTCCGGTTTGGTCTTTTCTCGTGAAAAAGTGGTTCAGAAACACCCGCAGGTGTTTCTGAACCACAAATCATAAATAATCTTTCCGCTGAAAATGGCCAGAGCGCAGCGGAGGCCATTCAAATCGTTCTACACAAAAAGGGGCTGCCGCACACTCTGTGCAGCAGCCCCTGCAAAGCCCTTTGGGAAAAGCTTACTTCTCGATGACTTCCTTGGTGTCGCGGGCGATCATCAGCTCCTCGTCGGTAGCAATGACCAGCGTGCGCACCTTTGCGCCCCAAGCGGTGATCTCGCACACATCGCCCACGGGGTGCTTGTTCTTCTCGGTGTCGATGCGGATGCCCAGCCAATCCATGTGGTGGCAGATCTTTGCACGGGCAATGGCATCGTGCTCGCCGATGCCGCCGGTAAAGACGATGGCATCCACGCCGCCCATGGCTGCAATGTAGCTGCCGATGGTCTTTTTGATCTGGTAGTTCAGCATATCGGAAGCCAGCTGTGCGCGCTTGTTGCCGGCCGCAGCAGCCTCTTCCACATCGCGCTTATCGCTGGAAACACCGGAGATGCCCAGCAGGCCGGACTTCTTGTTCAGGATCTCGTCCAGCTCGTGGCCGGTGATGTTCAGGGTGTACTTCAGGTAGTTGACCACAGAGGGGTCCAGATCGCCGCAGCGGGTGCCCATCATCAGGCCGGCCAGCGGGGTCATGCCCATGGAGGTATCCACCACCTTGCCCTGATCGACTGCGGCAATGGAAGAACCGTTGCCCAGATGGCAGGTGATCAGCTTCAGGCGCTCAATGGGCTCCTCCAGATACTCGGCTGCCTTGTGGGCAACGTACTTGTGGCTGGTGCCGTGGAAGCCGTAGCGGCGCACGCCGTACTTCTCGTAGTACTCGTAGGGGATGGCGTACATATAAGCCTTCGGCGGCATGGTGCTGTGGAAAGCGGTGTCGAACACGGCCACCATGGGAATGTTGCCGAACACCTTGCGGGCGGCCTCGATACCCAGAATACCGGCGGGGTTGTGCAGGGGAGCCAGCGGGCTCAGCTCACGCAGAGTGTTGATGACCTCATCGGTGATCAGGCAGCTGCTCTTGAACTTCTCACCGCCGTGCACGACGCGGTGACCGATGGCGTCGATCTCGCTCACGTCATTGATGCACTTGCCTGCACCAGTAGTCATCTTCTTCACGACCTCGGCAAAAGCCTCGGTGTGGGTGGGGAAGATCGCCGGGGTGGTAGCCTTGGTGCCATTGGCTTCGTGAGTGATCATGCTGCTCTCCATGCCAATGCGCTCGCACAGGCCTTTGCACAGCACCTTTTCGCCGTCCATATCGATCAGCTGATACTTCAGGGAAGAAGAACCGCAGTTAATAACCAGAACTTTCATCTGTGTTGCCTCCTGAAAATTTTTGTACCATCCGCAGCCTGAAAAAACCTGCGGACAGAATTTTACAGATTCCTATGTTTATTATATAATAGGGATGGCGGCTTTTCAAGGCGCAACCCGGGCAAAGCGGTAAAACTTGTGTACAAGGTTTTTGTACATCCTGCCCACAAATCCCGGAAACGGCAGGATTTTTCTGTATATCCGATATAAATTTAACAATCTTTTGGCGAAAAGGAGCAGTTCCATGAAGTTTGCAGGCATCATTGCGGAGTACGACCCCTTCCACAACGGCCACGCATGGCAGCTGGCGCAGGCGCAGGCGCTGGGGGCGCAGCGGGTGGCCGTGGCCATGAGCTGCGGGCTTACCCAGCGGGGTGCGCTGCCACTGCTGCCGGAGGCGGTGCGGGTGCAGGCGGCGCTGGCCTGCGGGGCTGACCTTGTGTTTGCCCTGCCCGCGCCCTGTGCCTGCGCCGGTGCCGAAGCTTTTGCCCGGGCGGGGGTGCGCCTTCTGGCCGCTGCCGGGTGCGATACACTGGTCTTTGGGGCAGAGACCCCGGACACCGCTCTGCTGCAAAAAGCCGCCCGGGTGCTGTGCAGCGAGGACTATCGCGTTGCGCTCAGGCAGCAGCTTGCCGCCGGGGCACGCAGCTTTGCCGCCGCCCGGCAGGCGGCGGTGCAGGCGCTGTGCCCGGGGTCAGACGTTGCCGCCCTGCTGGACAAGCCCAACAACAATCTTGCCGTAGAGTATTGTAAAGCCATCATAGAACAAAATGTAGAAATGCAGCCCATCGCCCTGCCCCGGCAGGGCGCAGACCACGGGCAGGCGCTGACCGAAAGCGGCCATGCAGCCTTTGCCAGCGCCAGCGCCCTGCGGGCACTCTGGGCGGAGGGCGGCGCGGCAGCGCTGGCACCCTATGTGCCGGAAAAGGCACTAAAATTGTATATACAAGCGGAATATGACGGAAAGTATACGGATTTTGCAGTCATGGGGCACTGCGAGCTGGCACTGCTGCGAGCTGCCTGCGCAGAGTGCTCCCCTTTTACAGCAGTGCGCGGGGTATCCGAGGGGTTGGAGCACCGGCTGGAAAACGCTGTGCGGGAGACCGCAAGCCTGCCCGCCTTGCTGGACGCCCTGACCACCGTGCGTTACCCTCGGGCACGGATGCGGCGGCTGGCAATGGATGCGGCGCTGGGCTACACCGCCCAGACCCCGGCAATGTCACCCTACCTACACCTGCTGGGCGCACG
The DNA here is from genome assembly GCA_934525405.1 of uncultured Faecalibacterium sp. Lineage (GTDB taxonomy): Bacteria > Bacillota > Clostridia > Oscillospirales > Ruminococcaceae > Faecalibacterium. The sequence continues at coordinate 21,694 of CAKSZF010000015.1, forward strand.
CAAGGAGGCGCTGCCCCTGCCCGGGGAAACGGCGCTGCCGCTGTCCCACTCGCTGGCGCGGCTTGCGCGGGAAAACGAGACCTGTGCCCAAATGGCTGCCGCCCAGAGCAGAGCCAGCGACCTTGGTGCGCTGTGCCGGGCAAAACCGGAGCCGATGGGCGGGATATATCGTCAAAAAATTATCTTTTTGACGAATTGACAAAAAATAACGTCAAAAATTTTATATTGTGCCCTCTTGTATCCGGCGCGGTTCGGGTGTATGATTAAAGCAATGCAATGTTGGATACAACGAGCCTGTAAAAAACGACTGTCCCCGCAGGGGAAACACAAGGAGGAACCCATGGCACTTCATGTTCTGGACGAAGCCAACCGCTGCCTCGGCTGCAAAAAGCCGATGTGTCAGGAGGGCTGCCCCATCCACACCAATATCCCGGAGGTCATCCGTCTGCTCAAGGCAAACCAGATGGACGCTGCAGGCCGGATGCTGTTTGAAAACAACCCCCTGACCACCGTGTGCAGTCTGGTGTGCAACCACGAAAAGCAGTGCGAGGGTCACTGCATCCGCAACCGGATGCCCAGCCACGACCCGGTGCACTTTTCCATCATCGAGGACTATATCTCCACCACCTACGCCAACAAGATGACCGCAGGCCCTGCCCCGAAAAACGGCATGAAGGCCGCTGTGGTGGGCTCCGGCCCGGCAGGCCTGACCATCGCGGTGCTGCTGGCACGCTGGGGCTACGATGTGACCATCTTTGACGCCCGGGATAAGATCGGCGGCGTGATGCGCTACGGCATCCCCAACTACCGCCTGCCGGACAGCGTGCTGGACGATTTCCAGTACCGTCATCTGGAGCTGAAGGGCATCAAGGTGCGCCCCAACACCACCATCGGCAAGACCATCACCATCGACGACCTGTTCCGCGACGGCTACAAGAGCGTGTTCATCGGTGCCGGTCTGTGGAAGGCCAACGCCATGCACATCAAGGGCGAGAGCCTTGGCAACGTAGCCTTTGGCATCGACTATCTGGCCAACTCCAAGGCTTTCCGTCTGGGCGATGACGTGGCTGTCATCGGTGTGGGCAACTCCGCTATGGACTGCGCCCGCACCGCCATCCGCAACGGTGCCCGCCATGTTACCTGCTACGCCCGCCGGGACGAGAGCTGCATCAGTGCCTCTGAGTACGAGGTGAGCTACGCCAAGCTGGAGGGCGTGGGCTTCCGGTTCTGCAAGGCACCGGTGGAGATCCGGGAAAACGGCCTCATCTGCCGCGACACCGTCAAGGGCGAGGACGGCAAGTTCACGCAGGTAGAGGGCAGCGAGACTTTTTACCCCCACACCGGCGTCATCGTGTCGGTCAGTCAGGGCTCTGAGAGCAACCTCGTCAAGACCACGACCGGCATCGAGACCAACCAGAAGGGTCTGCTGAGCGTCAGCGAGGACGGCCGCACCACCCGCGAGGGCGTATTTGCCGGCGGCGACGCCGTCATGGGCGCACGCACCGTGGTGGAGGCTGTGGCTGTTGCCAAAAAGGTGGCTGTCGCCATGGACGAGTATATGAAGAGCCTGCCCGCCGACACCGCTGCCGACCCCTATGCCGACATCCCGGTGTTCCAGACCCCTACCTCTGACGTGCTGGCAAAACAGCAGCTGTAATAAGACGATTTTACATGGCCTCCGCGTTGCTTTGGCCATGTTCAGCGGAAAGAATATTTTTGATTTCGGGACACCGGAGCGTCTGCGGACGCTCCGGTGTCCCATTTTCACAGAGAGAAATTCATGTAAAAAGGGACTTGGAAACGCCGCGGGCGCTTCCAAGTCCCTTTTATCTTATAACATTATTCGCAGGGTGAACTGCCCATCCTTTGCGGCAAAGCTGGTCAGGCCGCTGTACCGCTCCGAGATGGCGCAGATGCTGCGCACCCCAAGCCCGTGGCCGGGGCGGTCGGTGACCGGAATACCCTCCCGGAACTGCACGTCCGGCAGACAGCTGTTGGTGATCTGCAAAAACAGCTTTTTCCCTTTTTCGTGCCCGATGGTCTCGATAAAAGCCCCCTGCCCTGCCTCGCGGCAGCGCACGGCGGCGTGCAGGGCGTTTTCCAGCGCATTGGAAAGCAGCACGCACAGGTCGCTCTCCGAGACCGGCAGCGCCTGCGAGATGCCCGCCTGCACCGTGAACTGCACCCCGGCCTTGGCGGCGCGGTCGGCAAAGGCAGAAAAGATCAGGTTCGCGGCTTCGTTCTCGCAATAGGCGGTCACCTTGCCGGCCTCGATCTCGCTGCACACGCTGCGGATGTAGCCCAGCGCCTGCTCGGTGCGGCCGTTCTCGATGCAGCCCGCCAGAAACTGCATGTGGTGGCGCAGGTCGTGGCGGTAGGTGCTGGCGCGCTGCTGGGAAAGGCGCAGCGCCTCGATCTCGCGCATGGCCTGCGTGACCTGCAGATTCAGGCTGGTCTGTAGCTGCTCCATCTGGATGCGCTGCCGCTCCACCCGGGAGGCGCGCAAAATGGAGCACAGAAAGGCTGCGCAGCACACAAAGAACATGAACTCCACCGCCGCCGGGTTTGCCTCGGACAAAAGGCTGGTGTAGACGTGGGTGATGTAGTCAAAAAGATAGCTCACCAGCGGCACGATGCCGAACTGGCACTGCACCGAGGCCGGGTAGCGGGAGAGCTGCCGCATGGAGGGGGCAAGGAACCGGACGAACAACAGCAGCAGCGGCAGGGTGAACAGCAGCTCTGCCACCGGCAACACCAGCAGATGCTGCGGGAAGAACAGCGCCGCCACCAGTGCCGCCCAGCGCCGCACCTGACAGCACAGATACGCTGTGAGCACCGCCACCAGCGGCCAGACCTTCTGCCCGCTGAGCAGCACCAGCACGCCATACAGCGGCAGGTGGGTGATGAGTGGGTAAAGGTACTGGGCAGCCGTGGGGCTTGCACCGAAGTAGAAGATGCCCTGCAACGCCAGCAGCCCGGCGGTGCAGCCCGCCAGCGCCCAGCGCTTTTTGTCCGTCCAGCGGATGGGACAGAATGCCGCACTGAGCAAAATGCCAAAGACGCCCACCGCTGCGCCGTCCAGCAGTTCCAGCAGCACCCCCGGGGCGGTCACAGGACGACCTTCTTTCCCGCAAAGGAATACTCCAGATACTGGTCCCGCACGGCGGTAAAGCGCCCGTGGGGCAGCGGCACCTCGGCAAGGCTTTCCATGGTGATGCTTTTGGCGGTGATGTTCTGGATGTATTCCATATTGACCAGATAGGAGCGGTGCGGGCGCAGAAAGCCCGGGTAATCTGCCAGCTGCCGGGCCAGCTCGTCCATGCTGCCGCTGCTCTCCATGACAGTGCCGTCCAGCAGATGGAACACCAGCGTGCGCCCCTGCACCTCGCAGTATTCCAGACTGTCCAGCGTAATGCGGGTCACGCCGCTTTTGCAGCGCAGGATCAGGCTGTGCTGGGTACGCTTGCGGCACTCGGCCAGTACGGCATCGGTAAGGTGGAAAAAGCTCTCCTTCCAGATGGGTTTGAGCTGGTAGTAGTATGCGCCCACCACATAGGACTGTACGGCAAATTCCGAAGAGGAAGTGACAAAGATGATCTGCACCGCCATGTCATACCGGCGGATCTCCCGGGCGGCATTGATGCCGTTGATGCCGGGCATGAGCACATCCAGAAACAGCACGTCAAAGCGCACCCCCGCCTCGATATCTGCCAGAAGTTCCATAGGCTTTGTATAGGAAGTTAGTTCCAGCTGCACTCCCCGCAGGGTGCGGTACTGCTCCAGAAAATCCTGCATCTGATGCAGCAGCGCGGCATCGTCATCACAGAAAGCGATCCGGGTCATAGCAAAGAAATCCTTTCCGAACAAAAATCTACCCTTTAACGATACCACATCCGCGCCGTTTCGTCACGTCTTTTTCGCAAATTTGCAAGCTTTTTACCTCCCCGGCGGCTGCATCGCGCACCCTTTCGGCAGAGTGTTCAACGGCAGCGCGGTCCCCTTGTGCAGAACCCCCAAAAATCGCGCAGAAGCTTGTATTTTGCCTGCGGAGCGTGTACAATAAGCACAGAATATGTTTGCGCAGAGCAGGAGAGCGACAGACAGAGCAGATAGCTTTGTTTGGTGCGCTCTTTTTTGTTTTGCGCTCAAGCTTCAGAGCAAGGAGAGAAGATCATGAGCCAGACCAAATATATCCTCTCATTGGATCAAGGCACCACCAGCAGCCGGGCGATCCTGTTTGACAACGAGCAGAACATTGTCTGCGTGCAGCAGCGGGAATTTGAGCAGATCTACCCCCATCAGGGCTGGGTGGAGCACAACCCCATGGAGATCTGGTCCAGCCAGTACGGCGTGATGAACGAGGTCATCGCCCAGAGCGGCGTAGACCCCAAGGACATTGCGGGCATCGGCATCACCAACCAGCGCGAAACCACCATCCTGTGGGACAAGAACACCGGACGCCCGGTGTATAACGCTATCGTCTGGCAGTGCCGCCGCACCGCGCCCCTTGTGGACGAGCTGCTCAAGACCCCCGGCATGGCGGACTATATCCGGGAAAACACCGGCCTTGTGCCGGACGCCTATTTCTCCGCCACCAAGATCAAGTGGATCTTGGACAATGTCCCCGGTGCGCGGGAAAAGGCCGAGGCAGGGGAGCTGCTGTTCGGCACGGTGGACACATGGCTGGTCTGGAAGCTGACCGGCGGCAAGGTGCACGTTACCGACCGCACCAACGCCAGCCGCACCATGCTGTACAACATCCGCACACTGGACTGGGACGACGCCCTGCTCAAGGCGCTGGACATCCCCCGCAGCATCCTGCCCAGCGTGAAGGACTCCAGCGAGGTGTACGGCTACACCAACATTCAGGGCGTGGACGTGCC
>CAKSZF010000016.1 GCA_934525405.1 uncultured Faecalibacterium sp.
GAGGCGTTGCAGTCCGCAAAGGCGGTGATGAAGTCCACGCCCTCAAAGAAGCCGCCGGTGTACACCATGCCGAAGATACAGGCCGCGATCAGCACCAGCACCGGCGCGATCAGGTCGATGACATGGCCGTTGGTATCATTACCATCGTCCACATCGTCACCGTAGGGGCGGTCGGCGGTGGTGAACAGATCACCGTTCTTGGCGTTGTCCTCGTTCAGCTTCATGGGGCCGAACTCTGCCCCGGTAAAGATGAGGAACAGGCTCATCACAACGGTCATGACGGCGTAATAGTTATAAGGAATGGTGCGCAGGAACATGGTAAAGCCGTTGATGCCGGAGCCCGCCGGGACGCTGGAGGTGACGGCAGCCGCCCAGCTGGACACCGGCGCAATGATGCAGATGGGCGCGGCGGTGGAATCGATCAGGTAGGCCAGCTTTGCGCGGGACACCTTCTGCCGGTCGGTCACCGGGCGCATCACCGAGCCCACGGTCAGGCAGTTGAAGTAGTCGTCCACAAAGATCATCACGCCCAGCAGCAGGGTGGCAAACTGTGCGCCCGCCCGGCTGTGGATGTGGGTGGACGCCCAGCGCCCGAAGGCTGCCGAGCCGCCCGCCTTGTTCATCAGCGCCACCAGAATGCCCAGCATGACCAGAAAGGCCAGAATGCCCACGTTGCCGGAATCCGACAGCTTGGTGATCATGCCGCCGTCCTCGTTGAAGAACAGGGTGTTCAGCGCAAGTTCAAGGTTGCCGTTGGCATACAGCAGCGCACCGGAGGCAATGCCCACCAGCAGCGAGGTGTACACCTCCTTGGTGTTCAGCGCCAGCACGATGGCAATGACCGGCGGCAGCAGGGAAAAGAAGGTGCTGTACACCGCACAGGTGTAGGTGGCGGGGTCGGCCACCTTGCCGGGGGTCACCGCCGTGCACCACAGCAGCAGGGCAAAGACGAACAGCGCCCCCACCCAGGATAAGTTTTTGTTTTTCATAAGCTCCTCATATCAGGTGTCAATCATTGTCTGCGGGGTTTGTCCGGCGTATCGGGGCGCAGGCTGCGGGGCAGACTACCCACAGAAATGCAAAGGGGGTGTGCACCGTGCCGGATTATAAGGCTATGTACTTTGAACTGTTCCGCGCCAGTGTGCAGGCTGTGCAGCTTTTGCAGGACGCGCAGACCCGCGCCGAGCAGCAGCTTCTGGCCGCAGACCCGCCGCCGCTGCGGCTGGATGAAACAGACAAAAGCGACTCTTAGCCCTTTTTGGCCTCGGCCTTAGCAGCAAACTTTTCCTCAAAGATGATAAAACGCTCGTGGGTGCCGCCGCCCACAGGACCTTTCTCGTCCGCAAGCTCTACCTTAAAGGTCAGCTTGCGGCCCTCTACGGCCACCAGCTCACTGTGGCAGGTCACGGTCATGCCCACCGGGGTGGGTGCGGTGTGCTCCAGCTCCAGCTTGGTGCCCACCGTGCCGCTGCCCGCTTCCAGCGCAGGGGCAACGCTCTGCCAGCAGGTCTTTTCGGCCAGTGCCACCAGTGCGGGGGTAGCAAACACGTCCAGCGTGCCGCTGCCCATGGTCTTTGCGGTATTCTCTGCGCTCACGCGCACGCTCTGCTCGCCGCAGATACCGGTTTCCAGCTTCATATACAGTTCCTCCTTCATGCGTCCTTTGGACGCAGATGTGTCGTTTGTGTTCACGCACTTTTATAAGATATCACAAAACGCGCCGGAATGCACTATTTTTTGCATATTTTTTCAGGGAGTTTAACCCTGCACCCAACTTGCAAATTAAAAATGCATCTTTTTGGCGTTTTACGGCGATTTTCAGCAATTTTACGGCAATGTAAAAAACTTTGCGGATTTTGCTTGACAGGGGACGGTCTGCGTGTTATCATGAACACATGAACAGATGCTCATATATCGAAACGAAGGGAGAGGACAGCATGACCGGGCTAGAACAGACCGCACCGGAAAAGGAGACCCAGCCGGTGGAAATGCCGGATGATGAGGTGCTGTACGAACTGGCGGACCTGTTCCGCGTGTTCGGCGATTCCACCCGCATCAAGATCTTGTACGCCTTACATGACAGCGAACTTTGCGTGCAGGATATCGCGGACGCCGTGCAGTTGAGCCAGTCTGCCGTCAGCCACCAGCTGCGGGTGCTCAAGGACTCCAAGCTTGTGCGCTTCCGGCGGGAGGGCAAAACCGTTTTCTACGCACTGGACGATGACCATGTGCGCAGCATCCTTTCCATGGGAATGGACCATATCGAAGAATAACCGGGCATACGCCCGCAGAAAAGAAAGGCTGGTACTTATTATGAAAAAGACCTACAAGATCGAAGTGGACTGCGCCAACTGCGCCCAGAAGATGGAGGATGCCGCCAACACCGTTTCCGGTGTGGAAAAGGCGACCGTCAGCTTTATGACCCAGAAGATGAAGGTGGAGTTTGCCGAGGGTGCCGACCCCCACGCCACCATGGAGAACGTGCTGTCTGCCTGCAAGAAGGTAGAGGACGACTGCGAGATCTTTGATATCTGATGTACGGCAAAGCTCTCCCGGTCGGTACGGACTGGGGGAGTTTTTCTGTGGAAAAATCCGCCACTTTTCAACAATTTCCACCGAGTTTTCAACAGATTTCGTGGGAAAACTGAAAAATAAGCGTGGAAAAGCGCTTTTTTAGAGGAAAACTGTGTGGAAAACCCGGGTAAACCTGTGGAATACCCATTTTTTGCCGAAAAACTTGTGGAAAACCACCCATTTTTCACCCACTGCACCGCAAAACAAGGAGCGTTGCTTATGAACAAGAAACAAAAAAAGACCCTTGAGCGCATCCTGATCGCCGTGGCGCTGGTGATCGTGCTCAAGCTTTTGCCCGCCTTGCCCATGCCGGTTGAGCTGGCGCTCTACTGCATTCCCTACCTTGTGGTGGGCTGGGACGTGCTGCGCAAGGCGTTGAAGGGCATCAAGAACCGCCAGCCCTTTGACGAGTGCTTCCTGATGGCAGTTGCCACCGTGGGCGCGTTTGCGCTGGGCGACTATGTGGAGGGCTGCGCCGTTATTATCTTCTACCAGATCGGCGAGCTGTTCCAGAGCGTGGCGGTGGGCAAAAGCCGCCAGAGCATTGCCAGCCTGATGGATATCCGCCCGGACTATGCCAACATCGAGGGCGAGGACGGCAAGCTGGAACAGGTGGACCCCGATGAGGTCGAGGTGGGCACGGTCATCGTGGTGCAGCCCGGCGAGCGGGTGCCCATTGACGGCGTCATCGTGGAGGGTGCTTCTGCCCTGAACACTGCCGCCCTGACCGGCGAAAGCCTGCCCCGGGACGTGAACGCCGGGGACGAGGTCATCAGCGGCTGCGTGAATATGACCGGCCTGCTGAAGGTGCGTACCACCAAGGAATTCGGCGAATCCACTGTCTCTAAAATTCTTGATCTGGTGGAAAATTCCAGCATGAAAAAAGCCCGGGCAGAAAACTTTATCACCCGCTTTGCCCGGGTGTACACCCCCGCCGTCTGTTACGGCGCACTGGCGCTGGCTCTTCTGCCGCCGGTGGTGCTGCTGCTTATGGGACAGCCCGCCCGCTTTGGCGATTGGGTCTACCGCGCCCTGACCTTCCTTGTCATCAGCTGCCCCTGTGCGCTGGTCATCTCCATCCCGCTGAGCTTCTTCGGCGGCATCGGCGGCGCTTCCTCCTGCGGCATCCTGATCAAAGGCTCTACCTATCTGGAAGAACTGGCAAACACCGGCGTTGTGGTGTTCGATAAGACCGGCACCCTGACGCAGGGCGCCTTTAAGGTCACCGGCATCCACCCGGCCGAGGGCGTGACCGATGCCGCATTGGTGGAAGCCGCTGCGCTGGCAGAAAGCTGGTCGAAGCACCCCATCTCCCTGAGCATCAAAGCTGCCTACGGCAAGCCCATCGACGCCGCCCGAGTCACGGATGTGCAGGAGCTTGGCGGTCATGGCGTGACCGCGAAGGTGGACGGCAAGACCGTTGCCGCCGGTAACGCCCGCCTGATGGAAAAGCTGGGCATCACCGTCCCCGCCGTAGAGGGCGTGGGCACCATCGTGCACGTTGCCGTGGAGGGCAGCTACGCGGGCTATCTGCTGATTGCGGACGTGGTAAAGCCCCACAGCGCCGATGCCATCCGCGCCCTGAAAGCCTCCGGTGTGCGCAAGACGGTCATGCTGACCGGTGACGCGCAGCCGGTGGCACAGGCGGTAGCGCAGCAGCTGGGTCTGGACGAGTACCACGCCGGTCTTTTGCCCGGCGACAAGGTGGATCAGATCGAAAAGCTGCTTGCCGCAAAGCAGCCCAAAGAAAACCTTGCCTTTGTGGGTGACGGCATCAACGACGCACCGGTGCTTTCCCGCGCAGACGTGGGCATCGCCATGGGTGCGCTGGGCTCGGACGCCGCCATCGAGGCCGCAGACGTGGTGCTGATGGATGACGACCCTGCCAAGATCGCGCTGGCCATGCGCATCGCCCGCCGCACCCTGCGCATCGTGCACCAGAACATCGTGTTCGCGCTGGGCATCAAGGCGCTGTGCCTGCTGCTGGGCGCACTGGGCATTGCCGGAATGTGGGCGGCCATCTTTGCAGATGTGGGCGTGATGGTCATCGCCGTGCTCAACGCTACCCGTGCCCTGTATACCAAAGACCTGACCAAAAACTGACATAAATGCAAAACAGCCAGACCGGCATTGCCGGTCTGGCTGTTTTTGCTTCTGTGACTTTTACAGCTTTTCCACCATCGCTGCCACGATCTTGGTAGCGGTGGCGACATACTCGCTGATGCTGAACTTCTTCACCACCAGAACTTCGTGGCCGTCCTCGTCGGCGTTGTCGCTCATAGCGCGCAGGATGACGCAGGGCACGCCGTTCTTGGCAGCGATCTGGCTTACCGCAGCGCCCTCCATCTCCACGCAGTCCGGAGCGCACTTGGCTTCAATGGCGGCTTTCGTCTCGCTGTCGCCCACGAACAGATCACCGGTGGCGATCTTGCCCACCAGTGCCTTTACCCCGGCTTCGGCACAGGCGGCTTCGGCGGCGGCGATCAGTTCCGGGTCGCCGGAGTACTCCTTCAGGAACGGCGGGTTCTGGCAGATCATATCTAGCTGGGCATCGTGGTACAGCACCGTTTTGCCGATGACCACATCGCCGATGCCGATCTTGCTGGTCATGTTGCCTGCAATGCCGGAGAAGATGATCTTCTCCGCGCCGAACTTGGTAATGAGCACCTGCGTGGTGGCGGCGGCGTTGGCTTTGCCCATACCGGCGCAGCATACCACTACCTGTTTCCCGGCCAGCGTACCCTTGTGATACTCCACGCCGCCGTAGGGCTCAACGGTGACATTTTCCAGCTTTGCACACAGCTGGTCTACTTCATCGGGCATAGCGCCCATAATACCAAAGATCATGGTGGACTCCTTTAAACATTAAACAGGAACTCGATGACATCGCCATCGTGCACAACATACTCCTTGCCCTCGGTGCGCTGTAAGCCCTTGGCCTTGACGGCGGCGTAGTCGAAGTTGTTGGCTTCCAGATCGTTATAGCCGATGACGCTGGCGCGGATGAAGCCGCGCTCGAAGTCGCTGTGGATCTTACCGGCAGCCTGCGGAGCCTTGGTGCCCTTGCGGATGGTCCATGCGCGGCACTCCTTTTTGCCGTCGGTCAGGAAGGAGATCAGACCCAGCAGGTCGTAGCTGGCGGTGATGAGGTTGTCCAGACCGCTGGCCTCGATGCCCATCTCAGCCAGGAATTCCTTTTTTTCCTCGGGGCTGTAATCCGCAATGTCCTCCTCGGTCTTGGCGCAGATGGGGATGTAGCGGGCGCCCTCTTCCTTGGCGCGGGCAGCTACCAGCGGGACGTATTTGTTGTTCTCGATGCCCTCCATCAGGTCATCCTCGCCCACGTTGCAGGCGTACAGCACCGGCTTTGCGCTCAGTAGACCCATCTCGTGCAGCACGGTCTGCTGCTCGGTGTCGGCGGGGTCAAAATCGAAGCTGCGGGCGGGTTTGCCGGTGCTCAGATGGTCGGCAAGCTGCTGCAGCCATGCGGCCTCGGCGGCAGCGCCCTTGTTGTTGCCGCTCTTGGCAGCCTTTGCCATGCGGCCTGCGCGGTTCTGCACCACCTCAAGGTCGGAGAGGATCAGCTCGTAGTCGATGGCCTCAATGTCGGCAATGGGGTCCACAGCCTCAGCCTTGGTCACGTCCTCCACCACATGGATGATGTTGTCGTCGTCAAAGCAGCGCACCACATGCACGATGGCGTCGCACTCGCGGATATGGCCGAGGAACTTGTTGCCAAGGCCGGCGCCCTGACTTGCACCCTTCACAAGACCGGCAATGTCCACGAACTCCACGATGGCGGGGGTCTTTTTGTTGGTCTGCCAGATCTCGGCCAGCTTGTCCAGCCGCTTGTCCGGCACTGCCACGATGCCGGAGTTCGGCTCGATGGTGCAGAAGGGATAGTTTGCAGCCTCCGCATTCTTGGTGGAGGTGATGGCGTTGAACAGAGTGGACTTGCCCACGTTGGGCAGGCCGACGATACCTAACTTCATATAAAATACGCTCCTTACACGTTTTTTGGCATAACGATACATCTACCATTATACGCGATGAATCCCGCCAGCGCAAGGGGGAGGGGCTATCTTGAATAAGGAATCCTGAAATAATCCAGGATGGCCTATCGGCAAGAAATCAAATTTTGAAAGTTCTGCAGTAAACGTTTCTTGCCGATAGCGCGGCTGCGTAAGGTGCACCCTAGGCAGAAATGTGAAAAAAACTACACTTCCTTCTTTATTTTGTCATAACTGTCCCGTATAATAGAAAGGAAAGAGCCTGTCAAAACGCCCGGAAGGGCTGAAGATACAGCAAAAACCTGCATAAAAGGGGAGGAAAACTTATGGCAAACGAAAAGATCCTTGTGGTGGACGATGACGCCAACATCTGTGAGCTGCTGCGGCTGTACCTGACCAAGGAGGGCTATCAGGTCACGGTGGCAAACGATGGCGAAGAGGGACTGGAAAAGTTCAACGCGGTCAAGCCGGACATGGTGCTGCTGGACGTGATGATGCCCCGCATGGATGGTCTTGAGGTCTGCCGCCGCATCCGCAAGGCAGGCAACACCCCGGTGATGATGCTTACCGCCAAGGGCGAAACCTTCGACAAGGTGCTGGGCTTGGAACTGGGCGCAGACGATTACATGGTCAAGCCCTTTGACGCAAAAGAGGTGGTGGCGCGCATCAAGGCGGTGCTGCGCCGCTGCCAGACTACCTCCGCTGCCGCCGAGAGCACCGAGGGCGTCATCGAGTTCGACAACCTCCGTCTGGATATGAACAGCTACGAGCTGCGGGTCAAGGGCAAGGTGGTGGAAGCTCCCCCCAAGGAGCTGGAACTGCTGAACTGTCTGGCCTCCCACCCCAACCGCGTGTACACCCGCGACCAGCTGCTGGACGAGGTGTGGGGCTTTGAGTACTACGGCGACAGCCGCACCATTGACGTCCACGTCAAGCGCCTGCGCGAAAAGCTGGCCGGGGCTTCCGATAAGTGGGAGCTGAAAACCGTCTGGGGCGTGGGCTATAAGTTCGAGGTGCGTCAGTAATGCGTAAAAGTATCTCCACAGCCTTTTTCTCCATGGTGTCCACCCTGATGGTGCTGGGCATCGTGCTGATGGGCTGCTCGGAGTGGGTGCTGTTCAAGAATTATTTTGCGAAGGATCGCTACGAAACGCTGGATCAGGTGGTAAACGTTGCCAAGCGCACCGCAGAGTATCTGGTAAACAGCGAGACCATGCCGCAGGGTGCAGAGCTGGACGCTCTGAACACCAAGCTGGAGATCATCGGTGAGAGCGCCGAGGCTTATCTGTTTTTCACCGACCGGCAGGGCAATGTGCTCATCGCCTCCGACCCGGACAAGCTTACCACCGACACCGTGCCGCTGGATATCTGCCAGCGCGCCAATGCAGTGGCTGATCCGGACGCCCAGCACTACCACGCCTTCAGCGATTTGGGCGGCGCACTGACCGAAAAAAGCTATATCGCGGCGGTGCAGACCATCGACGACCAGAGCCTGTTCAGCGGCTGGCTGTTTTTGTGCTCCTCCGGTGCGCAGTTCACCGACTTCAAGCAGCAGTTCTGGTCGAACTTCCTCATGTCTGCCTGCGTGATGCTGCTGTGCGCCAGCGTGCTGACCCGCCTGTTGATGCGTCAGCTCACCGACCCGCTGCAAAAGGTCACCGATGCCGCCCAGCGCTTTGGCGGCGGCGACCTCTCCGTCCGCGTGGAGGGCGTGGAGGGCGATGGCGAGGTGGCAGACCTTGCCCGCACCTTCAACCAGATGGCGGAGAACATCCAGTCCAACGATAACTCCCGGGGTCAGTTCATGGGCAACATCGCCCACGAGCTGCGCACCCCCATGACCACCATCAAGGGCTTTGTGGACGGCATTCTGGACGGCACCATCCCGCCCGAGATGCAGAACCACTATTTGCAGCTGGTCAGCGAGGAGACCGGCCGTCTGGCACGGCTCATCCAGAATATGCTGGATCTCTCCAAGCTGGAAAGCGGGGAGTATCAGGTGAACGCCCGGATGTTCAATATCTGGGAGACTCTGACCGGCGTGGCGCTGGCGGCAGAGCAGCGCATCAACGACGGCATGATCGAGCTGGAAGGCTTGACTATGGACGAAAAGGTGCTGGTCTACGCCGACCCTGACCTGATCCATCAGGTGGCGTATAACCTGCTGGACAACGCCATCAAGTTCACCCCGGCGGGCGGCACCATCCGCTTCAGCGTGGAAAAGCTTGGCCCCGAGGCCGAGATCTCCATCTGGAACTCCGGGCAGGGCATCAGCCCGGAGGCGCTGCCCTATGTGTTCGAGCGGTTCTACAAGGAGGATCGCTCCCGTGGCCTGCACGCCCGCGGCTCCGGTTTGGGACTGAACATTTGCAAGGTGCTGGTCAACCTGTCCGGCGGGCAGATCCGCGTGGAGAGCCAGCAGGGCGAGTGGTGTCGCTTTGTGTTCACCCTGCCCACCTGTTCCCCCAATCCCGGCGGCATGAAGCGCCTGCCGGACGCTGCCGGTCAGCCCGGCGCGGTAGAGGACCCCGCCAGCATGAAGCCGGTAGAATAAGACCCCGCAGCCAGACTGCCCCGCCCGGGCGGTCTGGCTGCTTTGGCGTTGGGGCCCTCTCAGGCGCTCCCGCGCCAGCTCCCCCAAAGGGGGAGCCAAGGTCTAAGGCGCATTGCTGAAGTTTTAGGTGTAATGCGGAAGTTTCCGGCAGTGCTCTTGCCTCTCCCTTTGGGAGAGGTGGCACGGCGAAAGCCGTGACGGAGAGGGCGAGCCCGCTCAAGACAACGCCGCAGCCCGCCTTATGGACTTTTTGCGCTATTTACGACTTTTCGGTGAAAAAAACAGCTGCGGGTTTGATTTTTTGGCCGTTTTCATGTAAACTAAAGGGTAACCATGCCCACGTGTTTTTTGGGTGGGAAAAGCCCGCAAAACGCGCAACGCATGGGATAAAAACTGCTAAAAATAACGGAGCGTAATGAAATATTATGGCCATCGTAAGTCCTTCTATTCTTTCTGCTGATTTTGGCAAGCTGGGTGCAGACTGCCGCATGGTGCTGGACGCCGGCGCACAGATGCTGCACTATGACGTGATGGACGGGCATTTTGTGCCCAACATCAGCTTTGGCGTGCCGGTGCTCAAAAGCCTGCACAAGGCGCTGCCGGATGCCTTTTATGACGTGCATCTGATGATCAGCCACCCGCTGCAATACGCCGAGCCCTTTATCAAGGCCGGTGCGACCCTGTATAATTTCCATCTGGAGTGCGAAGATGATATTCAGGCCACCATTGACGCCGTGCGTGCGCTGGGCTGCAAGGTGGGTCTGACCATCAAGCCCGGCACCCCGGCCGAGGCGCTGGCCCCGTGGCTGGAGCAGCTGGATCTGGTGCTGGTGATGAGCGTGGAGCCCGGCTTCGGCGGGCAGAAGTTCATGCCCTCGGCGCTGGATAAGCTGCGCTGGCTCAAGGCGGAGCGGGAAGCACGCGGCCTTTCCTACCTGCTGGAGGTGGACGGCGGCGTGGACGCCGCCACCGCACCCCTGTGTGTGGAAGCCGGTGCCGATGTGCTGGTGGCGGGCAGTGCCGTGTTTGGCGCTGCCGACCCCGCTGCGGCTGTGGGCGCACTGGCCAGCCTGTAAGGAGGGCTGTATATGGATGAAGCTTTGATCCAAGAGCAGGAACGACAGCTGCAAAAGACCGGCCGGTACTACCAGCACGTTTTCTGGCTGTGTGTGCCGCTGCTGTGCATGGCCTGCTATTTTTACGGCGCACGTCCGCTGCTGCTGTGCGGCGTCGCCCTGCTTACCGGCAACCTGTGCGACCGTCTGGTGGCGCTGCTGCGCCATCGGGTGTACACCAACAGCGATCTCTCCAACGAGAGCTTCAGCCTGATCATCGCCCTGCTCATGCCCGCCACCGTGGACATCTATGTGCTGGTGGTGGCGGTGCTGGCGGGCGTGCTCATCGGCAAGGAGGTCTTTGGCGGCTACGGCAGCTACCCCTTTAACCCCGCTGCCGTGGGCTACGCCGTGGCGGCGGTATCGTGGCCGGAGCAGGTGGTGCGCTACCCGCAGCCCTACACCCCGCTGCCGCTGTGGAACGCCTCTGCCGTGCCGGTAAGCAGCACCATCGAGGATACCCTGCGCAGCGGCGGTATCCTGAACCTGAATGCCCTCGCTGTCGTGCTGGGCGAGTTTGCCGCCCCCATGGGCACCGGCGCGGCGCTGGTCATTCTGGCCTGCGGCCTTGTGCTGTGGACCCAGAAGGACGTGCACATCGCCGCATCGGCAAGCTTTCTGATCACCTGCGGGCTCATCGCTTTCTTCTTTCCGCGGCAGGTAGGTCTGGCAGACAGCACCCTCTTCAGCAGCCTGATGCCCCGCTTGCAGGGCATCCGGGACGAGCTGCACACCGGTGCGGTGCTGTTCTGTGCGGTGTTCCTGCTTAACGAGCCCTACACCTGTGCCCACCACCGGCTTGGACGCATCCTGTACGGCGCACTGGTGGGCATCGCCACCATGGGCTTCCGCTATTTCGGCGTGTACGAGACCGGCGTCTGCTTTGCGCTGCTGGCCGTCAACAGCGTGTCCGCGCTCATTGACCGCACCGAGGAGCGGCTGTATCGTCTGCTGCACCGTCTGCCGTCCGAACGAAAGGAGGCTGCGGAATGAAAAAGCGTACTGCGGAACTGATCCAGCAAGACCCCGAAAAGTTTGCCCATCACGACCGCGTATTCCTGAATAACCCGGTGGTCATGCAGGGCATGGGTCTGGCACCGCTGGTGGTCGTGGCTACCACCGGGCAGAACAGCCTGATGCTGGCGGCGGCTGTGGCGCTGCTGCTGGTACCCTCCCGCGTGCTGGCCTGCCTGCTTAGCCGCCTTGTGCCCCTGCGGGACGAAGAGCCTACCCCGGAGCAGCTGCAAAAAAAGCTGCTGCCCCGTGCGATTCTGTACGCAGCCAGCGCCGCCGTGGTGTATCTGGCGGCGTATCCCATCCTGAACTTCGTGTTCGGCACCGGTCTTTTGAACCTTGGCATCTACCTGCCCATGCTGGTGGTGGAGCCGCTTCTGACCTACCGCTTCGGCCGCGTGCAGGAGACAGTGCACAAGGCGGTTTCCAAGGGCGTGCGCATCACCGTGGGCTACGCGCTGCTGTTGCTCGTGGTGGGCGTGGTGCGCGAGTGGCTCAGCCTTGGCACCGTGTTCGGCGCCCCGGTGGGGCGCTGGGCGCTGCTGCCGCTGGCTAAGATGCCGGCGGGCGGCTTTATCGTGCTGGGCATCCTGTGCGCCATCTGGCGCGCTGCGGCTGCAAAGCGCAAGGAATATCTGCAAAAGGAAGCGCGGGATACCCTGACCGTGCACTACCAGAAGGAGGCGGACCGCGAACCGTGAAGGAAGTTGTAAGCACCTCGGCAGTGTTTTTCAGCTACGCACTGCTGGCTATTTTTGCACAGAACGCTGTCTTTACCCGTGCACTGGGCGTGTCCCGCATGGTGCAGCTGGTGGGGGACGACCGCACCAGCAGCGCCTTGTTCGGCATGATGCTGTGCATCACGCAGGTGCTGGTGGCGCCGGTGGCTTTCTTTGCCGGGCGGTGGTTCATTGCCCCGCTGGATAACCGCGCCCAGCTGCGCCCGCTGGTGTATATCGCCAGCATTGCGCTGGTGTGTCTGGCAGAGCATCTGGTGCTGTGGCTGCTGCGCAGCCTGCCCCGCCGCGCCCAGCTGCTGCGCATCGTGCCGCTGGCCGCGCTGAACAGCGGCGTGCTGGGCACGGTGCTGGTGGAGCGCACCCAGACCTTTACCCTTGGCGAAAGCCTTGGCTTTGGCCTTGGCAGCGGCCTTGGCTATGTGCTGGCGGTGCTGCTGGTCACCGAGGCGCGCCACCGCCTGCGCAGCAAAGCCATTCCCAAAGCATTCCGCGGCCTGCCCATCACGCTGGTATATATCGGCGTGCTGGCGCTGGCAATCTATGGCTTTACCGGACATTCCGTCATCCTGTAATGCAGACAGGGAGGAAAGGATACCATGGCTAAGTATAAACGTCAGAAGGTCAAGCATTATCACCGCAGCTTTTACAGCCGGGAAATGCGCGTCAAGCGCGGCATCGGCATTGCGGTGCTGGTAGTGGCAGTGCTGGCAGCAGCATGGTTTGCCGCACCCCATGTGCTGGATTGGGCCACCCACACATGGTATACCGTGGTCAAGGACCGGGACTTGGAGGCCGAAAGCGCTTCCCGCGCCGAGGCAGCCGCCTCCTCTGCGGCGGCAAGCAGCGCTGCCGCCTCGCAGGCAGCGTCTGAACCGGAGCCGGAAGAGGAAAAGCCGCTGGACGGCAAGGCCATCACCGGCGGCAGCTGGGCAGAGCTGGACGTGACCGCCCTGACCGATGATGCCGCCATCCGCGCCGCAGCCCGGCAGCTGAAGCAGCAGGGCGCAGACTACGCTCTTGTCACCCTGAAGGACGCCGCTGGCACGGTGTATTATGCTTCCGGCGTGGCAGCTGCTGCTCAAAGCATCACTGAGAACCCGGTGGATGCGGCCAATATCGCCGCCATCCTGCGGGAGGAGGGCATCATCCCGGCGGCGCAGCTTGCCGCCTTTACCGACCCGGTGTCGGTGTACACCGACCGCAGCATGGGCGTGCACTACGACGGAAACAGTCTCTGGCTGGACAACGTCAGCGCAGCCAAGGGCGGCAAGGCGTGGATGAACCCCTTTGCCGCAAGCGCGGTGCAGTATGTCGGCGACCTCATTGAGGAGGTGCAGGGCATGGGCTACGAGCAGGTGGTGCTTACCGGGGTGCAGTTCCCCAACATCATCACCCGCAAGCAGGACTTCGGCGCTTCCGGCGGCAAGAGCCGGGAGGGACGCGCCGCCCAGCTGACCGCTGATATCGCCGCATGGCAGACCCGCTTTGCAGGCAGCGTGACCCTGTGGGTCAGCTACCCCGACGCACTGTGCACCGCTGCCACCGATGCCCTTGGCACCACCGGTACGTCCCTTGGCATGGAAAATCTGCTGGTCACCAGCAGCACCGCGCTGGACGCGGACAGCCGCGCTGCGCTGGAGCAGGCCGCTGCCGACGCCGGTGTGAAGCACGTTGTGGTGCACGATACCGCAGCGTTCCGCTGAGAAGCGGCTTTTAGAGAGGGGAGGAAACAACTATGAAACCGACTACCTGTTTTGCACCCGCACACATCCTGCTGCCTTCGGAGCAGGTGCCGCTGGAGCAGTGGGGCTGCATCGCCTGTGACCAGTTCACCAGTGACCGCAGCTACTGGCAGCGGGCAGAAAAGACCGCTGCGGGTGCGCCCAGCACCCTGAACCTGATCCTGCCGGAGGTGTATCTGGAGGACGGAGACGCCGACGCGCGGGTGGAAAAGATCCACGCAACCATGCAGGATTACGCCAAAAATGTGCTCACCCGGGCGGTGGATGGCTTTATCTATGTAGAGCGCACCGAGCAGAGCGGCCGGGTGCGGCAGGGTCTTGTAGGGCGTGTGGACTTGGAGGCTTACAGCTACCGCCGGGGCGAAAAATGCGCCGTGCGCCCCAGCGAGTGCACGGTGGAAAGCCGCATCCCGCCCCGCATGAAGGTGCGCACCGGCGCTGCGCTGGAAACGCCCCACATCATGATGCTGGCAGATGACCCGGACTGCACCCTCATCGAGCCCATTGCCGCCCACAAGGACAGCCTGCCCAAGGTGTACGAGGGCGAGTTGATGCTGGGCGGCGGTCATGTGGCAGGCTGGGCGGTGGAGGACCCCGCTCTCATCGCACAGATCGAAAACGCGCTGACCGTGCTGGGCAGTCAGGAAGAATTTGACAAGAAATACCCCGATGCCACCCGCCGCGACCCGCTGACGCTGGCCGTGGGCGACGGCAACCACTCGCTGGCTACTGCAAAAGCCTGCTGGGAGGAGCTGAAAAAGACCCTGACCCCGGAACAGGCAGAAAATCACCCTGCCCGCTGGTGTCTGGCAGAGGTGTGCAACGTGCACTCCCCGGCGATTGAGATCGAGCCCATCCACCGGGTGCTGTTCAACGTGGATTGTGCCACCGTGCTGCTGAGCCTCATTACATGGAGCGATTCCAACATGGCAGGCTGCTGCTTTGGCGGCAGCAAAAAACAGCCCTTTACGCTGGCGGGCCCCCACATGGCCAATGTGCTCAGCTTTGAGGACCCCACCGAGCCGCTGACCGTGGGCACCATCGACGATTTTATTTCGGATTATATCGAGCGCCACCCGGAAGCAAAGGTGGACTATGTGCATGACGAGCCGGCTGTGCGTGCGCTGTGCAAGCAGGGCGCAGTGGCGTTTTTGATGCCGCCCTTCGCCAAGAGCGACCTGTTCCGCGGCGTTGTGATGGGCGGCGTGCTGCCCCGCAAGACCTTCAGCATGGGACACGCGGAGGAAAAGCGCTACTACATCGAGTGCCGGAAGATCACAGAATAATAGGAGAACCATGACATTTAAAGAACTGAATCTGTCCGCCCCGCTGCTGCGCGCTGTGCAGGAAGCGGGCTACGAGACCCCCTCGCCCATTCAGGCAGCGGCCATCCCGCCGGTGCTGGCAGGCCGGGATCTGATGGGCTGCGCCCAGACCGGCACCGGCAAGACGGCGGCTTTTGCGCTGCCCATGCTGGACCGGCTCACCGCCAATGCGCCCCGCCGCAAGGGTGCTGTCCGCGCACTGATTTTGACCCCTACCCGGGAGCTGGCTTTGCAGATCGGCGAAAGCTTTGAAGCCTACGGCAAGTACCTGAAACTGCGCAGCACCGTCATCTTTGGCGGCGTGGGACAGGCACCGCAGGTGGAAGCGCTGAAAAAGGGCGTGGACATCCTCATCGCCTGCCCGGGACGGCTGAACGATTTGATCGGGCAGGGCTTTATCGACCTGTCCGCACTGGAAATTTTTGTGCTGGACGAGGCCGACCGGATGCTGGACATGGGCTTTGTCCATGACGTGAAAAAGGTCATTGCAAAGCTGCCCGCCCAGCGCCAGAACCTGATGTTCAGCGCCACCATGCCCGCTGAGATCGAGCAGCTGGCTGCCGGCATTCTGCATGACCCCGCCTTTGTCAAGGTGGACCCGGTGTCCAGCACCGTGGATCGCATCCAGCAGAGCCTGTACTATGTGGAAAAGGGCAACAAAAAGCTTTTGCTGCCGTGGCTCATCAAAAATTTACAGCCGCCGGTGGTCAATGCGCTGGTGTTCAGCCGCACCAAGCACGGCGCGGATAAGATCGCAAAAGACCTGACAAAGCAGGGCATCCCCGCCGCCGCCATCCACGGCAACAAGAGCCAGACTGCCCGCGTGACCGCGCTGGAGGATTTCAAGTCCGGCAAGACCCGGGTACTGGTGGCGACCGATATCGCCGCACGCGGCATTGATATCAGCGAACTTTCCCATGTGTTCAACTACGACCTGCCCGAGGTGCCGGAGACCTATGTGCACCGCATCGGGCGCACTGCCCGCGCCGGTGCGGACGGCACCGCCGTCAGCTTCTGCGCCCCGGAGGAGCAGGAGTATCTGGCAGGCATCGAAAAGCTGAACCGCCGCAAGATCCCGGTGGTATCCGGCCATCCGTGGGATGGCGTGCCCGCCCCGGTGCGCCCGGTGCTGCCCGTGCGCGGCAAAAAGCCCCGCCCCGAAGCGGATAAACCGGCGGAAGCGCCGAAAAAACAGGCCGAAACTGCGCCCGCAAAGGCTGCAAAAGCAGCTGCGCCCGCGCCGAAGCAGGAGCCGAAGGCTGCAAAGAACGCGGTGCCTGCAAAACCGAAAAAAGAGGAAACACTGATGCAAGACAGCAACGCAAAGCGCGGGGCACGCAACGACCGCCGCGCCAACAACCGGGGCGCAAACGCCCCTAAGGAAGCGGCTGCGCCCCGCGCCCGCCGCGAGAATACCGCCCCCGCCCGGGGCAGCAACGCCCAGCCCAAATTTGACCCCCATTTTGTCAGCGCCCCGGAGGCTACTCCGCTGCGCCCGGCACGCAAGATCCCTGCTGCTCCGGCAGCACCTGCCATCCGCAGCGCACAGGAGCCCCAGAATAACCAGAACGCAAACCGCAGCGGCAGCCGCCGCAACGACCGGGGTGAACAGCGCAATGCCCGCCCCGCTGCCCAGAACAATAACGCCCGCCCTGCCCGTAACGAGCGCGGCAATGCAGGCAGCCAGAACCGCACCGTCAGCGCACCCCGTGCCCCTAAGGCCGAGCCTGCCCGCCGCGGCCGCAATGCCGCCGCCCGGGACGAGGACCCGGGGCTGATGCTCATCAGCCGCCGCCCGCCCCAGCAGAAGTACACCAGCTTTGAGGAGTATATGGACGCCCACGGCGGTGCCACCGCACCCATTGAGGACCACAGCGAAGAAGTATGAGCCGGAACGAAGCCTTTGCCCCGTGGCAGTGCCCCCTGTGCGGCGGCGCGCTGCAAGGGGAGAATGACCTGAAATGTGAAAAAGGCCACTGCTTTGACCGCGCCCGGGAGGGCTACTGGCATCTTTTGCCGGTGCAGAGTATGCGCACCAAAGCCCCCGGGGACAGCAAGGAGATGGTAGCCGCCCGCCGCGCCTTCCTGAATGCCGGATACTACGGCATCTTCGGGCAGGCGCTGGGGGAACTGTGCCTTGCCCACGGCGTGCCCGCCGCGAAGGACGCCCCGCTGCATCTGCTGGACGCAGGCTGCGGCGAGGGCTGGTACGACCGCTGCATCGCGCAGCAGTTCGCGGCGGCAGAAAAGCCGCTGCAGCTGGCCGGGTTCGATATCGCAAAGCCCGCCGTGCGGCTGGCTGCAAAGGCGCTGCCCGCTGCGCAGTACGCGGTGGCGTCCAGCTTCAGCCAGCCGGTGCGCACCGGCTGGGCAGACGTGCTGCTGAACTGCTTTTCGCCCTTTGCGCAGGAGGAGTTCAGCCGGGTGCTGCGCCCGGGCGGGCGCATGATCTACGTTGTGCCGGGGGCAGAGCATCTGTACCAGATGAAGGCCGTGCTCTACGAAAAGCCCTACAAAAACCCGGTGCAGCAGGTGGAGTACCCGGGCTTCCGCGCCATCGACGAGCGGGAGGTGCAGGGCACCATCACCGTGCCCGCCGCCCAGCTGGAAGCCCTGTTTGCCATGACCCCCTACTACTGGAAAACGCCCCGCGACGGTGCCGCCCGCCTTGCGGCTCTGCCGCAGCTGACCACCACCATCGCCTTCCGCTTTCTGGTATTTGAAAAGCTGTAATAAGATAAAAAAGGACTGCCGTGCAGAGTGCATGGCAGTCCTTTTTTGTAAAATAATGTTATGTATGATACTCCATCCACTTGCCCTTCCACGCGTACAGGATCATGAGCACTGCGCCCAGACCCCAGCTGACGGGGTAGAGGATGAACACGCCCTCAATGCCGGAGAAGAAGGGCAGCAGGAACTGAATCCACACTACCCGGAACAGGCACAGCGAGACCAGCAGCACCACCATGGGCGGGATGCTGGCACCCGTGCCGCGCACAGCACCGGCAAGGCCGTGCAGAATGCTGAGCAGGAAGTAGAACGGGCAGAACCACCGCATGGCCAGCTTGCCGTAGGTGACCACGGCCTCGTCGGCGGTGAACAGGTGCAGGATGGCGTCCTGCCCGACCAACAATGCAGCGCCGGTGCAAAGGGTGTAGATGACCCCGATGGCAAGGGTGACCCACACCGAGCGCTTTACCCGGTCCAGACGCCCCGCGCCGTAGTTCTGCCCCACAAAGGTGGTGGCGGCCATGCTGATGCTGCTGACCGGCAGAATGTTGAAGCCGTCGATCTTCATGTAGGCTGCAAAGCCCGCCATGGCGGCGGCACCGTAGCTGTTCACGCTGGCCTGCACCAGCACGTTGGAAAAGGAGATGACCATGTTCTGGATGCCAGTAGGCAGGCCCACCCGGATAATGCGGCTTGCCATTTTGCGGTGCAGCCGGATGGCAGAAAGCTCCACCCGGCAGGCGTCCTCGCTTTTCATCAGAAAGCGCAGGCTCAGCACGCAGGACACCAGCTGGCTTAAGTCGGTGGCGATGGCGGCGCCCGCCACCCCCATCCGCAGCCCCACGATGAACACAAGGTCCAGCACGATATTGGTCACCGACGCCCATGCCAGATACACCAGCGAGCGCCGGGAGTTGCCGGCGGCGTTCAGGATGCCGGCGGTCATGTTATACACCACGCTGAACAGCACCCCGCCAAAGTAGATGCGGATATAGGTCACGGCATCGGCCAGAACCTCGGCGGGGGTGTTCATGGCTACCAGCAAAGCGCGCCCGCAGGCAACGCCGCCCACCGTCAGCAAAAGTCCCATGACCACCGCAATGGCAAGGGAGGTGTGCACCGCCTCGCGGGTCTCCTTGTGGTCGCCCGCGCCCAGATACTGCGACACCACCACGCCCGCACCCACGGCAAGCCCCTGACTGAAGCCGATGAGCAGGTAGATGGGCGACCCGCTGGAGCCCACGGCGGCAAGGGCATTGCTGCCCACAAAATTGCCCACGATGATGCTGTCGGCGGTGTTGTACATCTGCTGCAGCAGGTTGCCGAAGATCAGCGGCAGGGCAAACAGCAGCAGACTTTTTACAATGCTGCCCTCGGTCATAAGGGTAGCGGTATTCCGTGTTTTTACGGCGGCCATGGGGTTCCTCCTCTCAGCGCAAAAAATCGCTTGTACCCCCTAGCATAGCACAAACCCTGCCTTGGGACAAGGGGACGGCTGACGATTTTAAATCGTCTCACCCGCCGACAACAGCGGCGGCGCGGCGCTGCCGTGCAGCTTGCGGGCAAGGTAGTTCTGGGTGATGCGCACCACCGTACCGGACAGCGAAATCACGCCGATGAGGTTCGGCAGCATCATCAGGCCGTTGAAGGTGTCGGAAAGCGTCCATGCAAGGTCCAGCCGCATCACCGCGCCCAGCGGCATCAGCGCTACGAACAGCACCCGGTAGACTGCCCCTGCCCCCGCGCCGAAAAGATACTCCACGGCCTTGCAGCCGTAACAGCTCCAGCCCAGCGCGGTGGAGTAGGCGAACAGCAGGATGCACACCGCAATGAGCTTTGACCCCAGCGTGCCGAACACGGCGTCAAAGGCCTGCCCCACCAGCGCACTGCCCGCCGCCCCGGCGGCGATGCGCCCGGTGTCCAGATCCACAAAACCGGAGGTCAGCACCACCAGCGCCGTCAGGGTGCACACCACCATGGTGTCCGCAAACACCTCAAAAATGCCCCACATCCCTTGCTGCACCGGCTCTTTTACGTTGGAAGCCGCGTGCACCATCACCGAGGAGCCAAGCCCCGCTTCGTTGGAAAAAGCACCCCGCTTGAAGCCCCAAGTGACCGCCCGGGACAGCCCATAGCCTACGATGCCCCCACCGGCGGCACGCAGCCCGAACGCGCCCTTTACGATGGCGGCAAGCGCCGCCGGGACGGCAGTGATGTGCACTCCCACCACGGTGAGCGCACCCACGATGTACAGCAGCGCCATGGCGGGGACAAGCCTTTCCGCCACAGCGGCTACTCGCTTGAGCCCGCCCAGCAAAATCACCGCCGATACTGCCGCCAGCACTGCGCCGGTAACGGCCTCCGGCACGCCAAAGGCCGCTTTCAGGTTGCCCGCGATGGAATTGAGCTGGCTCAGGTTGCCGATGCCAAAGCTTGCCAGCGCACAAAACGCGGCAAACAGCACCGCCAGCACCCGCCCCGGCTTGCCGCCAAGGCCGTCCCGCAGGTAGTACATCGGCCCGCCGCGCCAGCCGCCCGCCGGGTCTTTGCGGCGGTAGTAGATGCCCAGCACATTCTCGGCGTAGCTGGTCATCATGCCCAGCAGCGCCATGACCCACATCCAGAATACCGCACCCGCCCCGCCGGAAAGGACGGCGGTAGCCACCCCCACAAGGTTGCCGGTGCCGATGGTGGACGCCAGCGCGGTGCACAGGCTCTGAAACTGGCTGATGGCCTGTTCCTCGCGGGCGGTATGGGCGGTGACGCTCCGGTCGGTCAGGATAGCACCGAGGGTGTGCCGCATCCAGTAGCCCCACCGCCGCAGCTGGAAGCCCCCGGTGCGCACCGTCAGCAGCAGCCCGGTGCCGAAGAGCAGCCCCAGCCCCACCGGCCCCCACACGATGCCGTTCACGGCCTCGATTCCCCGCATGAACCGCTCTGGCATCCCATCCCCCCTTTTTTACCGTATCCTATGCAACAGCCTTAGTCCTCATGCGGTGCGGAGGGCTTTTCGGGGTCGGGGACGGGAAGGGGTTCCAGCGTCAGCCAGAAATCCTCCTGCTCCTCGCGGTCTTTTTTGTTGGGGGTTTCTGTTTTATCCATACTGCATCCCTGCCTTTCTGCATAAAGGGTCGCCCGATGGGTCATGCTTTATGCACAAAAAGGAGGCAGAGCCATGAAACACGCAAAACGCAGCGGCTGGCGTCCCTTCTGGGCGGCGCTGTGCGCCGCCCTGCTGGTGCTGCTGCCGCTGGTGGGCGGCACGGTGCTGCTCAGCCGCGCCCAGCTGCGCAGCAGTCTGCGGCAGGCTGCAAAAAGCCAGAGCGGGGTGCCCATCCGTCTGCCCAAGGCTACCGACCGGTGCACTGTGCTGCTGTGCGTGGCAGACGAGACCCCGGGCTTTGTGCTGGTCTACCTGAACGCCGGGCAGAACTGCATCCATCTGCTGGCGGTGCCCGCCGCGCTGGAAGTGCCCTTCGGGGGCAAAAATGTCCCCCTTGCGGACTGCTACGCCGCCGCAGGGCCCGCCCGCTGCCGGGAGGCGCTGGGCGAGGTGTTCGCCCTGCCGGAGGATACCGATTATCTTGCCATCGCCCCGGCGGTGCTGACAAAGCTTGCGGCGCGGTACGGCGCAGTGCGGGTGGGTTTTACCGGGGCGCTCACACCGGAGCAGCTGGCGCGGTACGGCAAAGGCACCGGGGTGCAGGGCATCTCCGCCGCCGATGCCCACAGCTTTTTAGCGGCGCTGGATGCCGACACTTCTCTTTCGCCCCGGCGCAGCGCCGCCGCCCGGGCGGCGGTGTGGGATGCGTTTTTCCGGCAGGCGCTGGAGCTGCTGCCCACCACCCTGCCGCAGGGTCTGCGGGAGGTGAGCAGCAGTCTGCTGACCAGCCTGACCGCCGTAGACCTTGCTACACTGGAGCGCACGCTGGAATTTTTAGCCACCAGCGCCGAGCCGGTGGATATCACCGCCGACGCCCTGCCCGGGGACTGGGTAGGCGGACACTATACGGTGTCTGATGCCTCCCGGGCGGCGGTGCAGAGCTTTTTCAACCTCTCCCCGGCGGCGGCGCAGTCTGCATCCGGCAGCGAGCCATAACCCAGCACCAGCGTCCCGGCGGCAGAGTGCGCCGTGCCGGTCAGGTCGTAGTCGCTCAGCAGGGAACAGCGCACCCCGTACTGCCGGGCAGCAGCCCGCAGGGCGGCGTCCGGCGGCGGGTCTTTCAGCTGTGCCAGCAGGTGCAGGCCGGTGTGCAGCCCCGCAAGGGTCAGCGCCTCCGGCGCAAAGGAGGTGCGCAGCGCCGCCACCAGCGCATCCCGCCGGGCCTTGTAGGCGGTGCGCTCCCGCGCTAAGTGCCGGGTAAAATAGCCCCCGGTGATAAAGCGCGCCAGCGTCTGCTGCTCAAACCGCCCCACCGTGCCGGAGTACAGCCGGTACTTGGCCTGCCATGCGCCCAGCAGCTGCCGGGGCAGCACCATGTAGGCGATGCGGATGCCCGGGGCAAGGCTGCGGGAGCAGGTGGACAGGTACACCACCGGGCCGTCTGCGCCCGCCATGCCCTGCAAGCTGGGCAGCGGGCGGGTGTCGAAGCGGAACTCCGAGTCGTAGTCGTCCTCTATGATGTACCGCCGCCCCGGGGCGCGGGCTGCCCAGTGCAGCAGCTCTGCCCGGCGTCCGGCGGGCATGGTGACCCCGGTGGGGAACTGGTGGCTGGGGGTGACGTAGCACACCGCTGCATCGCTGGCAGAAAGAGCCGTCAGCGACAGGCCGTCCGCGTCCACCGGCAGGCAGCGGCAGGGCACGCCGTTGTTTTCCAGCACCTGCCGGGCGCGGGGGTAGCCGGGAGTCTCTACGGCGGCAGGGCCGGGCAGCAGCGGTGCCAGCAGCCCCAGCAGATATTCCAGCCCTGCGCCCACCACCAGCTGCTCCGGGTCGCACTGCACGCCCCGGTACTCGGCCAGATACCCTGCCAGCGCCTGCCGCAGGGCGGCATCGCCCCGGGCATCCCCGGGGGTGAGCAGTTCCGGCGCGGAGTACAGCAGCTCCTTTTGCAGCCGCGCCCATGTGCGGAAGGGGAACAGCCCCGGGTCCACGCCCCGGGTGGATAAATCGAACTGTACCGGCGGGGCGGTGTCGGTGGATGGCGCTGCCGCCGGCGCGGGATGGGCGGCGGACGGCTGCACCCCCTGCGGCAGGGCCAGATACTCCTGCACCGTGAAGCCGCTGCGCTCCCGGGCGGTCAGGTAGCCCTCGGCTGCCAGCATCTGGTAGGCGGTGTCCACCGTGTTCACCGAGACCGACAGCTCTGCCGCCAGCCGCCGCTTGCCGGGCATCCGGGTGCCCGCCGTCAGGGTGCCCGCCCGCATCTCGGCGGCAAGGCTGCGGTAGAGCTGCTCGTACAGCGGCACCGCCGAAGCCGGGTCCAGTGCCGTGGTCAGATGTACCATAGAATGTCCCTCCTATCTGGGCATTGCGTCAAACTGAACCTATAAAAAAACTTTATTCTGGGTATTTTCATGGGGTCAGTTCTGCGTATAATAGGAGCATACCCGCCGAACACCCAAATGTCAAGTAGTTTTGTGGGGTTGTCGGCGTGATTGGAGGGAAAGTATCATGTCTACTACTGCAATGTGGCTGCTGCTGGCAGTCGTCGTTATCCTGATCCTGTTTTTCAGTGTGCTGTACAAGCGCCGCTTTACGGTGCACGAGCTGGCGCTTACCGGCGTGATGGCTGCGCTGAGCCTTGTGGCTTACCTGTTCTTCCGCATCCCGTTCTACGGCGGCTCCTCGTTCCATCTGGGCAACACCTTTACTGCCCTGACGGCGCTGCTGCTGGACGGCGTGTCCGGCGGTCTGGCGGGTGCCATCGGTCTGGCGCTGGCGGATATCCTTGCCGGTGACCCGGGCTACGCTATTACCACCTTCGTGCTCAAGTTCATCATCGGCATCACCTGCGGTGCCGTGGCACATAAGGTGTTCAAGCTGCGGGATCAGGATCGTCACAGCGCCGGGTATCTGGTCAAGGTGATCGTCTCTGCGGGTTCCGGTCTGCTGCTGAACGTGTTCACCGACCCCTTCCTTGGCTACTTCCGCAACGTGTATATCTTTGGTCAGGACTACACCGTGGCACAGGCGCTGACCAAGATCGCCGGAGGCGTCACTTTTGTGAACAGTGTGGCTTCCACCGTCTGCGCCGTGGTGCTGTATCTGGCACTGCGCCCCGCGCTGGAGCGTGCAAAGCTGCTTTCCAAGGGTGAGAATAAAGCCGCTTGACCGGCTTTAACATTAAAAAAGGGACTCTGAAATGCCTGTTGGCGTTTCAGGGTCCCTTTTTTATTACCGTTTGCTGCTGCGGGTATGCTTTGCCGCGTCCCGCCCGGCGGCAAGGCCGCTGCCGAACGCCCAGTGCAGGTTGAAGCCGCCGCAGCTTCCGGCGCAGTCCAACGTTTCCCCCACGAAGTACAGCCCCGGACAGCCCTTGAACTGGAAGGTCGGTTCCACCTCGGTCAAGGCAAGCCCGCCGCCGGTGGTCTGCGCCTGCCGCCAGCCGCAGGGGGTAAGCCCCTCGAACCGCCAGTGCTTGGCGG
>CAKSZF010000017.1 GCA_934525405.1 uncultured Faecalibacterium sp.
CAGCTGTGCGACCACCCGACTGCGGAGGAAATTTACGATAAAGCCGCGCAGGAGTGCCCGAACCTGAGCCTTGGCACTGTGTACCGCAACCTGAACAGTCTGGTGGAGGCTGGGCGGGTGCGCCGGGTATCCATTCCCGGCAAGGCCGACCGCTTTGACCACACTCTGCCGTGGCACAGCCATTTGTACTGCACCGTCTGCGGCGGCGTGACCGATGCAGAGGTGGACGGAAAACAGGTGATGGAGCTGGTCAAAAACCAGAAGGGCAGGGTGCAGGACTGCGCCGTGGTACTGCTTGGCGTGTGCGAAGAATGCTGCCGCAAGCAGGATGCAGAGGCGGCAGCGGCAGAACAGGCATAAAATTTGCGTGTTTCCTCTTGCCCGCAGCGGCCAAACAGGGTATACTAAAGAGTGTCTTTTATAAAATAGCAGAAAATAGAGTTTCGCCGCACGGGGCTACCCTGCCCGGCGGAGAAGGATGGTTTTTTTGGAATACATTAACTTTGAACATAATACCGTTGCCGCCGAGCTGGTGCGGCAGACCTACGACACCCCGCCGCTGGCCTTTGTGCATAGCTACGGCTGCCAGCAGAACGTCAACGACGGCGAGCGCATCAAGGGCGTGTTGGTAGATATCGGATACGGCCTGTGCGATAAGCCGGAGGATGCCGACCTGATCCTGTTCAACACCTGCGCCGTGCGCGAGCACGCCGAGCAGCGAGTGTTCGGCAACGTGGGCGCGCTGAAAGGGCTCAAGGAAAAAAAGCCCGGCCTGATCATCGGCCTGTGCGGCTGCATGGCTAACCAGAAGCACGTTGTGGAAAAGCTGCGCAAGAGCTACCCCTATGTGGATCTGGTGTTCGGCGTGGATGGCATCGACACCCTGCCGCAGCTGATCGCCCAGAAACTGCAAAAGCATAAGCGGGTGCTGCTGGACCCCGCCCAGCGTCCGGTCATCGTGGAGAACATTCCCATCCGGCGCGAGAGCGAGTTCCGCGCATGGCTGCCCATCATGTACGGCTGCGACAACTTCTGCACCTACTGCATCGTGCCCTACGTCCGCGGCCGCGAGAAGAGCCGCAAACCCGGCGATATCCTTGCCGAGTTCCGCAGCCTTGTGGAGGCGGGCTATAAGGAGATTACCCTGCTGGGTCAGAACGTGAACAGCTACGGCAAGGGTCTGGAAGAGCAGATCGATTTCTCCGACCTGCTCAACCTGCTGTGCACCGTGCCCGGCGATTACCACATCCGCTTTATGACCAGCCACCCAAAGGACGCCAGCCATAAGCTCATTGATACCATCGCCGCCCAGCCGAAGCTGTGCAAGCACCTGCATCTGCCGGTGCAGTGCGGCTCCGACCGTCTGCTGGAGCAGATGAACCGCCACTACACGGTGGAGCAGTATCTGGAACTGATCGATTACGCCCGCAAGACCGTGCCCGGCATCACCTTCTCCAGCGATATCATCGTGGGCTTCCCCGGCGAGACCGAGGAGGACTTTGTAAAAACGCTGGAACTGGTACGCAAAGTGGGTTATATGCAGCTGTTCACCTTTATCTACTCCAAGCGTACCGGCACCAAGGCTGCCGAAATGCCGGACCCTACCCCCCGCAAGGAAAAGACCGACCGCATGACCCGCCTGCTGGCAACGCAGGACGAGATCGCCATGGCGCTGGTCAAGGCGCAGGTAGGGCAGACGGTCCGGGTGCTGGTGGAAGGTTACGGCCGTAACGAGGGCACCCTTTCCGGCCGGCTGGACAACAACCTGACCGTGGAGTTTGCCGCCGACCCGGCACTGCTGGGCAGCTACGCGACCGTACATCTTACCGGTGCCCGCGCCACCGTGCTGCTGGGCGAGCTGGAAGCATAAAAAAAGTGATTCCGGGGCAAACTGCCCCAGAAAGAATAAAAACAACAAGGAGAACCCAATCATGGATTGCATTGATCTTTTCAAGCGTGCCGCTATGGCACTGCAGACCGACCCCCGCTACGTCATTCTGGATCAGGCCCGCAAGGCAAACGATAAGGATGAGGAGCTGCAGAACCTGATCGGCGAGTTCAATCTGGCCCGCATGGACCTGAACAACGAGATCGGCAAGAACGAGCGCGACGACGCCCGCATCGCTGAACTGAACGAGAAGGTGAACAGCCTCTACGGCCAGATCATGGGCAACGAGGGCATGGTGGCATACAACGAGGCCAAGCGCGAGTGCGAGAATCTGGTCAACTATATCGACGCCATCATCAACACCGCCATGAACGGCGGCGACCCCATGACCGTGCAGGAGCCTTCTGCCTCCTGCACCGGCAGCTGCTCCACCTGCGGCGGCTGCCACTAAGCAGAAATTTCATCGGAACGCGGCTGTGCAACACAGACCGCGTTTTGTTTGCACCGGCGGTTACAGCCCACAAACCGGCTGACGGAACCATACAAGGGAAAGAGGAAAAACCATGGCAGAGCTTTCGCCCATGATGCAGCAGTATCTTGAGATCAAAAACCAACATAAGGACGAAATCCTTTTTTACCGCATCGGCGATTTTTACGAGATGTTCTTCGACGATGCCGTCACGGCCTCCCGGGAGCTGGACCTTACCCTTACCGGCAAGCAGTGCGGCCTTGCGGAGCGCGCCCCCATGTGCGGCGTGCCCTTCCACAGCTACGAGGGCTATGTAGCGCGCCTGATCGCCAAGGGCTATAAGGTCGCCATCTGCGAGCAGGTGGAGGACCCTGCCAAGGCGAAGGGGCTTGTCAAGCGGGATATCATCCGGGTGGTCACCCCCGGTACGGTCATTGAAAGCAGTATGCTGCAGGACGACCGCAACAACTATATTGCCAGCCTGTACCTCAAGGGCAAAAAGGCCGGTCTGTGCTTTGCGGATGTTTCCACCGGTACGGCGCATATCACCGAACTGACGGCGGATAAGATCGCCCCGGCGGTCATTACCGAGCTGTGCCGCTACCATCCCAGCGAGGTGCTGCTGAACCCCGGTCTGCTGGACTGCCGCGAGGTGACCGCCTACATCAAAAAGAACATGAGCTGCTCGGTGGAGCTGGTCGAGGACGAGCGCTATGCGCCAGGGCTGGTGGCCTCTGCGCTGGAAGAGCAGTTTGGCCGCGACTGGCCGCAGACCACTGGCATAGCCGCCGAGGGCTTGGTGCGCTTTGCTATGGCCGCACTGCTGGAATATCTGCACGATACCCAGATCAAGGGCGTGGAGCGGTTAAAGACCGTCATTACTTACAACGAAGCCCAGTTCATGCGGCTTTCGCCGGTCACCCGGGCAAACCTTGAACTGACCGAGACCCTGCGCGGGCGCGAAAAGCGCGGCACCCTGCTTTGGGTGCTGGATAAGACCAGCACCGCCATGGGCAAGCGGATGCTGCGCAGCTGGATCGAGCAACCGCTTATTTCCAGCCAGCTTATCAACCACCGCCTGAACGCCGTGGAGGCGCTGGTGCGCCAGACTATGGTGCGCGGCGACCTGACCGAAGAACTGCACTACATCGCGGATCTGGAACGACTGATGACCCGCACGGTGTACGGCTCTGCCACTCCCAAGGAGATCTACACCCTTGCCCAGACCTGCGACCGCCTGCCCAGTCTGCGCAAGCAGGCTGAGGGCTGCAGCTGCCCGGAGCTTTCCGAGCTTGCCGCCGGCATCGACCCGCTGGAGGATATCAAGGCGCGCATTTATGCCGCAGTAGACCCGGACGCCCCCTCCACCCTCAAGGATGGCGGCGTCATCGCCAAGGGCTACCACGCCGAGGTGGACGAGCTGCGCTCCATCCGCGATAACACCAAGGGCGTGCTGGCGCAGCTGGAAGCCCGCCTGCGGCAGGAGACTGGCATCCCCAAGCTGAAGATCGGTTATAACCATGTGTTCGGCTACTTCATCGAGGTGAGCAACTCCTACAAAAACCTTGTGCCGGAGACCTATATCCGCAAGCAGACCCTCACCTCCGGCGAACGTTACATCACGCAGGAGCTGAAGGAGCTGGAAAGCAAAATTCTTGGTGCGCATGAGCGGCTTATCTCGCTGGAGCGCCGCCTGTTTGACGAGCTGCTGGAAAGCATCGGTGCCCAGCTGGATCGCATCCAGCGCACCGCTAACGCTATTGCACAGCTGGACGTGCTGGCTGCGCTGGCGCAGGTGGCTGCGGAAAACAACTACTGCCGCCCCGTGGTGGACGATAGCGATGTGCTGACCATCACCGAAGGACGTCACCCCGTGGTGGAGCAGGTGCTCAAGGGCAGTATGTTCGTGCCCAACGACACCACCCTCAACTGCACCACCGACCGCTGCCTCATCATCACCGGCCCCAACATGGCGGGTAAATCTACCTATATGCGTCAGAATGCTCTGATTGCCCTGATGGCACAGATCGGCTCCTTTGTGCCGGCAGCCAGCTGCCATGTGGGTGTGGTGGACGCCATCTTCACCCGCATCGGCGCATCGGACGACCTTGCCGCGGGTCAGTCTACCTTTATGGTGGAGATGACCGAGGTAGCCGAAATTCTGAAAAACGCCACCGCCAAAAGCCTTGTGGTCCTGGACGAGATCGGTCGTGGCACCTCCACCTTTGACGGCATGAGCATCGCCCGCGCCGTGGTGGAGCATATCGCAGACCCTGCCAAGGGGCTGGGCTGCAAGACCCTGTTCGCCACCCACTACCACGAGCTGACCGAGCTGGAAGGCACCGTGGAGGGCGTAAAAAACTACAATATTGCGGTCAAAAAGCGTGGCGAGGACATCACCTTCCTGCGGCGTATCGTGCGCGGCCCCGCCGATGACAGCTACGGCATCGAGGTGGCAAAGCTGGCCGGTCTGCCCGGCAGCGTGACCCGCCGTGCCCACGAGGTGCTGCGCACGCTGGAAGCCTCTGCTCCCAAAAACAAGGTGGAGCAGATGGATTTTGACGCGTTGCAGGAGTACAATTCCCCGGCAGTGCCCAGCGAAATGATGGAAAAGCTGGAAGCCGTAGATGTGGAAACGCTTACCCCCATTGAAGCGCTGAACTTTTTGTACGAGCTGAAAAAGACCCTCAAGGGCAGCCTGAACGGCTGACCGTAAAAATCAACCACAGGGGAGGGAAAAGACTATGGCAGTCATCCATGTTCTGGATAAGCATACTGCGGAGCTGATCGCTGCCGGTGAGGTGGTGGAGCGCCCCGCATCGGTGGTCAAGGAGCTGCTGGAAAACTCCATCGACGCCGGTGCAACGCAGGTCACCGTAAGCATTGAATCCGGCGGCGTAAAGCTGATCGAAATCAGCGATAACGGCACCGGTATTGATGCCGAGTATATCCCAACGGCCTTCATCCGCCACGCCACCAGTAAAATTGAAAAGCCGGATGACCTGAACAGCATCCACACACTGGGCTTCCGGGGTGAAGCACTGGCTTCCATTGCCAGCGTGGCGCGGGTAGAGCTGCTCACCCGCACCGAGGTGGACGAGTTTGCCACCTGCTACCGCATCGCCGGCGGCGAGGAGCAGGGCAGGGAGCCTGCCGCCCGTGCTGTGGGCACCACCATCTGGGTGCAGGACCTGTTCTACAATACCCCCGCCCGCATGAAGTTCCTCAAAAAGGACTCCAGCGAGGGCACCTTTGTGGCAGATAACGTGGGTCATGTGGCACTCAGCCACCCGGAGGTCAGTGTCAAGTTCATCCGGGAGGGTAAGCTGCAATACGTCACCCCCGGCGATGGTCAGCTGCGCAGCGCCGCCTATGCGGTGCTGGGGCGTGAGTTCAGCCGCGACCTCATTGAGGTGCACTCCGAGGAAGGGCTGTACCGGGTCACCGGTCTGATCACCCCGCCCAAGAGCTGCCGCGCCAGCCGCAGTATGCAGCATTTCTACATCAATGGCCGCTATGTGCGCAACCGTACCATCATGGCGGGCATGGAAATGGCCTTTAAGGGTACGACCATGCAGGGCAAGTTCCCGGGCGGCATCCTGCTGCTGGAAATGCCCACCGACCTTGTGGACGTCAATGTCCACCCTGCTAAGATCGAAGCCCGCTTTGCCCGGGAAAATGACGTGTTCGATGTCGTCTACCATGCGGTCAAGCTGGCGCTGGCACAGCCCGGCACCGGGGAACGCCGCTTCACCTTTGAAGCAGACGAAAAAGAAAAAACTGAAAAAGAAAACGATACTCAGAGTGAAAATACTGTAAAGAATAATCGCTTTACAGGACTTTCCGCCGTCATTCCGGGTCAGGCAGACCCCGGCACGCTGCCCGCGCAGCGCTGGGAAGCTCCGCAGCCGCAGCGCCCCGCTGCTGCTGCGGCGAAAATCCCCGCTTTTACCGCGAACACCCCGCCGGTACAGCCCGCACAGCCTGCCCGCGTGGCTGCTGCCGTGCCCTCGTGGCGGCAGTCTGGCCCCGCAGAGGATATTCTGGACCCGGTGGTCACTCTCCACAGCCCGGAAAAGCCGGATGCAACTGAAGTCCAAATCGCACCGCAGCCCTTCCGGGCAGCCGCTGCTGAGGCACAGCTGGATGTGCACCCGGAGACGGACGCCGCAGCCGACCCGCTGCTGGATCACATGGCGGCATGGAACACCATGCCCGCCGCCCCGGAGATCGAAGCCGCAACGGTGCCCTACCAGCCGGAGGAACCCGAGCAGCCGGAACAGCTGGGCTTTGATGTGCCGCAGGGAGAAGAACCGCTGCGGTATGTGGGCGAGGTGTTCCGCACCTATATTCTGGCAGAGCGGGGAGACGAGCTGTGTCTAATCGACAAGCACGCCGCCCACGAGCGTCAGCTGTACGAAAAGCTGGCCGCCAACTACGGCAATGTGCCCAGCCAGCTGCTGTTGCAGCCCGCCGCCATCGACCTTTCCGCAGAGGAAAAGCAGGCGTTGCTGGAAAACCTCCCCCTGCTGGAAAATGCCGGGCTGGATGTGGCCGACTTTGGCGGCAGCACCGTACTGCTGCGCGCCGTGCCTGCGGACGTAGAGCCGCAGAATGGCGAGGATCTGCTGGTAGAGATCGCTGACCGCCTGCTCAAGGGCAGCCGGGACGCGCTGAACGAGCACACCGAGTGGGTACTGCACTCCATCTCCTGCCGCGCCGCCATCAAGGCGGGGGATAAGTCCTCCCCGCAGGAGCTTATGGCACTGGCCGAGAAGATCCTCTCCGGCGAGGTGCCGCCCTTCTGCCCCCATGGCCGTCCCTGCGTGCTCAAGCTTACCCGAAAGGAGTTGGAAAAGCAGTTTGGACGCATCGTGTAATGCAAAACCTGCCGTGGTGGCTGTGGTAGGCCCCACCGCTACCGGCAAGACCGCGCTGGGCGTTGCGCTGGCGCAGCAATTCTCCGGCGAGGTCATCAGCGCCGACTCCATGCAGATCTACAAAGGTCTGGATGTGGGTACCGCCAAGGTCACTCCGCAGGAGACCTGCGGCATCCCGCACCACGGCGTGGACATCCTCACCCCAGAAAAGACCTTCAGCGTGGCAGATTTCACCGCGCTGGCAGAGGAGTATATCCAGGATATCACCGCCCGGGGGCATCTGCCGCTGCTGGTGGGCGGTACCGGCCTGTATGTGCAAAGCCTTTTATATGGTGTGCGATTCACCGCCGAAAAAGCCCCGGACGGCCTGCGCGAGCAGCTGACCGCCGAACTGGAAGCCATCGGCCCGGAAGCCATGTACGCAAAACTGCAAGCCGTGGACCCGGAAGCCGCCGCTGCCATCCACCCCAATAATAAGGTACGGGTGCTGCGGGCGCTGGAACACTACCGCGCCACCGGCAAGCGTCTCAGCGAACAAAAGGCCGATTCGCTGCCGCCGGAGCGCCCCTACCGCAGCCTTGTGCTGGGGCTGGATTTCCCGGATCGTGCAGCGCTGTACCGCCGCATCGACCTGCGGGTGGACAAAATGCTGGAGGCCGGGCTTTTAGCCGAAGCGGAATACGTCTGGCGCAACCGGGATGCTTTCCGCACCGCCGCGCAGGCCATCGGCTATAAAGAATTTTTTCCGTATTTCGAACAGACCGCCGCGCTGGATGCCTGTACTGAAAAACTCAAACAGGCTTCCCGCAACTACGCCAAGCGCCAGCTGACATGGTTTCGCCACATGGACGGGGTCACATGGCTGGATGCCGGGGCGGTGGACGTGCGGCAGACCGCCCTGCGCCTGACCCAAGACTTTTTATCGAAAGGATGATCCTTATGCCGGAAACCCCTCAGGAACCGCGCCGCAAGCTGTCTGCGCTTACCACGCTGGCAGTGGTGCTGGCCGCCTTTTTGCTGGTGGCGGCAGCGTATGTCTGCTGGCAGGCGGCGCACATCCTTTTCCCCCAGAACGTCTACGAAACGGCGCTGCCCATCACCATCTCCGATACCATTGAAGCGGACGGCGTGCTGCTGTTTGACGAGACCTGCATTTCCGGCAGCGGCAATCTGGGCTACCTTGTCTCGGACGGCGAGCGGGTGTCGGCGGGCACTGCCGTTGCAGAACTGTACACCGATGCCAATCAGGCAGTGCTGCGCCAGCAGCTGACCCAGCTCACCGGCCAGATCGACCTTTTGCAGCGCTCCCAGAACACCGCAGCCACCCAGCTGGACGGCCTGCTCAAGGAGCGCTCCGGTGCACTGTATGACCTGCTGGATGCACTGGATACCGCCCGTTACAGCGATGTGGACGAAAGCGCGGACACCTATCTGCTGGCACAGAACAAGCTGTGGATCACCACCGGCGATACTGCCGGGTTTGCGGACCAGATCGCGCTGCTTGCCCAGCAGGCACAGACCGTGCAGGCACAGCTGGGCAACCCCACCCAGATCACTGCCCCTACCACCGGCTACTTTGTCCGGGCTGCCAGCAGCGGACGGCTGAACGCCGGGGCTGCGGACATTCTAGCGCAGAGTCCGGAGCAGCTCAAGGCCTATCTGGACGCCGACCCCGAGATGCCGCTGGATGGCTGCGTGGGCAAGCTGGTGGCCGGGTTCAGCTGGCAGTATGCCGGGGTGTGCTCGGCCAAACAGGCCGAAAAGCTGCTGGGTGCGGACGGCAAACCCCTGCGCACGGCGGTGGAGATCAGCTTCCCCGGTCAGAGCGATGCTGCCTTGCGCGCCACTGTCGCCGAGGTGACCATTGACGCGGAGCAGGACGTCGCCCGCTTTGTGCTGCGCTGCAA
Organism: uncultured Faecalibacterium sp.; assembly: GCA_934525405.1. Lineage (GTDB taxonomy): Bacteria > Bacillota > Clostridia > Oscillospirales > Ruminococcaceae > Faecalibacterium. The sequence goes on from CAKSZF010000017.1 coordinate 9,145, forward strand.
CTCCATCAACGGCGATGTGCTGTGCCTCAACCACGCCCGCGCCCGCATCAGCACCAGCGAGAGCACCGGTCTGCGGGTGCCCGCCGCAGCGGTACACTACCTGAAAGAGGACGGCACCGAGGCCGAGACGCAGGGTGAAAACTATATCCCGGGTGTGTATGTCAAATACGGCAACATCGCCCGCTTCTGTAAGATCGATCCCGTGGATGCCGACCATCCGCTGGTTACGGAAGGGGATTACATCCTTGTTTTGCCCAAGGGAACGGACGGTTCCGTCAGTCAGGTAAGGCTTTATGACGAAATAATCGTCTCGGGACAAAATTTATATGACGGAAAACTTTTGTAGTTATTGACATCTGCTGAAAAAAATCAGATAATAGTAAAAGCTATTTGCATTCTTTTTGCAAAGAACGCCAGGCAGCCGGGCGCTGCCCGAATGAAAGGAGCAGATAATTATGTCTTTGCTGGATAGCATTAAGAAGGGCCTGATGGGCGAAGGGGACGAGTACGAGGATCAGTACATCGATGACGGCCCCCAGATGGTGAACAACAACAACAGCGGCGTCGGCATCGGGATGGACGAAGAGACCGAGGAGCCTGCCGAGGGCACCAGCAAGAAGAACAAGGTGGTCAACATCCATGCCACCACCCAGCTCAAGGTGGTTCTGGTCAAGCCCGAGCGGTTTGAGGATGCCAGCACCATTGCCGACCATCTGAACAATAAGCGCACCGTGGTGCTGAATCTGGAGTCCACCAACAAGGAGGTCTCCCGCCGTCTGGTGGACTTCCTGTCCGGCGTGGCCTATGCCAACAACGGCCAGATCAAGCGCGTAGCCAACAGCACCTTTATCATTACCCCGTACAACGTGGATATCATGGGCGATCTGCTGGACGAGCTGGAGAACAATGGCGCATTCTATTGATCCGGCAGTCGGCGCGGTGCGGGGCTTTGTGCCCGCCCGCAACGATGAGGAACGCTATCTCATGCGGCATATCGAGGATCTTGCCGATGCGGCTTTTTCCCGCGGCATAGCCCGGTACTCTGCATTTCTCAGCGACCGGGAACAGGATCTTGCCCGGGCGGCACTGGGGCGTGCCGGTGTGCGGGACGGCTGGCGCTTTGACGGCGGCTGGCCCGAGGCTGAGCGCCGGGTGCTTTGTCTGGAGCCGGAGTACAGCTACGGGGAGTGCCCGGTGCGCTGCGTACAACTGCAATGCCGGGGGCTGCCCGGGGCAGCGCTTCCCGCGCACAAGGACTATCTGGGCAGCCTGATGGGGCTTGCCCTCAAGCGCGAGGCGCTGGGCGATATCCTGCTACCTGCCGATGCACCGGGCACGGCCTATGTGTTCGCGCTGGAGCCGGCAGCAAAGCTTATCTGCCGGGAGCTGTGTCAGGTGGGTCGCACCGAGGTGTCCACCCGCCTGCTGGAACCGGACGAGATCCCGGCCTTCCCGGCACCGGAGCGGCAGCTGCTCACCGCTACCGTGTCCTCCCTGCGGCTGGACGCAGTGCTTTCTGCCATGCTGCACGTCAGCCGCGGTACCGCTGCGGAGCTGATCGAGGCGGGCAGGGTAGAGATTAACCATCTGCCGGTAGAAAAGCCCCATGCCCCCGTATACGAGCAGGATGTGTTCACTGTGCGCGGCAAGGGCCGCTTCCGGCTGACTGCATTGCCCGGGAAAAGTAAAAAAGATCGTTCGATCATTGAGTTCTTTCAATATTAAAAGCTATGGGAGGAAATGACTATGCTGACTCCGCAGGATGTCCGCTCTGTACAATTTGAAAAAAACCTCCGCGGCTACCGTACAGAGGACGTAGATCGTTTTCTGGACAAGGTCGAGGAGCAGCTGCAGCAGAACGATGCGCAGGCAGAGCAGCTGCGCAAGCAGATCGCTGATCTGACCGCAGAGAACCAGAAGCTCAAGGGCGAGCTGCAAAGCTTTGAGGCTGACGGCGATATGCTCAAGAGCGCGCTGATCAACGCCCAGCGCATGGGCGAAAACGTGATCCGCGAAGCAAACCAGAAGGCCGAGGAGATCATCCACCGCGCAAACCTGCGGGGCGATGATATCATCCGCGACGCCAACGAGCTGCTGCAAAAGGCAAGCGACCGCGCGGACGAGATCGAGAGCGAGGCCAACGAAAAGCGTCTGTCAGAGGAGCGGGAGTACGACCGCGTCCGTCTGGAGGTCACCCGCTTCAAGGCAGATGTGCTCAATTTGTACCGCAGCCATGTGGAGTCTTTGAGCCGTCTGCCGGAGTTCCAGAAGGACGCTAAAGACGCCCCCGCACAGGACGCAGAGCCTGCGCAGGACGATGCCGCAGAGCAGCCCGCCGCACAGCCCGAGACTGCCCCTGCAGCCGATGCTGCAGCAGCCCCGGTCGAGCAGCCTGCCGCTAAGGCTGCCGAACCCACCGAAACCACCGAACCTGCCGCCCCTGCCGATGACGACAAGGCGGCTGACAGCAGCGAGGATTTCTGGGCAAAGGACGAAAGCCAGCTCAAGCTGGACCCGCCTCCTGCTGATATGAAGCCGGATGAGCCGGACTATGATGCTTTTCAGGGCGTCAAGTTCAGCGAGTAAGGCACCCAATGCAAAAATAGAGGAGAGTGTAAACCATTGGCTAAGAACAAATCGCAGTACGACAGTACGCTGAATCTGCCCAAGACCCTGTTTGAGATGCGCGCCGGTCTGCCCAAAAAGGAACCGGTCATGCTCAAGGATTGGGACGACAACGACCTGTACAATCAGCTCATGAAGCACAACGAGGGCAAGCCCCAGTTCATTCTGCACGACGGCCCTCCGTATGCAAACGGCAACATCCACATGGGCACCGCCCTGAACAAGATCATCAAGGATATCATCATCCGCGAAAAGAACATGGAGGGCTATCAGGCTCCCTATGTGCCCGGCTTTGATACCCACGGCCTGCCCATTGAGCTGAAGGCTCTGTCCTCCGTCGGCGACAAGAAGAAGGATATCTCCAAGCTGGAGCTGCGCCAGATCTGTGAAAAGTTTGCCACCGAGCACATTGACATCATGAGCGACCAGTTCAAGCGTCTGGGCGTCATCGGCGACTTCGAGCACCCCTACCTGACCTTGAAGCCGGAGTTTGAGGCACGTCAGATCGAGATCTTCGGCGAGATGGCCAAGAAGGGCTACATCTACAAGGGCCTCAAGCCCGTGTACTGGTGCCCGGACTGCCGCACCGCGCTGGCAGAAGCCGAGATCGAGTACGGCGAGGACGACTGCGATTCCATCTTTGTGCGCTTCCACGTCTCGCAGGATCCCAACGGTGTGCTGGCAAAGTACGGCATCCCCATGGATAAGACCTACTTCGTCATCTGGACCACCACCACTTGGACCCTGCCCGCCAACGAGGCTATCTGCCTGAACGGTCAGTTCGAGTACTCCTTCGTCAAGATCGGCGAGGAGTACCACATCATGGCCACCGATCTGGTCAAGAGCGTCATGGACGCCTGCCACATCGAGAACTACGAGATCGTGGGCGAGCCCGTTTCCGGCGCCGAGTTCGAGCTGATGCGCTACAACCACGTCTACCTGCCCAAGGAGGGCTGGGTCATTCTGGGCGACCACGTCACGCTGGAAAGTGGTTCCGGCTGCGTGCATACCGCAGGCGGCCACGGCGTGGACGACTTCAACGTCTGCCAGAAGTATCCGCAGGTGCCCATCACCGTGCCTGTGGACGACGGCGGTTACCTGACCGAGCTGGCCGGTAAGTACGCTGGTCAGCGCGTGTGGGCAGCCAACAAGACCATTCTGGCCGATCTGACTGCCTCCGGCGCTGTGATGGGTCAGGTGCACATCAAGCACCAGTACCCCCACTGCTGGCGCTGCCACAACCCCATCATCTTCCGCGCTACCGAGCAGTGGTTCTGCTCCATTGCCAAGTTCCGCGAGGACGTGTACAAGGCCATTGATACCGTCACCTGGATGCCGGATTGGGGTCACGACCGCATGACCGGCATGGTGCGCGACCGCAACGACTGGTGCATCAGCCGTCAGCGCACCTGGGGCGTGCCCATCCCCGCCTTCTATTGCAAGAAGTGCGGCACCTACCACATTACCGATGCTACCATCAAGGCTGTCAGCGCTCTGTTCCGCAAGGAGGGCTCTGACGCATGGTATAAGTACGATGCCGAGCAGATCATCCCCGCAGGCGAAGTGTGCGAAAAGTGCGGCGCTTCCGAGTGGGAGAAGGACACCGACATCATGGACGTCTGGTTTGACTCCGGCTCCACCCACGCCGCCGTGCTGGACGAGCGTCCCGAGCTGCGTTTCCCTGCCGATATGTATATGGAAGGCGGCGACCAGTTCCGCGGCTGGTTCCAGTCCAGTCTGCTGACCAGCGTTGCAAGCAAGGGCTGCGCACCCTATAAGTCCGTGCTGTGCCACGGCTGGGTGGTGGACGAGCAGGGCAAGCAGATGCACAAGAGCGCCGGTAACGGCGTGGAGCCCAGCGAGATCATCAAGGACTACGGCGCAGATATCATCCGTCTGTGGGTGGCTTCTTCCGATTACACCGTGGACGTGCGCGCCGGTAAGAACATCTTCAAGCAGCTCAGCGAGGCTTACCGCAAGATCCGCAACACTGCCCGCTTCATTCTGGGCAATCTGGACGGCTTTGACCCCAACACCGATTGTGTTGCAGACGATCAGCTGCAGGATATCGACCGCTGGGCACTGGCTGCGCTGGATGACCTGATCGTCAACACCAATGCAGGCTACGCTGTGTACGACTTCAATAAGGTCTACCATGCCGTGTACAACTTCTGCGTGGTGGCTATGTCCAACTTCTATCTGGACGTCACCAAGGATCGCCTGTACTGCACCAACGGCGCAGCCCGCAAGGCCGCCCAGACCACCATGTACAAGATCCTTGTCGCTCTGGACAAGATCATTGCCCCCATCCTGTGCTTCACCAGCCAGGAGATCTGGGACTTCATGCCCAAGACCGAGGGCATGAACAAGTATGTGGTGTTCGAGCAGATGCCCAAGGCTGGCCAGTACGCCGCCGACGATGCCTTCAAGGCAAAGTGGGCACAGCTCATCGCCGTGCGCGACGAGGTCAAGAAGGTGCTGGAGCAGGCCCGTGCCGAAAAGCTGATTGGCGCTTCTCTGGAAGCTTCCGTCACCCTGTACTGCAACGATGCCGTCTATGACCTGCTGAACAGCATCCCCATGGACGAGCTGGCCGACCTGATGATCGTCTCCCATGTGGAGCTGGTCAAGGGCGAGGGCGGCGCTGCCAGCGCTGTCGAGGGCTTGGGCGTTGCAGCTGCACACGCCACCGGCGATAAGTGCGAGCGCTGCTGGAAGTACTCTGCTTCCATTGGCAGCCACCCCGCACATCCCACCCTGTGCGCACGCTGCGCCAGCGTTGTGGAAGCATAAGCGTCCCGCATAAATACAAATCTGTTTTGTAAAAGGGCGGCGCTCCCTTGACCGGGGAGCGCCGTTTTTTATAACAGAAACGAGGTAGCTAATGGCATTTGTACTCTTCAATCTGGCGGCTGTGGCGGCACTGGTCGGCATCGACCAGCTGATCAAACTGTGGGCGGTGCAGGCTTTGCAGCCGGTAGGCGCTATGCCGCTCATCCCCCATGTGGTGGAGCTGCGGTTCGTGCTCAATCAGGGCATGGCTTTCAGCCTGCTCAGCGGCAAGCAGCTGTTCCTTATCATTGCCACAAGTGCAGCGCTGCTGGCGGTCGCCTACGGCCTGTTTTTCCGCAGCCGCGGCAAACGCTTGCAGCAGGCAGCGCTGGTGCTGGTGCTGGGCGGCGGCATCGGCAACCTGATCGACCGTGTGCTCAACGGCGAGGTGGTGGACTACATCAACCTGCTGTTCATGCGCTTTGCCGTGTTCAATTTTGCAGATATCTGCGTTTGCGTGGGTGTGGCACTGTGGGTGCTGGTGATCTTTCTGGATGAGCTCCACGCCGATGCCGCCTCTAAGGAGCAGTAAACCATGGAACAGCGTGAATTTATCGTAGAGCAGGAGACTGCCGGGCAGCGCATCGACCGCTTTCTCAGCGGCGAGGACACCGGCCTGTCCCGCTCGGCGCTGCAAACGCTGGTGGCCGAGGGTCATGTGCAGTGCAACGGCAAGGCTGTGGCCAAAAGCCTGAAACTCAAGGCAGGGGACACTGTGCTGCTGGAGATCCCGGATGCAAAGCCTATCGAGGCCGTGCCGCAGGATATCCCGCTGGAGATCGTCTACGAGGATGCCCATCTGCTGGTGGTCAATAAGCCCAAAGGCATGGTGGTGCACCCCGCTCCCGGCAACCCGGACGGCACGCTGGTCAACGCTCTGCTGTGGCACTGCAAGGGCAGTCTTTCCGGCATTGGCGGCGAGATTCGCCCCGGCATCGTCCACCGCATCGATAAGGACACCAGCGGCCTGCTGGTGGTGGCAAAGGATGACGCCACCCACATCGGGCTTTCCCAGCAGATGGCGGTGCACAGCGTGGAGCGCGCCTACCAGACGGTAGTTTACGGCGGCTTTGCGCAGGACGAGGGCTTTGTGGAAGCAAACCTTGGCCGCAGCAAGACCGACCGCAAAAAAATGGCGGTCTACCCGGCCACCGAGCCCCACACCAAGTACGCCTACACCGGCTATAAGGTGCTGGAGCGGCTGGGCGAGTTCACCCTGCTGGAATGCCGCCTAAAGACCGGCCGCACCCATCAGATCCGCGTGCACATGGCCTCCATCCACCATCCGGTGGCAGGGGACCCGGTGTACGGTCCTCACAACTGCATCACAAGCCTGCACGGCCAGTGTCTGCACGCCAAAACGCTGGGCTTTATCCACCCCATCACCGGGGAGCAGCTGCGGTTCGACTCTGAGCTGCCGGACTACTTTACCCATTTTCTCGCAACTCTCAGGAGGAAAAACACATGAACGATTCTCTGGCATCCACTCTGGTGCTCTGTGATCTGGATAACCTGCTGCTGGGCGAGGATGGAAACCTGACCCAGGTGGTGCGGGACGTTTTGCAGCTGTTCAGCAGCCGCGGCGGTAGACTGACCGTTTTTTCGCAGCGCTCTCCGCGTGCGGTGCGCTCCATTCTGGGCAGCGTGCGTCTGGCAGCGCCTGCGCTGGTGTGCGGTGGCACTATGGCTTACCACTATGCCGATGGCAACCGGGTGCCTCTGTGCAGCTTTGCCCAGCAGCAGGAGCTTTTCACCTGCCTGCCGGATACCCCTGGCGTGGGGGTTGCCGTGCAGATGCAGGACGGTACCACCCGGGTGCTGCGCATGAGCAATGCGCTGGAGCGCCATCTGCGGCAGGAGTGGACCCCGTATCTGCTGGCGAACGCCGCCGATATCCATCCCGAGCAGGTGCTGCGGGTGCTGTTGTATCAGGACAGCAAGTCTGTGCCCCTGATCTCGCTGGCAGAAAAGGCCATCGGGGATCGTGTTGCCCTGCTGGGCGAGCGCATCGCCCCGGATATCCTTGTCCTTACCCCGAAGCGCATCTCCGGCCGGGAAATGCTGGACACCGTCTGCGCCATGGCGCAGGTGGGTGCAGAGCAGGTTCTGGTGCTGGCGGGCAGTCAGCCCATGCTGGAGCTGGTACAGGCTGTGGAGCACAGTGCAGTGGCCGCCGACGCCCCGGCAGAGCTGCGCCTTGCCGCCGGACAGGTCACCCTGACGGATGCCGCCGGTGGCGCTGCGGTGGAGGTTTTGTACCGCATGGTGCGTGCTGCTGAAAAATCCGTGTAAAACTTATGCAAAGTCCTCTGTGATTTTTCCGCAGAGGGCTTTCTTTTTGGCAAAAAATCAGGTAGAATGGGAGAAGGAACTATGCCGGATAAAAAGCACCGCGAAGGGCTGTTCTTGCTGTTGTGCCTTGCCGCTGCAGGGGTCTGCGCGGGGCTGGCGTTCCGTTTCACAGTGCCGCTGCGGTCGCAAACGCCGCAGACACTGCCGGACACAAAGGAACTGGCGGCGTATACGCAGGTGGAGCTGAACACCGCCGATGCAGATGCTTTGTGCACCCTACCCGGTGTCGGCCCCCGCAAAGCACAGGCCATTCTGGACTATCGGGCACAATACGGCCCGTTTGCACAGGTGGAGGATGCCGCGCAGGTGCCGGGCATTACCCAAGCAATGGTGGATTCATGGGCAGGGCAGGCGTATGTCCGCTGAAAAAGGGAACAGCCCGCTTGCTGCCTTGGTCAAAGAGGAAATATGGAGATTTATTGTTATGAGTGACGAATCGATCTTTATTAACCGCGAACTGAGCTGGCTGGATTTCAACCGCCGCGTTCTGGCGCTGGGCAAGGACAAAAACGTCCCGCTGGGCGAGCGGATCAAGTTTCTGGCAATTTACGGCTCCAATCTGGACGAGTTTTTCATGGTGCGCGTGGGCTCCTTGCAGGAGCGCGCAAACCTTGAGCAGAGCAAGACCAAAAAGGAAAAGCGGGAAAACAAGACCAACATGACCGCCGCCGAGCAGCTGGCCGCCATTATGCCCAAAACGGCGCAGCTGCAAGAGGAGTGCGATAAATTCTACGCAAAGGCACTGGAAAATCTGGCGGAGAACGGCTACCATAAGGTGGATTTCGACCACCTGACCAAGGAAGAGGAGCATCTCTGGAAAAAATACTTCCAGTCGGAGCTGTTCCCCATCCTCAGCCCGCAGATCGTAGATAACCGCCACCCGTTCCCGTTTTTGCGCAACAAGGAGATCTACCTTGGCGTGCTGCTCAAGGAAAAGCACACGCAGGAGCAGAGCCTTGGCATCGTGCCCATCTCCAGCCAGATGGAGCGGATGCACTTCATCAAAAAGGACGGCGCTGTGCAGTTTGCTCTCACCGAGGAGCTGGTGCTGCACTATGCGTCCAGCATCTTCGGCAAGGATTCCATGCAGGAAAAATGCCTGTTCCGGGTCACCCGTAACGCGGATATCGACGTAAAAGAGGGCATGATGGATCACGATATCGATTATCGTGAGATCATGACCGAGCTGCTCCGGCGCCGCCGCAAGCTGGCTGCTGTCCGGCTGCAGATCACCCCCGCCCCCGCACCGGAGGTGGAGCGGCTGCTGTGCAGCCGTCTGGAGCTGACCCGCAAGCGGGTATTTCTGCAAAAGAGCCCGCTGGATCTGAGCTTCTTCTTCAAGCTTTCCGGCCGCATGGAGGCCGAGGGTCACCCGGCGCTGTTCTACACCCCCGCACGTCCCATGCTGCCGCCGCCGGACTATGATCTGGCTGCCGAGGTGCAGAAGCATGACGTGCTGCTCAGCTACCCGTACCAGTCCATCCGCCCCTTTATCGCCATGCTCAAAAAGGCCGCACAGGACCCGGACGTCATCTCCATCAAGATGACCCTCTACCGTATGGCGCGGGAGTCCCAGATCGTGCAGGCGCTGATGGAAGCTGCCGAAAACGGCAAAGAAGTGGTAGCGCTGGTGGAACTGCGCGCTCGCTTTGACGAGCAGAACAACATCGACTGGTCCAAGCAACTGGAAAGCGCTGGCTGCACCGTCATCTACGGCTTCGAGGACTACAAGGTGCACTCCAAGCTGACCCTCATCACCCGCAAAGGCGCAGAGGGCTACTCCTATATCACCCAGATCGGTACCGGCAACTACAACGAAAAAACCAGCGAACTGTATACGGATTATTCCTTCATCACCGCAGACGAGCGCATCGGCGAGGAAGCCTCCAAGGTGTTCCGCAATCTGGCCGTGCAGCAGCTCACCGAGGAAAGCGACAAGATGCTGGTTGCTCCGCTGCGCTTCAAGAGCGTGCTGCTGGACGAGATGGATCACGTCATCGCTGCCGCCCGCATGGGTCGCCCGGCTTCCATGATCCTGAAAAACAACTCCATCAGCGACCGGGACATCATCCTCAAATTGCAGGAAGCCAGCTGTGCCGGGGTGCGCATTGATATGATCGTGCGCGGCATCTGCTGCGTGCGCGCAGAGGTGCCCGGCAAGACCGAGAATCTGCACATCCGCAGTCTGGTGGGACGGTATCTTGAGCATGGCCGCATTTACAGTTTCTTCGATGGCACCCACACCCGTATCTACATTGCCTCCGGCGACTTCCTCACCCGCAATACTGAGTGCCGCGTGGAGGTCGGCGTGCGGGTGGAGGATCCCGCTCTGGTGCAAAAGCTTACCGATATCCTTCAGCTGCAGCTGCGGGATAACGTCAACGCCCGGGTCATGGATGCCAGCGGCAGCTACCAGAAGGTGAAACCCGCCGAGGGCGAGCCGCTGGTCAACAGCCAGATGGGTATGTACGAGCTGCTGCGCAACGACTGGCAGCACCCCGAGCCGTGGAAGTGCACCACCCTCGCGTCGGAAACGGAAAAAACGGCGGCAGTCTGTCAGGAAGTTACCGTGGAACAGCTCAAACAGGAGCTGCCCCATGTGTTCCAGCCTGCACCGGAAAAGGCAACGGAAACCGCCCCGGCGGCGCAGCAGACCGACCACTACGAGGCGCTGGAGCAGATGCTGAACAACAAGCCCCGCGCTGCGCAGCCCGCCCCCAAAGCTCCGGTTGCACCCCGTCCGGCTGCAAAGCCTGTTGTCACCGTTATTGCACCCAAGAAAAAGAGCCTGCTGGAACGCATCGGAAGCTTTTTCCGGCGCTGATCTGTAAAATCATGTAAACCAAAGCCAGAGCTGCTGCGCAGAAATTTGTGCGGCGGCTCTGTTTTTTTTGTTTATGTTCTCCCGCCCGTTGCTTGTGCATACACTTTTCAGGATAGGAGGGTGACGTATGCGGGCAAAACGGAGCGGACAGGCAGCAAAAATACGCAGACGGCGGTGGGGCGTTGTGGCGCTTGTGCTGGCGGGACTGGTACTCTGTCTGCTGGCGGCTTTGCCGGTGCAGGCCGCGCGGAACACGAAAAAGTATGGCTTTCCGCTGGATACCACGGCGTGGCGTATCTCGGATGCCTACGGCGCGCGGACAGACCCCTTTACCGGCAAGCCTGCGTTCCATCAGGGAATCGACCTTGCCTGTGCGGCGGGCACGGCAGTGCGGGCGGTGCAGGGCGGGGTAGTGACTGCGGCGGCGTACAGCTCAAGCTACGGCAACCATCTGCGCATCCTGCACCCGGATGGCTACGAGACCCGCTACGCACACCTGCAATACCTCTACGTCCGCCCGGGAGAGGTGGTACAGACCGGGCAGACGCTGGGCACAGTAGGACAGACAGGCCGCGCCACCGGGGCACACCTGCATCTGGAGCTGTGGCAGCAGGGCACTGCCTGCGACCCCGCTGCTCTGCTGGAGACTGCCCCATGAACCGGATACGGGCGGGGAAGCTTGTATTCCGGGACCCGGTGCTGCTGTGCGGCGTGGTGTATCTGCTGCTCTACTTTGATGCCAGCGGCTTTCTGCGGCTGGGACTGCTGGCGGCTGTTTTGCACGAACTGGGGCACATCCTCGTCTACTGCATCCAGCAAAGGCATCTGCCGGTCATCGAGGTGACCATGACCGGCTTTTGTATGCACACAGCAGGGGAGAGGCTGTCCCCGCGTCAGCGGCTTGTGCTGGCCGCCGCCGGGCCTGCGGTCAACTTTGTGCTTGCCGGGGTATGGGCGCTGCGTCTTGCGCAAGCTGCCACCATCCGCGGCAGCGCATTCTGGGCGGCGAATCTGCTGACGGGGCTGTTCAATCTGCTGCCGGTGCCGCCGCTGGACGGTGCGCAGATGGCAGCGTGCATTGGGATGCTCTGGCGGCAAAAATACGGAAAGTGCACACAAACGGCGCGAAACGATTGCAAAACCGGCACATTTGGGGTAAAATAAAAAGAACGCAAAAAACGGATTGTTTATGGAGGACCCGATGTTTGATCCCAAACTGAAAGAAGCGCTGGGACGGGTGCAGAAGCCCGGCCGCTATACCGGCGGCGAGCCCGGCAGTATCTATAAAGAAAAGGATAAGGTGGATGTGCGCTTTGCCTTCTGCTTCCCGGATACCTACGAGGTGGGCATGTCTTTTCTGGGCGAAAAGATCCTGTACGAGCTGCTCAACGGCCACGAGAACTGGTGGTGTGAGCGCGCCTTTATGCCTTGGCTGGATATGAAGGCAGAGATGGAGCGCTTGCAGCTGCCGCTGTACACCATGGAAAGCAAAGACCCTCTCACGGCCTTTGATGCTGTGGGCTTTACCCTGCAATACGAGCTTTCCTACACCAATATCCTTGCCATGCTGGACTTGGCGGGCATCCCGTTCTATTCCAAAGACCGTGACGACCGCTGGCCGTTGATCGTAGCGGGCGGTCCCTGCGCCTGCAACGCCGAGCCTATCGCGGATTTCTTTGACGTCATCCAGCTGGGCGAGGGCGAAAACCAGCTGCCCGCCATCTGCGCCGAGATCGAAAAGGCCAAAAAAGAGGGCATCTCCAAAAAGCAGCTGCTGCTCAACATTGCAAAGATCCCGGGCGTGTATATCCCGGCCTTCTACGATGTTACCTACCACGAGGATGGCCGGGTCAAGGCCATCACCCCCAACGAGCCGGGCATCCCGGCGCGCATCACCAAGGCCATCATCAAGGATCTGAACCAGTTTGCCCCGCCCACAAACTTTGTGGTGCCCATGGTGGGCGCCATTCAGGATCGCGCCAGCATCGAGGTACTGCGCGGCTGCGTGCGCGGCTGCCGGTTCTGTCAGGCGGGTTTCTTGTACCGTCCCATGCGCCAGCGCGATGCCAGCCTGCTGAACAAGGCCGCGCAGGATCTGTGTGCCAACACCGGCTACGAAGAACTGAGCCTTTCCAGCCTTTCCACCTCTGACCACGGTCAGCTGGAAGAACTGCTGGACGATCTGAACGAGTGGGCACCCAAGGAGCACGTCAGCCTGTCGCTGCCTTCCCTGCGCGTGGACAACTTCTCCCAGAGCCTGATCGAAAAAACCACCAAGGTGCGCAAGAGCGGCCTGACCTTTGCTGCAGAGGCCGGTACCCAGCGTCTGCGCAATGTCATCAACAAAAACGTCACTTGGGACGAGATCGAAAAGACCTGTACCATCGCCTTTAACGCAGGCTATACCTCGGTCAAGCTCTACTTCATGATGGGCCTGCCCACCGAGACCATGGAGGATATCGAGGGTATTGCCGAGACTGCTCAGAAGGTGGTAGACCTCTACTATAAGAACACGAACCATGCCAAGGGACGCGGCGTGCAGGTGACTATCAGCTGCGCCTGCTTTGTGCCCAAGCCCCACACCCCCTTCCAGTTCGTGCCCATGGATACCGCCGAGACTCTGCAGGCCAAGCAGAAGCACCTGCTGGAAAGTGTGCACAGCCGCAAGATCAAGGTGAACTACCACGACAGCACCACCAGCTTTTTGGAGGGCGTGTTCGCTAAGGGCGACCGCCGCCTTGCCCCGGTCATCGTAGAGGCATACAAGCGCGGCTGCTACTTCGACGGCTGGGAGGAGTGCTTCAAGTACGATACATGGATGCAGACCTTTGCGAATCTGGGCATCGACCCCGCCTTCTACTGCCAGCGTCC